>BCRI01000226.1 GCA_001552515.1 Sphaerimonospora mesophila NBRC 14179 = JCM 3151
GACGGGCTGGGGGAGGGGCTGGGGCTGGGGGAGGGGGACGGCTCGGCGCCGGGGGCGTTGCCCCAGATCTTGGTCGACCCGGCGTACAGCGTCATGTTCTGCACGGTGACCGGCGTGGAGGGCGTCGTCGACACCCCGGTGTACGACCAGTCGTTCGACGGGTCCCACGATCCGGAGCTGGCGATCCTGAACTGGACCTCCCGCCGCGACTCGGACTGTCCCTGCGGCGCGATGACCTGCCCCGAGCAGTCGATCGTGACGTAGTAGACCCTGCCCGAGAACTGCGTGGGCCCGGTCGGCGGCTTGCACTGGTTGTAGGCCGCCGTCAGCGTGATCTGGCTCGGCGTGGTGTCGCCGTCCAGCGTGAAGTAGTAGCGGAACGACCCGTCGGTCAGCGCGCGGGCCGGCCACGCAGAGTGGTTGTAGACCAGCGTCTTGATCTCGGTGAAGTTCTGGCCGCTGGCGTTGACCGCCGCCTGGAGGTAGATCTCGGGCCCGTCCGGGGTCTCCTTCTCGGGGAAGCCCGCCAGCGGCGTGCCGCCGTACTCCTTGTACAGGCGGGCCAGCGCGCCGGTGAAGGCGGCGTTGTAGTCGGTCGCGACCTCGTTCATCGTGTAGTCGGCCCGGCTGTCGGTGTAGGCGTCGTCGGCCGACTTGGGGCCGCCGACCAGCGCACCGAACAGGATGTGCCGGCTCTGCTCCGGCTCGCCGTTCAGGTTGTTGGTCCAGGTGCCGTGCGCGGTCCGGTGGTGCGGGTTGCGCGGCGGGTTGTCGCCGAACCCGACCATGTACGACGACCTGCGCGGGTTGTCGCCGAGCGCGTAGTTGATCTGGCGGACGCCGAAGTCGTGGTAGCGCGCCTTACGGGTGGCGTCGGTCAGCCAGTCGCTGTAGACGAGGGCGACGAACGCGGTGTTGGCGGCGTAGCGCAGCGAGCCCCACGTGTCGAGGACGGCCTGGCCGCCGGGGGAGTAGTTGACCTTCTGGCCGTTGACGCCGACCGTCCACCAGTCGAGCCAGCGGTTGGCGTCGTCGACGTACTGCTGCTTGCCGGTCAGCTTGGCCAGCAGCGCGTAGCAGCCGTACGACTTGTCGTCCCAGGCGATCGTCCACTTGTACGACTTGGTCGTCGACTGCGGCTCGGTGCCGAGGTTGGCGTAGTAGGACTCGGCCTTGGCGAGGTAGGAGGCGTCCTGGGTGGCCCGGTAGAGCCAGATGGCCCCCCAGACGAGCTCGTCGTTGTAGCCGCTCCAGGACTTGTAGAAGTTGGTCGCGTCGGTGATGCAGTCGCTGTACTTGCCCCGCACGGTGTCGGCGAACGTGTACAGCTGCTTGGCGTGGGTCAGCAGCTTGTCGGCGTAGGCCGGGTCGGTGGGCCGGAAGACCATCGAGGAGGCAGCCATCGCCGCCGCGGTCTCGCCGGCCAGGTCGGAGCCGCCGCACGAGGAGTCGATCTTGTACGCCGGGCGGTCCATCGGCAGGACCTCGGCCGATCCCCACCAGGCGTGGTCGGCGTTGCCGCTGCCGACCTGCCCGTACAGCACGTTCGGGGAGGGATGCGCCTTGATGAAGTAGTCGTTGACGAAGCGCAGGTTGTTGAGCAGGTAGGTGAGCTGTCCCGACGAGGTGTAGGCGTCGCGGTATTCCACGGCGCCCCAGGCGAGCATGGTGGTGCTCGCCGCCATCGGCAGCCCGAACTTGACGTGGTCGCCGGCGTCGTACCAGCCGCCGGTCAGGTCGAGCCCGACGTCCTTGCCGTCGTTCAACGCGGAGTCGCCGCGCCAGCTGACGCGGTTGGTCGAGGGGAGCTTGCCCGACTGCTGGGCCTCGTAGAAGAAGAGCGACTTCTGCAGCGCCTCGCCGTAGTTGTACGAGGGCGCGGCGAGGGCCGAGGTCGGGGAGACCGGCGATATCGCGGTGGTGAGCAGCACCGCCGCGAGCGCCAGGAACGTACGACGCATATGTGGGCCTCACAAGGTTGGGGGGTCGGGGGCGCGGCGGCGGGTCAGGCGCCGCCGCGCCCCGGCAGGGGGTCACGGTGAAGGGTCAGGCGACACCGTGCCCCGGCTTACATAGGGCCCCGAACGGGGCTAGGCTCGCTCAGCCATTCGGGAAGAGCAGGCCGTACTGGCCCAGGGCGGTGGCCACGTCGACCTGCGCCCAGAACCGGTGGTAGTTGAACGACGGCGCGGCGCCACCGTTCAGGTAGGACTGGACCTTCGACCATTCGGGGTCGTTCTTGTAGAAGGACCGGATGGAGATGAAGGTCGAGTTGCTGTTGATCGTGTCGCCGTTCGGCATCGTGCCGGTCCAGCCGGACGGGATGTAGACCGGGTCGTCGAACCTGTTGTAGTCGGCCCGGGTCTCGGTGACCGAGACGCCCTTGGCGTCCTGGTTGTTCTTCCAGATGCCGTCCAGCAGCCCCTTGGCCGTGCTCTTGGCCTGGGCGTGGTTCGCCTTGGCGGCGTAGAACATCAGCGTCTTGGCGTAGGAGCCGGCCACACCGATGTCGTTGGTGTAGTCCTCGACGGTCACGTGCAGGCCGGTGTTGGCCGGCGGCATTCCGGTCCCGCTGAAGCTGGCGTCCGGCTGGCCGGTCCACGTCAGCGTGGAGGGGATCTGGAAGGTGCCGTCGGAGTTGACGGTCGTGTGGTCGAGCGCCCAGGTCACCCACTTGTCGAGCACCGACTTGGCGTCGGCGTTGCCGGTGGCGTAGTAGTACTCCGCCACGCGCTCCATCGACCAGGCCTGGAAGCCGAACCACTGGTTGGACGGCGGGTCGTGGTAGACCGGCTGCCAGTCATAGGCCATGCCGAAGAACTTCGGCAGGTTGGACGGCGGAGCGGCGTAGTGACCGCCCCAGCTGTTGGTCGCGCCGCCGGCGATGCCGCCCTCGACCGACTGCAGCCACTTGTAGAACTGGATCTGCCGGGTGAGGCTGGTCGACCAGTCGGTCATCGCGGTCGAGCCCTTGGGCTTGAGCTCGTTGACGTTCGACAGCACCCAGGCCGCCATCGGGTTCTGGTAGCCCGAGTGGTTGTGGCTGGAGCCGATGCGCCAGGCCCAGCCCGCGGACGTGTCGGTCGCGCCGCCCCAGGCGTAGTACCAGGACAGCAGGTAGTTCGACGCGTTCTTGCCGGTGCCGGCCGGGCAGGAGGTGCTGGTGCAGCCCGGCTGCTTGAAGTACTTGTCGTACATCGCGTAGCGCAGGTAGTCGCCCATCTTGGCGGCGTTGGCCACCGGGGTGGAGATCTGCGACGCCTTGCCCTGCTCCTTGGCCCAGGTCAGTGCCCAGTAGGCGGCCTGGACGGCGCGGGCGTCGGCGTCCGGCGCGTTGGTGTACTTCCACTGCTTGGCGTAGTTGCTGTCGCCGGTGAACAGGTCCAGGTACCCGTTCGGACCGCCGAACTTGAAGGTGTCGCACGACGGCTGCGGCACGGTCTCCCACACCGACTCCTGCGAGCCGCGCTGGAAGGTGTTGATGTAGGCCGGCTTGGTGGTGCCGTCACCGCAGCGGCCGTAGCCGTAGGTGTTGTCGACGTCCAGCAGCCAGTGCATGCCGTAGATGTCGTCGGTGCCGTAGGCGCTCTTCAGCTCGGCGGCGATCGGGTCGCGGCCGACGCTGACGCTGCTGTCGAGCTGGCTCGGGTACTGGCTCGGGTCGTCCCACTCACCCGCGTACGTCGCCGGCTTGCTGGCGTCGTACTTGTCGTTGGTGGGCTGGTCGGCGTGCGAGGGGATGATGTACTTTTCCATCGACGCCCAGGCGTTGTTGAACTTCGTCCAGTCGCCGGTGACCTTGCCGTACATCGCCTCCAGCCACAGGAAGTAGCTGTAGGCCTCGGACGTCGTCTCGTGTCCGTGGTCCGGCGCCTCGACGATCAGCGTCTCGACCGAGTGGTACGGCACGCCTTCGGGCGAGAAGTAGCCGTTCGCCGGGTCGTGGATCTTGTTGTACATCGTCATGAAGTTGTCGATGTACGCGTTGTCCCCCGGTGTCGGCGTCGGCGTGGGGGTCGGCGTCGGAGTCGGAGTGGGAGTGGGGGTCGGCGTGGGCGTCGGCGTGGGGGTGGGCGTCGGCGTCGGAGTCGGAGTGGGGGTCGGCGTCGGGGTCCCGCCGTTGCAGGTCACTCCGTTGATCGTGAAGGAGGTCGGCTTGGGGTTGCTGCCGCTCCACGCTCCGTTGAAGCCGATGTCCGTGGACGCGCCGGTCCCGAGGTTGCCGTTCCACGACATGCTCGTGGCCGTGACGTTGGAGCCGCTCTGGCTCCAGTTCGCCGACCAGCCCTGCTGGACCTGCTGACTGGAGTTGGGGAAGGTGAACTTCAGCGTCCAGTTGTTGATCGGGTCGCCGAGGTTCTTGATGTTGATGTTGGCGGTGAACCCGCCGGGCCAGTCGTTGGTGTTGTAGGTGACGTTACAGGCGACGGCCGCTGAGGCCGGGGTCTGCGCCAGCCCGCTGAGCAGGCCGGCGGTAAGACCGGCGGCCGCTACCCAGGCGATCCGTCTCCGAGATCGTGGGAGCGCTCCCGTTCTAAGAGCTCTCGTACGCATTTCTGGGGGGTCTCCAAATTGCGTTGGGGATGGATGCATCGGGGAAGGAATGCCAGGTGGCGGCTTTCGCAGCCGATGCGGACTATGACCGGTACTATGGGAGCGCTCCCACCATGGAATCGTGGATGGGGTCACCCGGGATGTCAATGAATGACCGGGCGGCTGTCATACGACGGGGCCCGGGGGACAGAAGTGAGCGCCGCAGGCTGGTCTTTTGCTTTTCGGCGAAAGAGACCTCGCCATCGCCTTACTGAAAATTTCATCTACCGCCGCACCCGGGTCCGCCACGCGCGGGACCGTGGTTAGGCCTCTCGGCTGGGGGTAGGCGCTCCCCAATCCGGAAGGGAGGCAGTCCATGACCAACCAAGTGGAATCGCTGTCCACCGGCGAGCTCGTCCGGAGGCTGTCCGATGACGTCTCACGCCTGGTACGCGACGAGTTTCGGCTGGCGCGGCTGGAGATGACGGAGAAGGGCAAGCGGGCCGGGACCGGAGCCGGGCTGCTCGGCGGCGCGGGAGTGGTGGCGCTGCTGGGGGCCGCGGCCCTGGTGGCCTCGGCGATCCTGGCGCTGGCTCTGGTGCTGCCGGGGTGGGCGAGCGCCCTGATCGTGGGCGTCGGGCTGCTGCTGGTGGCCGGGCTCCTCGCCCTGATGGGCAAGCAGCAGGTGTCCCAGGTCTCCAGGCCGACTCCGGACCAGACGATCCAGAGCCTCAAGACGGATCTCGAAATGATGAAGGAGAGCGTACGCAGATGACCGAGACCGACCCCGGAAGCGCTCGGCCCACTGCCGGACGCATGGGAGTACACAGGCAGGACGTCGCCGAACCGGTGACGGAATCCGAGTCGCTGAACACGGTGCCGCAGCGCCGTACGACCCCTCCGGCCGAGGAGCACGGCCAGGGAAAGGACGATGTCGCGAAGGTGCGCCAGGACATCGAGCGCACGCGCGACGACCTCGGCGACACCATCGAGGCCCTCGCCGCCAAGGCCGACATAAGGGGCCGGGCGCAGGAGCGGATGCACGCGACCGCCTCGCTGGCGCGCGAGAAGGCGGCCGGGGTGGCCGACAGGGTGCGCTCGGCCACGCCCGAGCCGATCAGGGGAGCGGCCGGCAAGGTCACGGAGCAGGCCAGGCGGCGGCCGAGGGCGGCCGCGGCAGGGGCCGGCACCCTGGCCGCCGGAGCCGTCATCATGCGGATCATCACCAGGATGACCCGGAACCGGCGGACCACGCCGAGACTGGCCGTCAAGGGCATGCGCGGCGTTCGCGGCGTCCGCGGTGTCCGCCGCGTCTCAGGCCTGCGCCGGATCTCCGGCATGCGCGGTGCCCCGCGCATTCGCGGGATCTCCGGCCTCACCGGCATGCGGGGTCTGCGGGGCATCGGGCGCACGCCCATGCGGCGGTCCATGCGCCGGTCCATGCAGCGGTCCATGAGCGGTGCCGGCATGGCGCGCATGCGGCGCATGGCGCGGATGGCCCGGATGACACGGGCGACCAGGAGGGGACGCCGCGGCCTCGCGCGGCTGTTCACCTAGTGCCCCTCCCGCCAATCTTTG
>BCRI01000227.1 GCA_001552515.1 Sphaerimonospora mesophila NBRC 14179 = JCM 3151
AGAGCCCCGAGGAGGGTTCGATGTCCAACCCGCCCACCCCCCACTCCGGTACGACCCATCTGCAGCGGGTGCTCGGCATGCCCTCGCTGGTGCTGTTCGGCCTGGCCTACATGGTGCCGCTGACCGTGTTCACGACGTACGGAATCGTCACCGACCTGACCGAGGGACACCTGCCCGGTGCGTACGTCGTCACGCTCACCGCGATGCTGTTCACCGCCTACAGCTACGGGCGGATGGTCCGGGCGCATCCGTACGCGGGCTCGGCCTACACCTACACCCAGAAATCGTTCGGCCCGCACCTGGGGTTCATGACCGGCTGGGCCCTGATGCTGGACTACGTGTTCCTCCCGATGATCAACTATCTGGTCATCGGCATCTACCTGAACGCGGCCTTCGACGTGATCCCGATCTGGGTGTGGATCCTCGCCGCGATCGCCCTGGTAACCGGGCTCAACGTGCTGGGCATCCGCATGGTGAGCCGGATGAACTTCATCCTGATCGCGATCCAGGTCGTGTTCATCGTGGTGTTCCTGGTGGCGGCCCTGCGCGCCGTCGCCGGAGATCCGCTGCCGTCGCTGACCGCACCGTTCTTCGGCGACGGCGCGGACACCTCGAAGATCTTCGGCGGCGCCGCGATCCTGTGCCTGTCCTTCCTCGGGTTCGACGCGGTCTCCACGCTGTCGGAGGAGACCCACGACCCGCGGCGGCGGGTGCCCCGGGCGATCATGTTGACGACGCTGACCGGCGGGGTCATGTTCATCGTCATCTCCTACGTCGGCCATCTCGCGTTCCCGGACTGGCGGTCGTTCACCGACGTGGACTCGGCGGCCCTGGACGTCATGAAGCACATCGGCGGCGCGCTGCTGGCCGCGTTCTTCACCGCCGCCTACATTTCCGGGTGTTTCGCCTCGGCGATGGCATCGCAGGCGAGCGTGTCGCGCATCCTGTACGCCATGGGCCGCGACGGCGTGCTGCCGCGGCGGTTCTTCGGCTACCTGCACCCCCGGTTCCGCAACCCGGTGCGGGCCACCCTCGCGGTCGCCGCGATGTCGCTGGTGGCGCTGATCATCAGTCTGGAGCTGGCCTCGGCGATGATCAGCTTCGGGGCGCTGGTGGCGTTCTCGTTCGTGAACCTCTCGGTGATCAAACACTACGTCCTGGACGAGGGCCGGCGGACCACCGCCGACCTGGTCAGGTACGGCGTGCTGCCCGCGATCGGTGTGCTGCTCAGCCTGTGGCTGTGGACCAGCCTGTCCGGGCTGACGTTCATCGTCGGGCTGTCCTGGGTCGGCGCCGGGTTCGTCTACCTGATCGGGCTGACCCGGATGTTCACCCGGCGCCCGCCCGAGCTGCGCCTGAGCGAGCTCGATCCGGAGGACGAGACCGAGCCCAGAACGGTGGTGGAGTCATGACCGTACGGGTCGCCGTCTGCCAGCTGGCTCCCACGGTGGGCGATTCCACGCGCAATCTCGACCTGGCGCTGCGCGCGGTGACGGCCGCGGCCGACAGGGGAGCCCGGCTGGTCGTGCTGCCCGAGCTGGTGACCAGCGGTTATGTGTTCGCCGACGAGGCGGAGGCGCGCCGGGCCGCGCAGGCGCAGGACGGGCCGGCGGTGACCGCTCTCACGCGGGCCGCCCGCGACCGCGGTCTGGTGGTGTGCTTCGGCTTCGCCGAGCTGGACGCCGGAGGGCTGCTGCGCAACAGCGCCGCGCTGGTCGACGCCGACGGCCTGCGCGCGGTCTATCGCAAGGCCCACCTGTGGGACCGGGAGAAGGAGATCTTCATCCCGGGGGACGACCCGCCTCCGGTGGTCGACACCGAGTTCGGGCGGGTCGGCCTGGTCATCTGCTACGACCTGGAGTTCCCGGAATGGCTGCGGCTGGCCGCCCTGCGGGGCGCCCTGATCGTGTGCGCGCCGACCAACTGGCCGGCCGAGCCGCGGCCGCCGGGGGAGCGGCCGATCGAGGTGGTGCGCGCCCAGGCGAGCGCGTCGGTGAACCGGATCTTCCTGGCGGTCGCCGACCGCACCGGCGCCGAGCGCGGGGTGGAGTGGGTGGCGGGGTCGGCGATCATCGGCCCCGCCGGCTTCCCGCTGAGCGAGGCCGAGCCGGACGTCGGCGAGCAGATCCTGCTGGCCGACTGCGCCCTCGCCGAGGCGGCCGACAAGCGGATCTCCCCGCGCAACGACGTGCTCGCCGACCGTCGCCCCCACCTCTATGACGGAGTCGCTCGGCCCTAGGTCCCGCATGCCCGCCGGCACCTTCGGTGAGATCTACCAGACAGGTTCGAGAGGTCTGGCGGATCAGGCGGATCGGGCGGATGCGGCGGAGCGGTCGAGGAACCGGCGCAGTCCGTTCCGTACACCGTCGGTGGGCACGGTGGTGGCGAAGCAGGCCGCTTCGACGGCCAGTCCCTCGTCGATGGGCAGGTTGATCCCACGGGTGACCGAGCGGAGGCAGGCCGCCACGGCCGTCGGCGCGTGCCGTACGATCCTGGCGGCCAGGTCACGAGCGGCGTCGAGCAGCTCGTCGGCCGGGACGACGGCGTTGACCAGGCCGATCTCGACGGCACGTGTGGCCGTGATCGCGTCGCCGGTCAGGATCAACTCCAGGGCGCGCTTGCGTCCGACCTGGCGGGGCAGCCGCTGGGAGCCGCCGAACGGCGGCGGGAAGCCGAGGGTGATCTCGGGTTTGGCGAACGTCGCGTGCTCGGCGGCGATCGCGAGTGGCGCGGCCTCGGTGATCTCGCATCCGGCGCCGTAGGCCAGGCCGTTGACCGCGACGATCACCGGTTTGGGGAACTCCTCGATCCGCCGGGTCAGGCCGTGACCACGCCGGACGATCTCGCGCAGGGCGCGTTCCGTCCCGCCCGCGATGCTGTCGGCGAGACAGGGGATGTCCGCGCCCGCGCTGAACGCCCTGCGGCCGGCGCCGGTGACGATCACGGCGCGTACCGAGTCGTCGGCGTCGATGCGGTCGAGCGCGGCGAGCAGCGCGTCGATGGTCGGGTAGTCGAGCGCGTTGAGCTTGTGTTCCCGGTCGACGGTGATCGTGGCGAGTTGTTCTTCTCGGTCGATGCGGACGGTCATGCCCGGCTTCCCTTCACTGGGGGCGTGGACGCACCGAGCCTAAGAGCCATAATCTGGGACGATCCAATAATTGTCCTAGATACAGGTCCGGCATGCGCCCACCGTCCTACAAACGGATCGTCGACGAGTTCGCCGCGGCGATCCGCTCCGGCACGCCGGCGGCGGGCACGCGGCTGCCCACGCACCGTGCCCTCGCGCGTGAGCGGCGCATCGCACTGGCCACGGCCAGCCGGGTCTACGCCGAGCTGGCCGCCATGGGACTGGTCGTGGGCGAGCCGGGACGTGGGACGTTCGTACGGCACCAGGCCGGCTACGACGGGCCGGAACCCGCACGCGTCCTGCCGGTGCCGCGCGTGGCCGACCTGTCGTTCAACCAGCCACTGGCCGACGGCCAGGCAGACCGACTCCGCCAGGCGTTGCGGACGCTGTCCACCTCGGGGGACATCGAGTCGCTGCTGCGCCAGCACCCTCCGGGCGGACGGCACCGCGACCGCGCGATCGTGGCCACCTACCTGCTCGACCGCGGGATCGACACCGCGCCGGCGAACGTCCTGCTGACCGGCGGGACCCAGCAGGCACTCGACATCGTGCTGCGCGCGCTCACCCGGCCCGGCGACGTCCTGGCCGTCGACGCGCTCAGCTACCCCGGCATCAAGCTGCTCGCCTCCGCGCACGGCCTGGACCTCGCTCCGATCCCCGTGACCGCGACGGGCCCGGACCTTCTCGCGCTCGACCGGCTGTGCCGTACCCGGCCGGTGCGCGCGATCTACTCGATGCCCACCGTGCACAATCCGCTCGGCTGGGTGCTCGGCCGTGACCGGCGCGCCCGTCTGGTCGCCATCGCCCGCGCCGCCGACTGCATGCTGATCGAGGACGGCACGTACGCCTTTCTGGAGGACGTACCGCCCCCGCCACTGCGGGCCCTGGCTCCCGAGCGCACCTGCTACGTCGCAGGTCTGTCCAAGAACGTGGCGACCGGGCTTCGGTTCGGCTTCGCCGTCGTGCCCGGCCGGTGCGTCGAGGCCGTCACCAGGAGCCTGCGCGCGGCGAGCTGGGGTGCGCCGGGTCTCATCACCGCGCTCGCCACCTCCTGGATCGCCGACGGCACCGTCGCCAGGTTGGAGAGGGCCCGCCGCCGGGACGCCGCCGCGCGACAGGACATCGCCCGTGACGCGCTGGCCGGAATGAACGTCACCGGGCACCCGACGTCGTACATCGTGTGGCTCGGCCTGGAACCGCACCAGCGTCCCGACCAGGTCGCGGCCGCGCTCGCGCAGGAGGGGATCCTCGTGTCCACCGGCGATGCGTTCGCCACCGGCGTCTGCCGTCCGCCCGCGCTGCGGCTGGCGCTGGGCACGCCGTCACTGGACGAGCTCGGGCCCGTCCTGCGCCGCCTGCGGCGGGTGATCGAGGTGATCCCGCCGTGACGGCCGGTCACGCCGAGATTCCCGTCGTTTCCCGAGACGCCCGCTCGATGTCGCGAGCGGAGGCTCCGGCCTCTGCGCGGGCGAACGCGGTGATGAAGGCGACCCTCGCGTAACGGTGGCAAGTGCGAGCCGCCCGGCATCGGCCTCCGACGCCGACCGGGCCGGGCCCACGCGAAGGGGCCGGGCGGCGAAATCCGCCGCCCGGCCCGCTTCAATCAAGGGATCTTCGGATGCAAGATCTTCGAATCAGGGGCTGGTGCAGGTAGCGGTCGGGGTGGCCGCGCTGCCGTTGCCGGTGAAGCCGAAGGTGGTGGAGGATCCTGCCGCGATGGAGCCGTTGTAGGGGGCGTTACGCACGGTCACGCTGGAACCGGACACGCTCTGTGTGCCGTTCCACAGGCTGCTGATGCTCTGCCCGCTCGGCCAGGTCCACTTCACGGTCCACCCGTTGACCGCGGAGCCGCCCGCGCGGACCGTCACCTCCGTCTGGAAGCCGCCCGGCCAGCTGTTGACCGTCTGGAGCGTCGCCGAACATCCTCCGCCACCCGGTGTCGGAGTCGGGGTGGGCGTCGGGGTCGGGGTGGGTGTCGGGGTCGGAGTCGGTGTGGGCGAGGGGTTCGTCGTGCCGCCGTTGAGTGCGTTCAGGACCGAGGTGTAGGCCGGCTTCTTGTTGCCGTTGCCGTCGAAGAGCAGCGGGGTCTGGCTGGAGCGCCAGGAGTCGCTGTCGCGGACGCCCCACACGGTGATGCCGACGCAGCGGGAGACGGCCAGGCAGTCGTTGACGATGTTGGCGTAGGTGGTGGGCGAGGCGCCCTCCACGTCCAGCTCGGTGATGGCCACGTCGACGCCGAGGGCGGCGAAGCTCTGCAGCGTGGTGCGGAAGTTGGGGTTGTAGGCGCTGCCGCTGTTGAAGTGGCCCTGCAGACCCACGCAGTCGATCGGCACGCCGCGCTGCTTGAAGTCCTTGACCATGTTGTAGACGCCCTGGGTCTTGGCCCAGGTCCAGTTGTCGATGTTGTAGTCGTTGTAGCAGAGCTTGGCGGCCGGGTCGGCGGCCCGCGCGGTGCGGAAGGCGACCTCGATCCAGTCGTTGCCGGTGCGCTGGAGGTTGGAGTCGCGGCGGCCGCCGGTGCCGTCGTCGAAGGCCTCGTTGACGACGTCCCACTGGTAGATCTTGCCCTTGTAGTGGGCCATGACGCCGTTGATGTGGTTGATCATGGCCTGGCGCAGCGCGCTGCCCGACAGGGACTGCATCCAGCCGGGCTGCTGGGAGTGCCAGGCCAGGGTGTGGCCGCGGACCTGCTTGCCGTTCTGCACGGCCCAGTTGTAGACGCGGTCGGCCTGGGTGAAGTTGAACTGGCCCTGCTGGGGCTCGGTGGCGTCGATCTTCATCTCGTTCTCGGCCGTCACCATGTTGAACTCACGGTTCGCGATCGTGGTGTAGGTCGAGTCGCTCAGCTTGTTCGCGCTGATCGCGGTGCCGAAATACCGCCCGCT
>BCRI01000228.1 GCA_001552515.1 Sphaerimonospora mesophila NBRC 14179 = JCM 3151
GTTTTCAGCTCTGTCCGGCGTCGTCCGGGTCGCGCGGGGTGGCGTCCCGCCTGAGCAGGGGGTGGAAGTTCATGGCGGCCTCCAGCTCGCCGGGCAGCTCGTCGCGGTAGCGGCCGAGGGTCGACAGGTCGCCGTGGCCGAGCACCCGGCGTACCGCGTCCATGTCGGTGCCGTCCGCCAGCAGGTGGGTGGCCGTGGTGTGCCGTAAGCCGTGCGGGGTGACGTCACGCCGCTGTCCGGGCTCCACCCGCCGCTGCACCCGGTCGATCACCGCCTGCACGTCGCCGCGCGCCAGTCTGCGGCCACGCCACGACAGCAGCAGCGCCTTCTCCTCCCCGCCGGTGGTCCGTACGCTCAGGTAGGCGTCGAGCAGCCGGGCGACGTCGCGGGGAAGGGGGACGTCGCGGGTCCGTCCGCCCTTGCCGAAGATCCGCCAGTAGCGCACCCCGTCGTTGGTGTAGAAGTCCTCGACGTTGGCCCGCACCAGTTCCGACACCCTCGGCCCGAGAGTGACCAGCAGCAGCACGATCAGCGCGTCGCGTACCTCGGTCCGCTGGTCCCGCCGCTGCGGCTTAGCCGTACCCGGCCCGGTGGCGGCGCGTTCTGTTCCGGCCTGCGGGGATCGGGCCGCCTGGATCAGCCCCTCGGCCTGCTCCCTGGTCAGCGCCCGGCGCTCGGGCCGCAGGCCGCCCCGCTCCCTGGCCGTCACCGAGGACGCCGCCATCGGGTTGAGGTGCACCCATCCCGCGACCGCCGCGTGCTTGAACAGTGCCGACACCGACCGGCGGAACCTCGCCTGCGAGGCCGCGCTCTGCGTGGACCTCCCGGGTGTCTCACGCGCGGCCGACCTGGTGCGCCGTTCATCCGGCTTGCGGGCGAAGGCCAGCAGCACGGCGTCGACGTCCTCACCGGTCAGGTCGTCGAGCACCCGATCCGGGCCGGCCAGCCGTACGAACGTGGCGACGTCGCGGGCGTACACCTCGGCGGTGGCGGGGGAGAGGGCGCCGGTCAGCGTCCTGGCCCGGACCAGCTCCACATAGCGGTCGGCGGCCTCCTGCACGGTCAGCCGATTCACCTGGGCGGGCAACATGATCTACACGGTATCGATCCCGCCCGACAGCCGGTGCCGGCCCCGGTCGTGCTCCGCTGGGGTCAGCAGGTGCTCGCACCGTCGAAATTGCGCGGTCCCCTGGGGATCCGGTGCTTGAGGGTCTGTCCCGGGGCGACGCTGCGGCAGGGGCCGTCGGCCCCGTGTGACCAGACGATTTTGATGTTCATGCGGCTGCCGCAGTCGTTTCGGGCGTAGCCCGTCTTGGTGACGTTGCCGGTCCGCTGCCAGACCGCGATGCAGCTCGGGGCGTTGCCGAGAGGCAGCACCGCCGAGGGGGCGGCCACACCGGCCGAGGCGGGTGCCCGCATCAGCGGCAGGACGGCGACGCAGGCCGCGACGGAGACGAGTGCGGCGACGACGGAAGCGGGGCGAGGGAAGCGCATCGGCAGCCCTTTCTCTCTTATGGGACCAATGGTGATCACGGGAGCCGAAGCACATCCTGAAAGCCGTCTCAGGAGAACGGGGGTACCTTCCGGGTTCGTTGTCGCTTCTCTCCACCTGGAAGAGACTTACATGGGATGCGATTGCTGTAAACCCCTTCCGTGGGACTTGTTAAGCACTTCTACCTGCGAAGAAGTAAGGAGAAGGGGTCTCACGGAATAGCGGGAGAACGATGTCTTGGCGATTTTCGTACGGATTTATCGCGACGTTCGCATCGATATATCTGCGTGTCAGTCGATTCTGGTGACCTGCTTGAGGAATACGACGCCGTCGATCATATCGAGCTGGTCAGGGTTAAGCGGGAAATAGGCGAAATCGCGGGAGACGCGCCGGGCGGGCTCCGTGATGGCCTCGGCCAGGCGACGGGCGTCGACGAGTGAGTCGTCCCACGGGAGCGTGGACAGGATGCCCTCGACGGTGTCCGGGGGCGGGACGTCGTCGCCGACCGTGCCGAGGGCCGAGGCCAGGAAGGCGTACCGGTCGCCCAGGTGCGTCGCCGTGATCGCCCCGGCGCTCCACCACTCCAGCCGCTGGTCGCCGAGCGACATGAGGCTCATGGTCCGCTGCAGGTGAAGGTTGTGGGCGAAGACCAGGGCCGGGCCGTGCTCGGCGGCGGCACGCAGGTTGGCGGCCATCATCGCGTCCCGCAGGGCCGACAGCCGCGCTATCCGCGCCGGGGACGTGTCGGCCATCCAGTGGTGGTAGCGGAGCAGGCCGACGGCGGTCCGCCCGTACAGTGCCGCCCGCTCCCTGTCCTGCGCGCTCAGCCGCGGCGCCTGCGTGTCGAGCAGCGCCACCAGGTCGTCGGCGATCAGCCGCAGCCGCTGGGCCTCGGCCGATCGGCCGATCGACTGCGACGGGTCCATGACCGTGGCCTCGTTCGTCCACCGGTCGTCCGGGCCGAGCAGCGTGTCGAGGCTCTCCGCCGTGCAGGGGAGCGGGCCGCCCAGGAGTGCGTACAGGGAGGTGAGCGCCTGACGCGGGCTCTCGGCCCAATACTCCAGCGGGCCGTCGAACCCGAAGAACCGGAGCTTCTCGTCATGCTCCTCGTTGTAGGCCCGCATCCAGCGTACGAGCTCGCGGTTGGCCGGCACGGCGCCGAAGCCGTGGCTGAAGCCGTGTTCCATGACGTCGTCGAGCGTGCCGGCGCCCGTCGTGATGTGGTCGTCCACCACCAGGCCCCTGAGGCAGTCGCTCTCGATGGCGAACGACCGGTAGCCCTCGCGCTCGACCAGATGCCGGAAGATCTCGTTGCGCACCTCGCCCAGCTCCCCCACGAAGTGTCTCGCCTCCCCCAGGCCGAGCAGCAGGGGCTCGGCGGGAAGCGACCGCAGGAAAGCCGAGACGCCCGGGCCGTCGAGCGGACGGGACGTGTCCTTGATGTCCATGCATTCAACGCTATCGTTGAACCCTCGGTGTAAACTTTTCCGGGAAATTCCTGTATTCAGCGCGATGGACCTTCAAACGGTGATACATCCATGAGGCCGGTGGATCTGGCGCGGGAGCACGGCCTGTCCACCCAGGCGATCAGGAACTACGAGGACGCCGGCATCCTGCCCGCCGCCGAGCGCACCGTCCACGGCTACCGCACCTATACGCCGCTGCACGCGCAGGCCCTGGGCACGTTCCTCGCCCTCGTGCCCGGGCATGGTCACCGGACGGCCACATCGATCATGCGGGCGGTCAACCGGGGCGCAACCGAGGACGCGCTGCGGCTCATCGACGAAAGCCACGGCCAACTTCTCGACGACCGCCGCACCCTCCAGGCCGTCGAAGTCGCACTCCGCGATCTGGCGCCCGTGGCGGCCGAGCGTGGCGACACCTTCATCGGCCCCCTGGCCAGGAGGCTCGGCATCCGCCCCGCCACGCTGCGCAAATGGGAGAACGCCGGGCTGGTCCGGCCGCGCCGCGATCCGCGGACCGGTTACCGGATCTACGGCGCGGCAGACGTACGGGACGCCCGGCTGGTCCACCAGCTCAGGCGCGGCGGCCACCTGCTGGAGCAGATCGCCCCGCTGATCGATCAGGTCCGCTCCGCCGGAGGCGTCGCCCCGCTGGAGTCGGCCCTGCGCGAGTGGCGGGGCCGCCTGTCCGCCCGGGGCCGCGCCATGCTCAGGGGCGCCGCCGACCTTGACGCCTATCTCTGCGCCCGCGAACGCGGCGGCGGCCCGTCGTCATAGGATCGGCCGGCTCACGCGGCCGGTGCTTCGAGATCGCGTGCCTGGCGGAGCCAGGTGGTGAACAGTTCGGTGTCGATGTCGCCCGGCGTGCGGCGGTTACACCCTGCGGCAGTTGCGGTACCGCGGCTGATCACCGCTCGTGCTGTCGGGCGATCTGGACGAGGTCGCCGCGGGTGCCGTCGAGCACGGCCGTGGGCACCGGTCCCGTCTCGAGCGGCTCCTGGGCGGCCTGGTCGTACGTACGCCGTTCCGAGATGGTCCGATGACCGACGGCCCGGTCGCCGATGACGAAGGTCCCTGCCACCTGCCGGTGGTCGCGGCGGAGACTGAGGTGGGCGTCCCGCCGGACGGACGCCGTCCAGGGAGTGCGGATGTGCGAATACTGTGGCTGCCAGGCGCTGGCGACCATCGACGAGCTGACCCGCGAGCACGACGCGGTCGTCGACCTGATCGGTGCTGTGCGGACCGCGAACCGGCACGGCGACGTGCGTCTCATGGCCGAACTGGCCCGCAGGATCGCGGCCGTGCTGGAACCGCACACCAAGGTGGAGGAGCACGGCCTGTTCCCGGCGCTCGCCGGCGACTTCCCCGACCAGATCGCGGCGCTGGAGGCCGAGCACCGGCTGGTCGAGGCGGTGCTCGGCGAGGCCGTCGACGCCGCCGACGGCGTCCCGACGGATCCGGCCTGGCCGCGGCGGCTCCTGGACGTCCTCGACGTCCTGCGCCGGCACATACTCAAGGAGCAGGACGGGGTGTTCCCCGCCGCGCTGGCCGGTCTGAGCACGGGCGACTGGGAGGCGATCGAGGCGGTGCGCGAAAGCGCCGGACGCCTGGCGCCTCCCGCCGCCGCCCGCTAGGCCGGTCACTGCGCGAAGGCGCGTACGGCCGGGGCCGTCATTCGGCGCCCTCCTCCCGGGCCGCGCCGGTGTCGTCGGGCGAGCCGGTCCGGTGGCCGGTGCGGCGGTCGGCCGGGCGGCAGTTTCGGTCGCAGCCGCCGAAGCGGGCCGTGTCGATCGGGGTGAACCGGGTCGGCTCGACGCCGCGCAGCGCGCCCAGCATCGTGTCGCGCCAGATCGGGCCCGGGATGCCGGCGCCGAGCACCGCGCCGTAGTAGCGCCCGCCGATCGTGACGCCGGTCAGCTTGTGGTCGCGCGAGCCGCGGGGGTCGCCGATGCCGACGGCGCCGGCGAGGTCCGGGGTGAACCCGGCGAACCACGCGGCGGCGTACCCGTCGGTGGTGCCGGTCTTGCCTGCGGCGTCGCGGCCGATGCCGCCGACCCCCCGCATCGTGCCCTTGGTCAGCACACCCGACAGCACGTCGGCCGCCGCGTCGGCGACCGCCGGGTCGAGTGCCTGGCGGCACCGGGGTTTGTAGGTGGTCACCTTGCCGTTCCTGTCCTTGATCGAGGTGATCGCCATCGGCGCGCAGTATCTGCCGCGGGCGGCGATCGCCGCGTAGGCATTGGCGACGGTGACCGGGTCCATCTCGTTGATGCCGAGCGTGAACGTCTCGTACTCGCGCAGCGGCTGGCCGTCGGATCGGTGGATGCCGAGCGACTTGGCGGTCTTGACCGTGTCGCAGAGACCGACCCGCTGCTCCAACTCCATGAAGAACGTGTTCACCGAGTGCCAGGTGCCGGTACGCAGGGTCTGCCAGCCGGGGCTGCCCTCGTCGTTGGTGACGGTGTGGGTCGGGTCGCCGATGTTGTCGCCGGCGCAGTTCTTGAACGTGGCATAGGCGGGGGCGCGATAGCCGGCGCCCGCGGTGAGGCCGTCATCCGTCTTCATGCCCTTGGCCAGCGCGTTCAGCAGGGTGAAGACCTTGAAGGTGGAGCCGGCCTGGAAGCCGATGCCGCCTCCGTGTGCGGCGTCGGCGACGAGGTTGTAGGAGATCTCGTTCTTCTTCGCGTCCCGGCCGTACCGGCGGCTGGCCGCCATCGCCTTGATCGCTCCGGTGCCCGGCTGGACCAGTGCCTCGGCCGCGACCGGGGCGTCGGAGGGGCGGACCCACTTCCTGATGGCCCGGTCGGCCGCCGCCTGCATGCGCGGGTCGATCGTGGTCCTGATCGTCAGGCCGCCGCGGTTGAGCAGCTGGAGGCGGGCCTTGGCCGTACGGCCGAAGTCGGGATTGCGCAGGATCTCGTTGCGGACATAGAGGCAGAAGTACGGATAGACGCTGGTT
>BCRI01000229.1 GCA_001552515.1 Sphaerimonospora mesophila NBRC 14179 = JCM 3151
TCGTCTGCGAGGAAATGCAAGATCACCGATGGTGTTCGCCCAAGTCGGGAGGGTGATCTGCGAGAAATCGCAAGATCACGGGAGTGGGGGCGGGGGTGTTCGGGGGTGCCCCTTCACGTGCCCGTACGGACGGACCTTGGGGTCGGGGCGTCGGCGCATGTGCGTCCGTTATCCGGTGATCCGGGTGTTCTCATGATCTGAGACGTGACCGCCCGGGAGATCACCGCGCGGTCACGATATGGCGATTAGGTAGTGTTTTTGGTCAAATTTGTGGCTCTTGGGGCCTAGCCTCATCTCTGTTGACAGACGAGATGATCGTTGTGCATTGCGCAACAAATGTGCGTATGCCCAATG
Source organism: Sphaerimonospora mesophila NBRC 14179 = JCM 3151 (assembly GCA_001552515.1). GTDB lineage: Bacteria > Actinomycetota > Actinomycetes > Streptosporangiales > Streptosporangiaceae > Sphaerimonospora > Sphaerimonospora mesophila. The sequence goes on from BCRI01000229.1 coordinate 355, forward strand.
AGGACTCGGCAGCCCCAGCTCTTCATCCACGGCCCGCGGATGGCGACATCCACACCGTGCTGCGGCGTTTCCGGGTGTCCGGGAAGCGGTGAGAAAGTGCTGTCCGCGCAGCGGGACATGGCTTTCGACGCGCGACCCGGGCCGCCTCACGGGTGATCGCCAAGTGAGGGGGATCAGAGTGAGCACAGCCGCGATCGAGGTTCGCGGGCTCTGGAAGATCTTTGGCCCCAAGGCCGACCGGATCATCGGAAGCCCCGACGCCGACCTCGACCCCGCCGCGCTCCGCGCCAAGACCGGCTGCACCGCCGCGGTCAGGGACGTCGGCTTCGAGGTCCGGCCCGGCGAGGTCTTCGTCGTCATGGGCCTGTCCGGCAGCGGCAAGTCGACGCTGGTCCGCTGCCTCACCCGGCTCATCGAGCCGACGGCCGGAGAGATCGCCATCGGGGGGCAGGACGTGCGCGGCATGTCCGCCGGGCAGCTTCGTGAGTTGCGCCGCCACCGCGTCAGCATGGTGTTCCAGCATTTCGGGTTGCTGCCGCATCGCCGGGTCATCGACAACGTCGCCTACGGGCTCGAGGTCCAGGGCGTGCAGAAAGGCGTACGGCACGGCACAGCCCGCGAGATCCTCTCGCTGGTCGGGCTGGAGGGGCACGAGGACTCCTATCCGGAACAGTTGTCCGGGGGCATGCAGCAGCGGGTCGGCCTGGCCCGGGCGCTCGCCGTCGACCCGGAGGTGCTGCTGTTCGACGAGCCGTTCAGCGCGCTCGACCCGTTGATCCGCCGCGACATGCAGGCGGAGGTCATCCGGCTGCACCGCGAGGTCGGCAAGACCATGGTCTTCATCACCCACGACCTGTCGGAGGCGCTCAAGCTGGGCGAGCGCATCGCGATCATGCGGGACGGCGCGATCGTGCAGGTCGGCACGCCAGAGGAACTGGTCGGGGCGCCCGCCGACGACTACGTGGCCGATTTCGTGCGGGACGTCCCCAGGGCCCAGGTGCTGTCGCTGCGGTGGATCTGCCGTGAGCCCGAGTCCGGCGAGCCGCTGGACGGCCCCGAGCTGCCGGCCGACACGCTGATCCACGACGCGGTGCCGGCCGCCATGGAGTCGGCCCGGCCGATCCGGGTGGTCTCCGGCGACGACCTCCTCGGCATCGTCGACCGGGTCGACCTGCTGGCCGCCGTGGGACCGGACGCCGCCGGTCCCGGGACCGGATCCGGTGGGGTCCGAGTCGGCGCCGCCAAGGAGGTGTGACAGTGGTGACCGCATCCGCAGACACGCCGTCGCTGCCGCCCGTCTCGGCCCCGCCCGGCGTGGAACCGGCGCCGCCGGCCGGGTCGCCGCCGCGATCGCCGGCCCCGGCCGGGAACGGGCCCGGCCGTGCCTCCGGCCGCCTGGTCCGCTGGGCGCCGCCGATCGCCGGGGCCGCCGCGGTCGTGGCGCTCTACGCGGTGTTCAAGGACAGCGCCGTGCTGCCGCACGACGACGACGCGCCGCTGTTCCACTGGCTCAACGACGCCCGCGACTGGGTGGACGCGAACCGCAACAGCAGCCCGCTGTTCCTCTACGTCGTCAACTATGTCCGCATGTTCGTGGCGGAGCTGTACACGCTGCTCCAGACCGCCCTGACCGGGCTCGGCTGGCCGGGCCTGATCGGGCTGGCGGGGGCCCTGGGGTGGCTGGCGGGTGGCTGGCGGGTCGCGCTCGTCTCGCTCGCCGGGTTCGGCGGCCTCGGCGTGCTCGGCTTCTGGGAGGCCAGCGTCGACACGCTCGCGCTGACCCTGTCCTCCGTGCTGCTGTCGCTGGCGGTCGGCATCCCCGTCGGGATCTGGTCCGGCCGGTCGCACCGGGTGCGGCGGGTCGTCACCCCGGTGCTCGACGTCATGCAGATCATGCCGACGTTCTCCTACCTGTCGCCGATCATCCTGCTGTTCCTCATCGGGCCGGCCTCCGCGACCATCGCCACGATGATCTACGCGATGCCGCCGGCGATCCGGATCACCTCCCTCGCGGTCCAGCGGGTCTCGCCCACGGCCGTGGAGGCGTCGGAGTCGCTCGGCGCGACCGGGTGGCAGACGCTGCGCAAGGTGCGGCTGCCGATGGCGGCCAACACGATCATGCTGGGGGTCAACCAGACGATCGCCGCGGCGTTGTCGATGGTGCCGCTCGTCGCGCTGATCGCCGCCCCCGGGCTCGGCGTCGACCTCCTGCGTGCGCTCGCCCGGGTCAACGTGGGCGCCGCCCTGGTGCCGGGCGTCGCCATCGTGCTCATCGCCATCGTGCTCGACCGGATCACCAGGGCGGCCGCGATCAGGCGTACGGCTTCCCACGCACGCTCCGCGGTGGTCCGCTGGGGCGGCTTCGCCGTACTGGCCGTGCTGGGGGTCGCGCTCACCCCGGTCCTGGCACCGGAGTTCCCCGAGAAGTGGGAGATCCAGCTCGTCCGCCCGATCAACGACGTGGTGGACTGGATCGAGTCGAACTGGTACGTCTTCACCGGCTTCCTCAACGACACGGTGGCGTACGGCCTGCTCAACCCGCTTCAGGGCGTGCTGACCAGCGCTCCCTGGTGGCTGGTGACGGTGGCGGTGCTCGCGTTCGCCTGGCGGCTGAGCGGGTGGGCGGCCGGGCTGATCGCAGCGGGCTGTCTCGCCGGGGTCGCCGCCCTCGGCCTGTGGCAGCACGGCATGGAGACGCTGACCATCGTGCTGGTCGGCGCGGTCATCACGATCGCGTGCGGAATGGTGCTCGGAACCGTCGCGGCGCGCTACAGAAGGTTCGCCGCCCTGCTGCGGCCGGTCCTCGACGCCGCGCAGACCATGCCGTCGTTCTCCTATCTGCTGCCCGCCGTGGCGCTGTTCGGCAACGGCCGGTTCACCGCGATCATGGCGGCGTTCATCTACGCGGTGCCCGTGGTGGTGCGCCTCGTCGAGGACGGACTGCGTGCGGTGCCGCCGACCGTCATGGAGGCCGCCAGGTCGGCCGGCTCGACCGAGCGGCAGATGCTGTGGAAGGTGCAGCTTCCGATGGCGCGGAACTCGCTTCTCCTCGCCGCGAACCAGGGGATCGTCATGACCCTGGCGATGGTGGTGATCGGTGCGCTGGTGGGCGCGGGCGCGCTCGGATATGACGTCGTGGCCGGGATCTCGCAGCAGGAGGACTACGGCAAGGGCCTGGCGGCCGGTGTCGCCCTCGTCCTCCTCGGAATCATGCTCGACCGGATCACGCAGGGCGCCGACAGGCGTCGCAGCTCCCACAAGAAGAGGAACGCATGATGAAGTTACGGCTGTTCGCAGGTGTTCTCGTCCTCGCGCTCGGCGCGACCGCCTGCGGTGGAGCCAAGGTCGAGGACGACTCGGCGGCGGCGCCGAGCGCGAGCGCGGGCGGTTCGGCCGCCGGGGCTCCGGCGGGTGGCACCGTCAAGATGGCCATCAACGGCTGGGTCGGCTACGAGGCCAACGCCGCGGTGGTCTCCCACCTGCTGGAGCACGAGCTCGGCTACAAGGTCGAGAAGGTGACGCTCGCCGAGGAGCCGTCCTGGCAGGGTATGGAGTCGGGCGACGTCGACGTCGTCATCGAGAACTGGGGTCACGAGGACCTCAAGAAGAAGTACATCGAGGAGAAGGGCGTGGCCGTCGAGGCCGGGCCCACCGGCAACAAGGGTGTCATCGGCTGGTACGTCCCCGAGTGGATGACGCAGGAGTACCCCGACATCACCGACTGGAAGAACCTGAACAAGTACGCCGACGTGTTCAAGACGTCGGAGTCGGGCGGCAAGGGCCAGATCCTGGACGGCGACCCGTCCTTCGTCACGAATGACGAGGCCCTGGTCAAGAACCTGAAGCTGGACTACAAGGTGGTCTACGCGGGCAGCGAGGCGGCGCTCATCAAGGCGGCCAAGCAGGCCACCGAGCAGAAGAAGCCGCTGCTCATGTACTTCTACGAGCCGCAGTGGCTGTTCAACCAGGTCAAGCTCGTGAAGGTCAACCTCCCGGCCTACACGGAGGGCTGCGACAGCGACCCGAAGAAGATCGCCTGCGACTACCCGCCGTACGAGCTTGACAAGATCGTCAGCAAGAAGTTCGCCGAAACCGGCGGCAAGGCGTACGAACTGGTCAAGAACTTCTCCTGGAGCAACGAGGACCAGAACGCGGTCGCCGACGACATCACGAACAACGGGATGTCCCCGGAGGACGCGGCCAAAAAGTGGGTGGAGGCCAACCCCAACGTGTGGCAGGCCTGGATGCCGAAGAGCTAGCCGGGTCCGGCGATCGCGACCGGCGGAATCCGCCCGGCGCTCCCCAGACTCTTGGCTTCGGGACTCGTCCCGTCCGCTTCGCGCCGTATCGGCCGCGGTCCATCGGTCGCGGCCGATACGGCCATTCCGGTTGTGCAATACTCTGCCGGTGCCACGCGCAACGCTCCCGTAGCGCGCCCGCCGGCCGTTCGAGATCGATTCGAGGTCTACATTGAAGAGGGTCCGTCTCCTTGCCGGGTTGCTGATGATCGCGCTGACCATGACCGCGTGCAGCGGAAGTGAGTCGGATGACGGCGCCGGAGGGACCGCCGCGGGTGGTTCCGGGACCGTACGGCTGGCGATCAACCCCTGGATCGGGTACGAGGCCAGCGCCGCCGTGGTCGCCTACCTACTGGAGCACCAGCTCGGCTACAAGATCGAGCTGAAGGAGAGCGGTGAGGCGGACTCCTGGAAGGGCTTCGAAGACGGCACCGTGGACGTGGTGATCGAGAACTGGTCCCACCCGGAGCTGAAGAAGGAGTACATCGAGGAGAAGAAGGTCGCGATCAGCGCCGGACAGACCGGTAACAAGGGCGTCCTCGGCTGGTACGTCCCGGAGTGGATGGTGCAGCGATACCCGGACATCACGGACTACCGGAACCTGCCGAAGTACAAGGACCTGTTCAAGACGGATAAGAGCGGTGACCTGGGGCAGCTTCTGGCCGGCGACCGGTCCTACGTGACCAACGACGAGGCGCTGGTCAAGAACCTCGCCCTGCCGTACCGGGTGGTCTACTCCGGCAGCGAGGAGGCGCTGATCAAGGCGGCGCAGGAGGCCACCGAGAAGAAGACGCCGCTCCTGATGTACCTGTACGAGCCGCAGTGGGTGTTCAGCCAGCTCAAGCTCGTCAAGGTCAACCTCCCGCCGTACGCCATCGGCTGCGACGCCGACCCGAAGAAGGTCGCCTGCGACTACCCGCCGTACCTGCTCGACAAGATCGTCAGCACCAAGTTCGCGCGGGAGGGCGGCAAGGCGTACGAACTCGTCAAGAACTTCTCGTGGACGAACGACGACCAGAACGCGGTCGCGTACGACATGGCGGTGAACAAGATGTCCGCCGAGGACGCGGCCAAGAAGTGGGTCGAGGCCAACAAGATCGTCTGGCAGGACTGGATCCCGGCCTGACCCATCGGTCCCACCCCCCGCTGATCCCACC
>BCRI01000230.1 GCA_001552515.1 Sphaerimonospora mesophila NBRC 14179 = JCM 3151
TGGCCTTCCAGGGTGACTACGCCTTCGTCGGCAACTTCGAGGGATTCACGATCCACGACATCGGCGATCCGGCACATCCGAAGGTGACGGCCCGGGTGAAGTGCCCCGGCGGGCAGAACGACGTCTCGGTCTCCGGCGACCTGCTGTTCGTCTCGGTCGACTTTCCCCGCGAGGACGACACCTGTGAGAGCGGCGCGGGCTCTTTCGGCGAGAACCCCTGGGAGGGCGTCCGCATCTTCGACGTCTCGGACAAGACCCACCCCCGCTACGTGAAGTCCGTACGGACGCACTGCGGCTCGCACACGCACACGATGATTCCGGGGAAGCAGGCCGACCGCCTCTACCTCTACACCTCCTCCGCCGGGCAGCCCGACGCCACGATCTGCCCGTCGCCGCACCAGGGCATCTCCATCATCGAGGTGCCGGTCGAGAACCCCGAGGCCGCCCGGGTCGTGGCCGAGCCCCAGCTGTTCGAGAGCCGGAGGTCCGGCGACGACGCCGGATTCTCCTCGTCCGGCTGCCACGACATCACCGCCTACCCGGAGAAGGGCCTGGCCGCCGCGGCGTGCTTCGGCGACGGCTGGCTCCTCGACATCTCCGACCCGGTGAAGCCGCGGGTGCTCCAGCGGGTCACCGACATCGCCAACTTCTCCATCTGGCACGCGGCGACGTTCAACGACACCGGGACCAAGGTCGTCTTCAGCGACGAGCTGGGCGGCGGCATGATGGCGACCTGCGGCGCGTCCGACTCCCCCACGAAGGGCGCCGACGCCATCTACGACCTCACCCCGGACCTGCGGCTGGAACTACGCGGCTACTTCAAGATCCCGCGTCCGCAGGGGAAGTCGGAGAACTGCGTCGCCCACAACGGGGCGCTGATCCCCGTACCCGGCCGGGACATCATGGTCCAGGCCTGGTACATGGGGGGCGTCTCGGTCTGGGACTTCACCGACTCCCGGCGTCCCCGGGAGATCGCCTTCTTCGAACGCGGGCCGCTGGGCCCGAAGCTCAGCCTCGGCGGCTCCTGGTCCGCCTACTACTACAACGGCCACATCTACTCGAGCGACATCACCAAGGGCCTCGACATCCTGCGCCTCGACGACCCGCTCACCGATCCGGCCAAGTCGCTGCGGCTGACCGAGCTCAACGCCCAGACCCAGCGGTCGTACGGCCGGGCCTGAGCGACCAGAGGCCTGAGCGACCAGAGGCCCGAGCGATCAGGGGTCGAGGTCGGCGGCCGACCGCTCGGCGAAGGCCTTCATCGCCGCCAGCGTGACCGGGCCGGGCGCCTGGGGCAGCGCCGTGTCATCCACCATCCGGATCGGCTGGATGTCGCGGGTGGTGGAGGTGAGGAACGCCTCCTGCGCCTCGCGCAACGCGGAGATCGGCACGTCGGCCTCCTCACCGCCGCACCACTCCAGCGTCAGCGCCCTGGTCACCCCGGCCAGGCAGCCCGAGGCGAGGGTGGGGGTCAGCAGGCGGCCACCGGTGACGATGAAGACGTTGCTGCCCGTGCCCTCGCAGAGGTCGCCGGCCAGGTTCTCGAAGATCGCCTCACCGGCGCCGCGCTCCTTGGCGTACGCGAGGGCCTTGGCGTTGTCGCCGTACGACGTGCTCTTGACTCCGGCCAGCGCGCCGCGCTCGTTGCGCGGCCAGGGCACGACGGCCACGTCGGCGGTGGCGGGGAACGGCTTCTGCTCGCCCACGATCACGATCGTGGTCGGGCCGGCGCTTCCCCGGTCGGAGCCGAGCGGGCCCGGCCCGCTGGTGTAGGTGATCCTGATCCTGGCCAGCGGCCACTTCGGCGCGGCGGCCAGGCAGCGGCGCGCGCCGTCGGCGATCGCGCCGAGGTCGGGGTCGGGCAGGTCCATCCGCTTGGCCGACAGCGCCAGGCGGTCCAGGTGCCGGGTCAGGGCGAAGGCCTTCCCGTGCACCGCCTTGACCGTCTCGAACACCCCGTCGCCGACCATCAGCCCGTGGTCGTAGACCGAGACCACGGCCTTGTCCGGCTCGTAGAGCTCCCCGTTCACCCAGATGGGTACCGACATCTCCTTCTCCGTTCTCGTCTTCACGGCCCGCCCCCCGAAGCGAGCCCGATCAGCCGGGCGGCCTTCAACTCGGTCTCCCGCCACTCCAGCCGAGGGTCGGAGCCCCAGGTGATGCCCGCGCCCGTGCCGAACCGGATCATGTCCTGCTCGAGCCAGAATGTACGGATTCCGACGGCCAGCGCCGCCTGTCCGCGGTCGGCGTCGACCCAGCCCACGGCCCCACAGTACGGCCCCCGCGGCTGTGGTTCGAGCTCATTGATGATGCGCAGCGCGGAGGATTTCGGCGCGCCGGTGACCGAACCGGGCGGGAAGGTCGCGGCGAACAGCTCCGGCCAGCCGGCTCCGCGCAGCAGCCGCGCCCGTACGGTCGACACCAGGTGGACCAGGCCGGGATGCTCCTCGATCTCGAACAGCGAGGGCACGGACACGCTGCCCACCTCCGCGACCCGGCCGAGATCGTTGCGAACCAGGTCCACGATCATCAGGTTCTCCGGGTAGTCCTTGTCGAGCAGGTCGCCGGCGGTGGCTCCGGTCCCCTTGATCGGCCTGGACTCGACTACGTCGCCGCCGCGTGACAGGTACAGCTCCGGCGAGGCCGACACGACCGTCAGCCCGGGCACGTCGATCACGGCCGCGTACGGGGCGGGGTTGCCCTCCGCCAGCCGTACGGCGAGGCCGAGCGGATCCGCCCGCCCGGGCAGCGGCGCAGACAGGACACGGCACAGGTTGGCCTGGTAGACCTCGCCGCGCTCGATGTAGTCCCTGATGCGCTGGACGCCCTGCTCGTAGCCGTCCCGGTCGAGTGAACTGCGCCATGCCGTACGGCCCGGCCCGATCCAGGGGGTCGCGGGGCGGGGCAGCGGCGCGCGGCGCACGTCGCCGAAGCGGGCGCAGGTGACCTTGCCCTCGTAGGAGACGACGACCGCCCACCAGCCCGACCCGTCCAGGGCGGCCAGATCCGTGGTCACCTCCTGTAATTCGGTGGCCAGGAATCCCCCGATATGGGCGAAGGGATCGTGCACGCCTCCATTCTCTCAGCCCGGCCCGCCGGCCTCGGCACGCAGCAGGTCGAGCAGCGCGCCGGCGGCCGGGAGGGGCACCGCGCGCGGCAGCGCGGCGTAGACGGTGCGGCGCGGCGCGAAGGCGCCGAGCGGGCGCAGCGCCAGGTCGCCGCGGACGGCGGGTACGGCCAGGGCCGGCACGAGGGTCGCGCCGAGCCCGGCGGCCACATATCCGAGCTTGCCGGTCCACTCCGCGATCCGGATGTCGACCCGCGGGGTGAAGCCGGCCTTCGCGCAGGCGGCGGCGAGCATGGTCGGCCGGCCCGGCGGGGCACCCTCGATCCAGCTCTCGTCCCGCAGGTCGCGCAGGTCGACCACCTCGGCGCCGGCCAGCCGGTGATCGGCGGGAAGCGCGACGAGCAGCTCGTCCTCCATCAGGTGGGTGATCTCCACGTCGTCCGCCGGTCCGAGCCCCGAGGGGTAGTCGCTGACCACGGCGATGTCGATCTCGGCCCGGCGCAGGGAGTCCATCAGCTCGCCGCTGAGCCCTTCGACGATGCCGACGGCGACCTCGGGGCGTGCCTTGCCGAAGGCGCGCAGCGCGTTGGGCACGAGCACGGCATTGGCCGTGGCGAACGCCCCGACCCGCAGCCGTCCCCCGATCCCGTGGTGGATCGCGGCCAGTTCCTCCCGCGCACGGCCGAGCCGTTCCAGGATCTCCCGCGCGTGCCGGTGGAGGGTCCGCCCGGCCGGGGTGAGCCGCACGCCGCGGGGCAGCCGCTCGAAGAGCGGCCCGCCGGCCGCCGCCTCCAGCGACGCGACACGTCGTGAGACAGCCGACTGGGTGTAGTTGAGCTCAACGGCGGCCGCCGTGAACGATCCGGTCCGGGCGATGACCTCCAGCAGGCGCAGCTCGTCGGTGTTCAACATGAGTGAATCGTATGGCTTCCATGCGATCTAGTCGTTGGTGGAATGTCTCGCACCCCGGATACGGTTCCGGCCATGATTGCTTTTCTCGGTCTGGGGCGCATGGGCACCCCGATGGCGCGCAGGCTGGTCTCGGCAGGACACCGGGTGACGGTGTGGAACCGTACGCCGGCCGAGATCCCCGGCTCGGTCTCGGCCGCCACTCCGGCGGCGGCCGTGGCGGAGGCCGAGCTGGTCGTGACGATGCTCGCCGATCCCGACGCGGTGGAGGAGGTGGTCGGCGCCGCGCTTCCGGGCCTTCGTCCGGGCTCGACACTGGTCGAGATGTCCACGATCGGCCCGGAGGCGGTACGGCGGCTGCGCCGGCTGCTGCCGGCCGAGGTGGGTCTCGTGGACGCACCCGTGCTCGGCAGCGTGGGACCCGCCGCCGAGGGAACGCTGACGATCCTCGCGGGCGGGTCTCCGGCGGACCTGGGCCGGGTCCGTGACGTGCTGGCCGTGTTCGGCCGGGTCCGGGAGGTGGGCGGCCCGGGATCGGGCGCCGCGCTCAAGCTGGCGGTGATCAGCGTTCTCGTCCCGGCTCAGGTGCTGCTCGCGGAGAATCTGGCGTACGCGGGGGCGCTGGGCGTCGACCGCTCGACCTACCTCGACGTGCTGGCCGAGACCCCCCTCTCCCCGCTGCTGGACCGGCTGCGGCCGGCGATCGAGTCCGGTCCGCCGCAGACCCGGTACGCGCTGGGCTCGGCGGCCAAGGACCTGCGGCTGGCCACCGAGGGCCCGGGGACGGTGCAGACCGTGGCCGCAGCGGCGCGGGACCGGCTGGCGGAGGCGGAGGCGGCCGGCCTCGCCGGCGACGACCTCACCGCCGTTTTCGGCGCGATCGGGCGTCCGGCGCCGGCCGCGCCCGTACTGAAGATCAACCCGGCGTCCGTCCCCGCCACCAACGGACGCTACTCGCACGCCACCCGCATGGGGGATCTGCTGTTCGTGTCCGGCCAGGTGGCGCTCGACGAGAAGGGGGAGGTCGTCGGCGAGGGCGACATGGCCGTCCAGTCCGAGTACGTCATGGAGAACCTGCGGCGGATCCTGGCCGACCAGGGGTCCTCGTTCGATCAGGTCCTGCACATCAGGACGTTTCTGACCGACATGGACCTGCTGGGCGAGTACGCCGCGGTGCGGCACCGCCACATCACCGGCGAGCCGCCCGCGAGCACCACGGTGGAGGTGCCGCGGCTGTTCCAGCCCGGCCTGCTGATCGAGGTGGAGGTGGTCGCCGCGGCGTCCTGACGTCAGGCGAGCGGACCGGCGGCGGACTCGGCGGCGGCGACCACGGAGCCGTCGGCGACGAGCCGGACGACAGCCTCGATCTCCGGGGCGAGGAACCGGTCGGCCCCCGGACCCGCCACGGACTCGCGCAGCAGGGCGACGACCGCGCCGGTGCCGGGTGCGGGGTCGTACGGCCTGCGCAGGTCGATGGCCCGGGCCGCGGTGAGGATCTCGATGGCCAGCACCCGGGTGAGGCCGTCCACGGCCCGGCGCAGCTTGCGCCCGGCCGACCAGCCCATGGAGACGTGGTCCTCCTGCATGGCCGAGCTCGGGATCGAGTCGACGCTCGCGGGGGCGGCCAGGCGCTTGAGCTCCGACACGATCGCGGCCTGTGTGTACTGGGCGATCATGTGCCC
>BCRI01000231.1 GCA_001552515.1 Sphaerimonospora mesophila NBRC 14179 = JCM 3151
ATCGCAGGGGATGTCGGACAGATCGGCCTCGAACACGACGAGGTCGTCGCGGCGTTCGGCCTCGGAGAACCGGTTGAACCGGTAGGTGACGAGCATCGCCCGGTTCCTGCCGGTCTGGACGAACTCGGCCAGCAGCCGTACGCCTGCCGCGCGGGCCAGCCGCTTGATGTGGTTGATCATGATCGTGCCGACACCGCGCGACATCACCCGGCACGACATGAGCAGCAGCTTGATGACCCACGCCTCTCCGGTCTTCTCCACCAGCGCGAGGCCGATGGTGCCGTAGGGGCCGTAGCGGTCCTCGAGCGCCGCGGTGAGCAGCAGGTGCCGGTCCGACGTACGGAAGGCGTCGAGCTCCTCGTAGGAGTAGGTGTAGCCGGTCGTGTTGAGCTGGTTGGTGCGCAGCGTCAGCTCCTCGGCCCGCTGGAGGTCGTCCTCCGTCGCCTCGGTGATGGCGAAACGCATGTTCAGGCTCTCGAGGAACGCCTCCTGCGCCCCGGCGAAATCGGCCTCGGCGGTCTTGCGCTCCCGATCCGCCCGGTACATCAGGCGTCTGTTCCGGGAGTCCTCGGTCACGAAATCCGGGGTGAACTCGGCCCGCTCGGTGAGCGTCGTGATCTCCGTGGCGTCGAGGCAGAGGACCTCGGGCAGGGCGAACGCCACCTCCTCGCGCTCGAAGGGCTGGTCGTCCACGAAGGCCAGCGCGTCGATCCCGATGTTGAGGTCCTCGGCGATCGCCTTCAGAGACACCGATTTGGCGTTCCAGCCGATCTGCGGACAGAGGAAGTAGTCCTCCAGGCCGAACTCCCGGAGCCTGGCCAGCGCGGCCTCCGGGTCGTTACGGCTGGCGATCGAGTGGATGATGCCGCGCCGGTCCAGCTCCCTGACGGCGGCCACGGCCTCGGGAACCGGCCTGACCTCGTCGTTCTCCAGCAGGATGCCCTGCCACAGGGTGTTGTCGAGATCCCAGACCAGGCATTTCACGGTCTTGCGTCTGGCGGCGGATCCGCCGTTGCCCACAGTCATCCCTCCTCGCCGGGGATCAGCCGGGCGATCATCGTCTGCTGGATCTGACTGCTGCCCTCGATGATCTCCATGACCTTGGCGTCCCGGAACAGCCGTTGGGGCGCCCCGCTCGGATCGCATCCGTACGCCCCGTGGATCTGCACGGTGTCGGCGGCGGCGCGGAAGGCTCCGGTGGAGGCGAAGTACTTCGCCATCCACACCGCCGCGACCGCGTCGGGACGACCCTCGGCCACGAGCTCACCCGCCTGCAGGCACAGCAGCCGGGCGGCCGAGACCGTGGTGGCCATGTCGGTGAGCAGCCGCTGGACCAACTGGTGGTCGGCGATCGGTGCGCCGAACTGCCTGCGTTCCCTGGCGTAGCCGAGTGAGGTCTCCAGGCAGGCCTGCGCCAGGCCGACGGAACCCCACGCGACGCTGTAGCGTCCGACGTCCAGCGCGTCGCTCGCCACCGGGGCGAGCCCGAATCCGGGCCGGCCCAGCAGCGCGGACCGGGGGATGCGGCAGCCTTCGAAGCGCAGCTCGGCCAGCATCGACGCCCGGGTGCCGAGCATGCCGTCGATCGGCACCACGGTCAGTCCCGGCGTGTCCCGTTCGACGATGAAGGCGCTGAACCGCCCCTCGAACCCGGCGAACACCAGGAAGACGTCGGCCGCCTGGGCGTAGGTGATCCATTTCTTGGTGCCGTCCAGCACGTAGTGTTCGCCGTCGGGCCGCGCCGTCGTGGTGATCTGCGTGACGTCGCTGCCCGCGCCGGGCTCGCTGAGCCCGAACGCGCCGACCCACTCTCCACTGGCGAGCCTGGGCAGCCAGCGCGCACGCTGCTCCGCGTTCCCCCAGCGTGCGACGGAACGGCACACCATGCTGTGCACGGTCAGCACACTGCGCACGGACGAGCAGCCCAGCCCGATCGCCTCGTTGAGCAGGCCGAACTCGACCAGGCCGAGCCGGCTGCCGCCGTACTCCTCGGGGACGAGCGCCCCGAGATGGCCCGCCCGCGCCATCGCGGTGATCACATCGCGGGGCAGCCTTCCGGCGCGGTCCCACTCACCGGCGAACGGTGCGATCTCGGTCTCGGTGAACCTCCGATACTCGCTCAGCGTCTTGTTCTGCACCTCGCTCAGCGAGTGCACGCCGGCGATCGTCGCCATGCCCGGCCTCCTAGGTTCCGGCCGGTACGACGGTCTTCGCGGTGACGAACCGCGCGATCGCGTCGATGGACCGGAAGTTGTCGAACTCCAGGTCCTCGTCGGCCACGACCAGGGAGAACTCGCGCTCCACCATGGCGATGAGCTGCATCACGAACAGGGAGTTCGCGTAACCGGAGGCGAAGATGTCCTCCTCGTCCGCGAAGTCGTGCTCCTTGAAGTATCCGCGCAGGAATTGCCTGACCTTCGCCTTGATCTCGTCCATGCGTTCACCCTTCTACCGGTAATCGCTGCCGGTGATCCCTACTCGTAGTTGTGGAAACCGCGACCGCTCTTGCGGCCGAGCAGGCCCGCGTCGACGAGCTGCTTCAACAGCGGGCACGGGCGGTACTTGCTGTCGCCGAAGCTCCGGTAGAGGCCTTCGATGGACAGCAGGATCGTGTCGAGGCCGATGAGGTCAGCGGTCTCGAGCGGGCCCATCGTGTGCCCGAAGCAGCCCTTGAAGAGCCGGTCGACCTCGCTCGCCTCGGCCACCCTCTCGTGGACCAGGTAGGCGGCCTCGTTGACGGTCAGCATCAGCACCCGGTTGGAGACGAACCCCGGGGAGTCGGCGACCACGACCCCCTCCTTGCCGATCGCCGCCAGGACGGCGAGCATGGTCCGCACCGTCTCCTCCGAGGTGTGGAATCCCCTGATCACCTCGACCATCGGCTTGAGCGAGACCGGGTTCATGAAATGCGCGCCGATGACCCGGTCGGGCCGCCCGGTGACCCCGCCCACCCTGGTGATCGGGATCACCGAGGTGTTCACGGCGAAGACCACGTGGGGCTTGCACACGGCGTCGAGCTCCTCGAACACCGGCCGCTTGACGTCCCAGTCCTCGGTGACGTTCTCCACGACGAAGTCCGCGTCGGCGACGTCGGCGAGCTCGGTGGTGAAGCGGACGCGGCCGAGGACCTCGGCCCGGTCCACGGTCGGCGGGGCGGCCAGCCCCGTACGCGCGCCCAGCATCCGCTGGAAACGGAGGCTGCGCTGGATCGTCTGGCGCGCCCGCTCCAGGGCGTCGTCGGTGACGTCCACCAGGACGACCTCGAATCCGGCCTGGGCGAACACCTGGGCGACCTCGCTGCCCATCACGCCCGCGCCGATCACGCCGATGGTCCTAACGCCGATGTCCGGCATGGTTGTCCTCTCTGAATCAGGTCTGGATCGGGTCTGGATCGGGTCTGGATCAGATCGCCGTTGATCAGGTGACCGTTGAGCAACCGGCCGTCACGCCGCCTCGGTCGCACCGCCCGCCGCGCGTACGGCGTCCGCCAGGTCGGCGAGGGTCCGCGCGTCGAAGATCGTCCCGATGGGCAGGTCCACCGCGAAGACCTCGCGCAGTCGCGGCACCAGCTGGAGCCCGAGCAGGGAGTGGCCGCCGAGGTCGGTGAAGGCGTCGTGGACGCCGACCTTCTCCACGCCGAGCAGGTCCTGCCACACGGCGGCGAGCCGCTCCTCGACGGCGTCCCTCGGCGCCTCGTAGGGGGTGAGCAGGTCGGGCCGCGGGTGCAGGGAGGCTCCCCCGGCCCCGGTCCCGGCGTCCTCCCCCGCCGCCGTGGCGTCGGCGGTGGCCGTACGGGCCGACGCCACCTGGTCGAACACGCTCGCCAGGTCGCGGGTGCTGACCAGCACCTGGGGCGTCAGCCCCGCGGCCACGATCCGGCCGAACACCTCGGCGCCTTCGCCGGGGGACATGCCGTGGTCGAGGGCCGTACGGAGGAAGTCAGCCGACGGCTCGCCGCGACCGCCCGTCCCGCCGCCTGCCTGACCGTCTGTCCGGCCGTCATCGAGGGCAGACGGCAGGTCGTACAGCTCCACCCGCCCGGGTGTGGCCGCCTGCGCCACCGTGAGCCGCTCCTCCAGGTCGTGGACCCGCTTCAGGACGAAGCGCTCGGCGTGGAGCAGCTCGCGGCCCGCCAGGTCGGTGATCGTGACGTCGGAGGTCACGGTCTCCTTGCCGGCCCGGTCGCCGCCGTCGCGGTAGGACTGGTGGCTGTAGACGGCGGACGTGAGCGGCGCGAACATCCGGATCCGGCCGTAGGAGATCGGGATCCGGAACTCCGCCGCATGGTGCACGCCCACGAAGGCGGTGGCGATGTCCATCAGCGCCGGATGCAGCGGCAGCTCCGCCACCTCGTCCCGGAACGGCTCCGGCAGCTCCAGCAGGGCCAGGAACTCACCGTCCCCGACGTACATCCGCTGAAGGCACTGCGACCGGGCGCCGAAGCCCATCGGGCCGTCGTTCGCCGGTCTGCCGACGTCGCGCAGCCCGGAGCCGTCGATCAGCGACTCGATGTCGAGACGGCGCGGACGGGCTCCGGTGAGCCGGGCGACCCGGCCGGTCGAGTGCAGCTGCCAGCGTTCGTCCCCGCCGGTGGAGGCGTCGCGGTGCGCGCTGACGACGGCGAACCTCATGCCGTCGTCCCCTTCAGGACCGCCGCCGTCCCGTTCGAGCACGACGCGCACCTGCCTGCGCCCGTCCTCCGGGATCACGATCGGCGTGTAGAAGGTGACCTCCGACAGCTCGACGCCCTGGTCGCCCGGATCGACCGAACCCTGTTCCCGAGTGAGCCGGGTCTCGGCGAAGGCCGCCCGGACCAGCTCCAGGTGCCCGACCCCGGGGACGACCGGCCGGCCGAGCATGCGGTGCTCGTCCACCAGCCAGGACTCCCGGGCGTCGAAGTGCGCGACGTAGCCGAAGCAGTCGCCGTCCGCGCTCGTCAGCCGCCGCTCGAGGAACGGGTGGCGCACCGGGGCCTCCCGTGGCCGCTCGCCGTCGGCGGCGCCGCCGATGGTCCTGGCGGCCATGCCCACGCCCTGCCAGGCGTCCCAGTTGATCGAGACGACCGCGGGGCCGTCCGCTTCGTCGTCGTGGTGGGCCAGCGCGTCCAGGAAGGCGTTGGCGGCCGTGTAGTCGACCTGTCCGACGCCGCCGCTCACCGCTATGCCGGACGAGCAGTGCATCACGAAGTCGAGCGGGAGCGAGGCGCAGGCGCGGCGCAGTGCCAGCGCGCCGCGCACCTTGGGCGCCAGGACGGCCTCGGCCGCCCCCGCCTCCTTCAGCTGGATGAGCCCGCCGCCGGGGACTCCGGCAGCGTGCACGACACCGTGCAGCGCGCCGAACCGCTCGACCGCCTGCCGTACGACCCCGCCCAGCTGGTCGGCGTCGGTGACGTCGGCCGCCGCCACCATGACCGTGCCGCCGGCCTCCTCCAGCCGCCGTACAACCCTGATCCGGTCGGCGACCACGTCGCCCTCGGGCCGGTCCGCCCAGCGGTCCCACTCCTGCCGGGGCGGCAGGGCGGCCCGGCCCACGAGCACCAGGTTCGCCCGCACGTGGCCGGCCAGGTATTCGGCCAGGGACAGGCCGACCCCGCCCAGCCCACCCGTGATCAGGTAGGT
>BCRI01000232.1 GCA_001552515.1 Sphaerimonospora mesophila NBRC 14179 = JCM 3151
CCGAGCCGCCTGCCGTGACGTGGACCCCGAGCTGTTCTTCCCCATTGGGAACACCGGTCCGGCGCTCATGCAGATCGAAGAGGCCAAGCAGGTATGCCGCAGCTGCTCGGTCATCGACTCGTGCCTCAAGTGGGCTCTCGAATCCGGCCAGGACGCCGGAGTCTGGGGCGGACTGAGCGAGGACGAGCGTCGCGCGCTGAAGCGCCGTACGGCTCGCGCCCGCGCCCGCGCCGGCGTCTGACCCCCGGTCGGATGGCAACGGTCGCAGCACGCACCACGGCCGCACGGACCCTCGGGCCCGAGTAGTCCACTCCGGGCCCGAACAGGCCGTTCAGCGTGACGATGCCGATCTCCCGGCCGTCCGCTCAACCGTCGTTCACCGGTCCCGGCCAGTGTCTCGGCCACCGTCCCGGCGCGACCGGATGAGAAACGGCATTCAAAACGGCGTGGCCTTCTCGGCCGCTCCGCCTCTGGCTCTGGCTCCGGAAGAGCCCGCACTCCCATAAGACCCGGCGGTTCCCGAGGGTGTACTCCCGGACGGCATGGGGATGCTGAGGCTGACCTCCGTGCCCCCCTCGTCCCTCCTTCCGATGCTCAGACGGCCTGACAACTCGGCCTCCACGAGCGTGCGGACGATCTGCAGCCCCAGACTCCCGGTGGATTCCAGATCGAAGTCGGGCGGCAGACCCTGCCCGTCGTCCGCGACCACGACCTCCAGCCGGTCCACCTCGCGTTTCACGATCACTTCCACGTTCCCCGACCTGTGCGAGAAGCCGTGTTCCACGGCGTTCTGCAGCAGCTCGGTGAGGACCATGGCGATCGGCGTCGCCACCGCTGCCGGCAGCACGCCGAACCCGCCGATGCGCTTGGGCATGACATGGGCCAGCGAGACCTCGGCCGTCATGGCGATCACCCGGTCGGCGATGTCGTCGAACTCGACCATCTCCTCGGGCATCTGCGCCAGGATCTCGTGCACGATCGCGATCGAGCCGACCCGCCGGACCGCCTCGTTCAGCGCCTCCTGCCCCTCGGGGTTGTTCAGCCTCCGCGCCTGCAGCCGGAGCAGCGCCGCGACGGTCTGCAGGTTGTTCTTGACCCGGTGATGAATCTCACGGATCGTCGCGTCTTTGGTCAAAAGTTCGCGCTCACGGCGGCGCAGCTCGGTCACGTCGCGGATGAGCGCCAGCGCCCCGATCCTGCCACCGCCCACGATCAGCGGGATGGCCCGGAGCTGCACCACGGTGCCGCCGTTCTCCACCTCGATCTCCCTGGGCGCCCGGCCGCTCGCCACCAGCATCAGGTCTTCGTTGATCGGCTCGTCGGAGAAGCACAGCGCCGCCGTCGTCCGGCCGAGATCGGCGCCCACCAGGTCCGCGTACAGGCCGAGACGGCGGTAGGCCGACAGCGCGTTCGGGGAGGCGTAGGTCACCCGTCCGCCCTTGTCGAGCCGGAGCAGGCCGTCGCCGACCCGGGGGGACCTGACGAGGGTCGGCTGCTCCCCGGCGAACGGAAATCCGCCCTCGGCCACCATCTGGGCCAGGTCCGACGCGCTCTGCAGGTACGTCAGCTCCAGCCGGGACGGCGTACGCGCCGACGACAGGTTGGTGGAACGCTGGATGACCCCGATGAGGGGCCCGGCGTAGCCTCGCCGTACCGGGATCGTCTCCTCCCGGACCGGTACGCCGCTGGACCAGTCGGGGTCGCCCTCGCGGCAGATCCGCTGCTCGTCCCACGCTATGTCGATCAGCGGCCGCTCCCCCTTCGCCACGATGACTCCGACGACGTCGTCGTGGTAGACCGTCGGGCCGGTCGTGGGCCGCATCTGGGCGACCGCCACCCAGCCCGTGCCGCCACGATGGGCGACCCACAGGATGAGATCCGCGAAGGACAGGTCGGCCAGGAGTTGCCAGTCCGACACAAGGGAATAGATCCAGTCGACATCCGCAGCGTCGAGCGCGGTATGCCGGGACACCAGGTCGCTGATAGTGGGCACCCTCGCATCATGCGCCGGGGTCCGGCCCGGAGGCGAATCGGCATTCACCACCTGGCAAGATGCACTCCATGAAACGGCCACTCGACCGATTCCGTGAGGCCACCGCCCAGCGGGAGGCGGCCGGGCTGCGGCGTGTCCTGCGCCCTCGCACGCCCGACCATGACGGCCTGCTGGACCTGGCCTCCAACGACTACCTGGGGCTGTCGCGGGACGAGCGGCTCATCGAGGCCGCCGTCCGGGCCACCCGGGAGTGGGGCACCGGCTCGACCGGTTCCCGTCTGGTGACCGGGACGACGCGGCTGCACGCCGAGTTGGAGGAGCGGCTGGCCGCCTTCACCGGTGCGGCCAGGGCACTGGTCTTCTCCTCCGGATACCTCGCCAATCTGGCCGCCGTCGGTCTGGCCGCGGTCGCCGGCCGGGACGGGCGCGGCAGCCTCGTCGTCTCGGACTCGGGCAACCACGCGTCGATCGTCGACGCCTGCCGGCTGTCGCGTTCACGGGTGGTCGTCACCCCGCATCGAGACGCCGAGGCGGTCGGCAAGGTCCTGGCCGACCGCGCCGAGGAGCACGCCGTCGTCGTCACCGACGCCGTGTTCTCCGTCGACGGCGACCTCGCGCCGCTGCGCGAACTGCACGCGGCCGCCGTACGGCACGGCGCGCTGCTCGTGGTCGACGAGGCCCACGCGCTCGGCGTGGTGGGCGAGCAGGGCCGTGGCGCGGTGCACGAGGCGGGCCTCGCCGACAGCCCTCACGTGGTGAGGACGATCACGCTGTCGAAGTCGCTGGGATCGCAGGGCGGCGCCGTGCTCGGCGCGCCCGAGGTGATCGAGACGCTGATCGACACGGGCCGCTCGTTCATCTTCGACACCGGGCTCGCGCCGGCCTGCGCGGGGGCGGCGCTGGCCGCGCTCGGCATCCTCGAAGACGCCGCGGCCGACCTTCCCGGACGGGCCAGGGCAAACGCGCGCGCCCTGGCCGCGACGATCCACGAGCTGGGCCTGTCCATGGACCTGGAGACGAACCCGGCGGCGGCCGTCGTGCCGGTCGTGCTCGGCCCGCCGCGGCGGGCGGTGGCCGCGGCCGCCGTGTGCGCCGAGCACGGCCTGCGCGTCGGATGCTTCCGCCCGCCATCGGTTCCCCAGGGACGGTCATGTTTGAGGTTGACCGCGAGGGCCGATCTGAGGTCGGATGATCTCGCGGTGGTCAGGGGTGCGCTCACCGCTGTGGCCGAATTGAAGGTGGATACGTGACGGAGCACAGCGAGGACTCTCCCCGGGTCCCGAAGTACTACGACGTCAAGCGGAGCCTGCTGGAGCTCACGAAGACCCTCCCCCCGGGCAGCGCGCTCCCTCCGGAGCGTGCGCTCGCGGTGAGCTTCGAGACCTCGCGGACCACCGTCCGCCAGGCGCTCTCGGAGCTCGTTGTGGAGGGCAGGCTGCTGCGGATCCAGGGCAAGGGCACATTCGTCGCCCAGCCCAAGGTGGCCCAGGTGCTGCAGCTCACCTCGTACACGGGTGACCTGCGCATGGTCGGCCTGGAACCCGACACCAAGATCCTGGACATCAGCTACATCACGGCGGACGAGGCGCTCGGCAGCCGTCTGGCGATCAACCCGGGCGGGCGCGTGCTGCGCATACACCGTCTCCGGCTGGCCAACGGCGAGCCGATGTCGATCGACACCACCCACCTGTCCGCCCGGCGCTTCCCCCGGCTGCGGCGGGAGCTGGAGGCCCATCCGTCGCTCTACGAGACCCTGCACAACGCCTACAACGTGCAGCTGACCGACGCGGAGGAGGTCATCGAGACCGTCCTGGCCACGCCGTACGACGCACAGGTGCTCGGCGTCGACGTCGGGCTGCCCATGCTGCTGCTGACCCGGCACGCGTTCGACGCCGAGGGCAACCCGGTGGAGTACGCCCAGTCGCTCTACCGCGGAGACCGCTACAAGTTCGTCACCCGGCTGCGGCGGCCCTCGGGCGGAATCGCCTGACGCCCCCGTCGCACCGAGTCGTACGGCTCTCGCCGGGGCGGCGCCGACCGCCGCCCCGGTGACACGGCCGCGTCCGGCGCGCACCGCCTGCGCCGCCCCGGCCGCCGTCACGCCGTACGCTGCGGTGAATGAGCATTCTCGTTGTCACGGGCACGGACACCGGCGTCGGAAAGACCGTGGTCACGGCGGCCCTCACCGCGTTGGCCCTGGAACGCGGCTCGACGGTCGCCGTGGTGAAACCGGCGCAGACCGGAGTGCCGGCCGGCGAGCCGGGAGACCTCGACGACGTGATCCGGCTGTCAGGGGTCACCACGACGTTCGAACCGGCCAGGTTCCCCGACCCGCTGTCGCCCGCCGCCGCCGCCCGCGTGTCCGGCCTGCCGCCGGTCGCGCTCACCTCGGTGGCCACGCTCGTCGCGGAGCTGGCGGAGTCGAACCGGCTGGTGATCGTGGAGGGGGCCGGCGGGCTGCTCGTCCGGTTCGACGAGGAGGGGAGCACGCTCGCCGACCTGGCGTACGAGCTGCGTGCGCCGGTCCTGGTCGTGGCCAGGGCCGGGCTCGGCACGCTGAACCACACCGCGCTGACCCTGGAGGCCATGGCGGGCCGTGGCCTCGACCTGGCCGGAGTGGTGATCGGCTCCTGGCCGGCCGAGCCGGGGTTGGCCGAGCGGTGCAACGTCGCCGATCTGGAGATGCTGGCGGCCCGGCCGCTCGCCGGAGCGCTGCCCGAGGGCGCCGGCGCCCTCGATCGGCCGACGTTCGCCCGCGCGGCACGGGCGGGACTCGCCCCCGTCCTCGGCGGCGCCTTCGACCCCGCCGTCTTCCGCACCACCCTCAAGCTCCCCGGCTGAGGTGGGCCGGCCCGTCGGGGAGGGCGCGGCACGTACGAGAGATTCGTAGGCGTCGGTCGCACGCTCGGGTCGACACAGCGGTCGTACGCTCCGGTTCGACGCGGAAGGAGCGTACGACGACATCGAGTTCTTCGGTTCGCTGCCGGCCCGAGTGACGAAATGGATCGTCCCAGTCGGTCTCATCCAGTCCTTCAGTGCCGCCGTTCACGATCCGATCATGGCGAAGACGACGCGCCAGCGCCGTAGAAGACGGCAACGATGGGAAGCGGCCAGAGCGTACGCGGGAGCGCGGGAGCGGCGGGAGGCCGCCCGAGCGCGGGCGGAGGCGCAGGAACAGCGCCTCACCGAGGAAGGCTCTTCTCCGACGGGCAAGGTCGGCGCGAACCTGTTCGCCGCGTTGGGGATGCTCATGCTGCTCTTCGCACTGGTGGGAATTCCGTTCCTCATCTTCGACTCCACCCTGCCCGAGGTGCAGACGGCGCTCGGCATGAAAGGCACGCCCGGGACCGCGACCGTCCTGTCCTGCGAGACGCACCGGAGCCATACTACTGTTCTGCTTCGGCCTCCTGGTGGGATCCAGGACGATGAAGATCGGAGCGGGCGTGCCGGTGGTGGTCATGGCCCGCGGCCATGATCGGAGGGTTCACACTCGGCCGGTGAACCGCCGGTCGATCCACCGCCGGAGTGCTAGG
>BCRI01000233.1 GCA_001552515.1 Sphaerimonospora mesophila NBRC 14179 = JCM 3151
GGTGTGCGAACACCGAGCGCCCCGCCTCAGACCACGGTACGGGCGCGCCCGCACGCGCGCCCCGCCGCGATATGAAGGAGAGGTAACGCACTCCAGAACTTCCCGATCCTCGGTCGTGACAAGCTGTGGATCGGTGTAAGCCCTGCTCACGGCGCTCCCACGGGGAGGTCAGCCCGCCGGTGTCCCCTCCCGGGGAGTCCGTTCATCCGGGATGCTCAGTCCACCTCGGTGACTCAGTCCACCTCGGGTGGCTCAGTCCACCTCGGGGACATCCAGATCGAACTCGGCGTCGCCGTCATCGACCCGGCGAAGTTTGATGTCCTCCACCCAGGCGTAGACGAACCGCCGGATCTCGGCGATCCGCTCCTCGTCGAGGCCGTAGTCGCCGAACGCCTCGTCCGCCAGGAGGTCGACGGTCTCCAGCCGTTCGATCAGGTGCTCCGTACGCCAGTCGTCGTCATGGCCGGCGCCCAGCCGTTCGAGGGAGCGGAAGCCGTACAGATCGGAGACCGAGGCCACATCGGCGAAGTCGCGCGGCAGGCCGCGGTCGTGGAGCGCCCTGACCTTGAGGCCGACCGCGTCGTCGAGGCCCACGACGGGGCACGGCTCGACGGCGGTGTGCCGGTCACGCAGGATCTCGACGAGCAGCGTGACCTCGCACTTCTGGCCGGTGATCTCGTCGGTGACGACGACGCGTCCCGTTCGCGGACCGCTCTCCCCCACCTCGGCCGCCAGACCGGTCGCGCGGAAGGCCGCGGCCATCGCGTCGGCGATCTCGGCAGGCGGCGTCTCGTCCCCCGTCGCGAACGTCAGGCCGTCGACCGGGCGGTCCGTACGGCCGTGCGCGCGCAGCGCGTAACCGCCGGCGAGCAGCAGGCCGTACCGGTCGAGGACGGCGCGGGCGTCCTCGACGAGGCGAAGATGGAAGGGGGGAAGTTCGACCCTGGTCACCAGGCCGCCTCTCCGAAAATGCACACCGTGGTCATCACTTCGGCACGTCAGCACTTGATCGAGGCGAATCGGCTCGGCATTACGGCCGTGCAGCCGATCCCCACGGGAAAAGGCTATCCGGGCAGATCGTAGAGCAGGCGGATATGCCAGGTGGTGTCGAGGATGTCGTACCACGTCAGGCACAGTCTGGCCTCGGCCTCCTCGGTGTCGGCCTCGGCGGCCAGCAGACGGTCGCCGGTCAGGCAGGCCGCCTCCCGTTTCAGCTCGGCGGCCATCTTCTGGAACATGAAATGCTCGCGAGACTCCATTCCGCTACCTTCCGCCGCAGAGCAACTGTTCTCCTCGGAAATACCCCTATATCCCGCCAAAATTCGTACGGCAGGCGATCATCGCCTCTCCGATACTCGGGCGTCACGCCGTCACGGCGCTCCCGGGCCCCTTTTGAGACCGGGTGGGCGGCTTATGAGGCCGGGTGGGCGGCGGTGGCGAGGGTCAGGGCGTAGTCCCCGGCGGGATCGGTGTATCGGCGGGCGACCGCGAACCCGGCCCGCCTGAGTTCCGCGGCCAGGCCCTCCTCCCGGAACTTGGCGCTGATCTCCGTACGGATGTCCTCGCCCTCCCTGACGACGACGGTGAGGCCGAGCGCGCGGATCGCGACCCGCATGGGACGGGTCGCCCGCAGGCGCATCTCGATCCACTCGTTGTCCTCGTCGTAGCGGACGACGTGCTCGAAGGCCTCCGGCCGGAAGTCGGCGGCCAGCTCCCGGTTGAGCACGCGCAGGACGTTGCGGTTGAACTCAGCGGTCACGCCGAGGGCGTCGTCGTAGGCCGCGACCAACCGGCCGACGTCCTTCACCAGGTCGGTGCCGAGAAGCAGCGTGTCGCCCGGCCGCAGCGTGGCGCGCAGCTCTTTCAGGAACACCTCCCTCACGGCGGGCGGCAGGTTGCCGATCGTGCCGCCGAGGAAGGCCACCATCCGGCGGCCCGGCCTGGGCAGCAGCGCCAGGTGGCGCTCGAAGTCGGCGCGGACGGGCCGCAGATCGAGCCGGGGATAACGGACGGCGAGCCGGGCTGCTGCCGCCTCCAGCGTGACCACGTCGACGTCGACCGGCAGGTAGGCGCGCAGCGTCCCCTCCGAGGTGAGGGCGTCGAGCAGCAGCACCGTCTTCTCGCTGGTGCCGGATCCCAGCTCGACGAGCGTGTCGGCCCGGCTCAGCGCGGCGATGTCGCGTACGTGCCGGCGCAGGATGTCCAGCTCACGCCGGGTCGGGTAGTACTCGGGGAGACGGGTGATCGCCGAGAACAGCTCGCCGCCCGCCTCGTCGTAGAACCACTTCGGCGGGAGCCACTTGGGCGTGGCCGTGAGCCCGATGCGGACGTCGTGCTCCAGCGCCTGCCGCAGATAGTCGTCGTCCAGATGGTCGATCACGGCCATGAGTCGCTCCTCGTCGAACGGATCTCGATCCAACGGATCTCAACGGGACGGTCCCCGACCGATCGGGGCGATCAGCACGCCGTCGGGGGACGCCGACAGGAGGCTGCGGTCGGGCACCGGGCGCCATCCCCGGCGGTCGTCCAGCGGCTCGCTGGCCACGAGCACCCCCTCGCCGACGTGGGCGTACAGGCTGTCCCCCCAGGCGACGGCGGCCACCTCCGCGCCGCCGCAGGCGAGCAGGTTGAGCCGGGCCCCAGGATCGGCGGCGGCGGCCCGCTCGACGACGACGGTCAGGGCCTGGGCGAGCGAGGCCCCGGCCCGCAGCCCGGTGAACACGAGGGCGGCGAGCCACGCCGAGTCGCACAGGCTCTCGGGCTCGCACGGATTCTCAAGGTCACGCGGGCTCTCGGGCTCGCACGGGTTCTCGGGTTCGCGCAGGTTGTCGGGGTCGCGCAAACCGGCGAGATCGGCCGCCAGCCGTCTGACGCCGTCCCGCCCGACCCGCCCGTTGTGGCTGAGCAGCCAGCGTCCGTCGGCGAACGGCGCGGTGGCCGTCTCCTCGACGGGCATGCCCACCGTGGCGCACCGTACGGCGGCGATGAGGCAGGTGGACCGCGCCGCCGCGGCCAGGCCGGGCAGGTTGGCGTCGGCCCAGATGGGGACGGCACGGCGGTAGCGCACCGGTTCGTGGCGTACCGGGTCGTACCAGCCCATGCCGAAGCCGTCGGCGTTGACGGTGCCGTACCGCTGCATCCGCGGCGCGTACGCCTGTTTGAGCAGGCCGTTCTCCGGCTCGGAGATCAGCCACGAGAGCGGCCGGGCCGGGCCGAACCACGCCGCGTGACGGCACACCTCGGTCCTCCGGTCAGTCTTCCGAGCGGGCGCAGCGGAAACCGGCGAAGATCTGCCGGCGGATCGGGTAGTCCCAGTTCCGGAACGTCGTCCTGACCGCCGTGGAATGCGTGGCCCAGGACCCGCCGCGTAGCACCCGGTAGCTCTCCCCGAAGAAGACCTCGCTGTACTCGGGGTAGGGAAAGCCGCGGAAACCGGGATAGGGCAGGAACCAGGAGTCGGTCCACTCCCAGACGTCGCCGATGAGCTGCTCGACGCCGTACGGGCTGGCCCCCCGGGGGAAGGCCCCGACAGGTGCCGGGCGGGCGGCCCGATTGCCGAGATTGGCCTGCTCCGCGCTCGGCGGCAGATCGCCCCACGGGTAGGCGTGCCCGCCGCACGCCTTCTCCCACTCGGCCTCGGTCGGCAGCCGTCTGCCCGCCCAGCGCGCGTACGCGTCGGCCTCATACCAGGAGACGTGCTGCACGGGCTCGTCCTCCGGCACGGGCTCGGTCCTGCCGAAGCGCGTGCGCACCCAGGTGTCGCCGTCCCACGTCCAGAACAGCGGCGCGCGCACCCCGGAGCGGCACACCCATTTCCATCCCCTGGGGTTCCACCAGCGAGGCTCGTCGTACCCGCCGTCGGCGATGAACGCCGCGAACGCGCCGTTGCTCACCGGGTGGCGGTCGATCCAGTAGTCCGGCAGGTGCCGGCGATGGGCGGCCCGCTCGTTGTCGTACGCCCAGGGCGAGGCGTCGCTCGCGCCCATCGTGAAGACCCCCGCCGGAATGTGGATCTCCTCGGCGACGGGACCGCCCGGCCGGCCGGCGTACGGGCCGGTGGGCAACTCGCCATCGGGCACCAGTCCGGGCTGTCCGGACAGTTGCAGCGTCGCGAGCATGGTCTCGGCGTGCTGGTGCTCGTGCTGCGCCACCAGCCCGAAGACGTACCCTCCGGTGCGCAGCGGGTCGGGACCGCCGAGGCGCATGGCGTCGGGGTCCATTTCGCCGAGCACGTCGAACACCCGGCCGCGCACCCCGCAGATGTAGCGTCTGGCCTCGTCCGGCGAGAGGAGCGGCAGCGACGGCCGGTCCCTGCGCGGCTGCTTGAACGCGTCGTAGACGTCGTCGATCTCCGGCCGCAGCGGGGCCATGCCGCCCACCGTGCGCAGCACCCACAGCTCCTCGTAGTTGCCGACGTGGGCGAGGTCCCACACCAGGGGCGACATCAGCGGCGAGTGCTGCCGGACGAGCAGGTCGTCGTCCGCGTCGGTGTACGTCAGGGAGCGCGCGCGCACCGTCGCCAGCTCGGCCACGATCCGTTCCTTCAGCCGGTGCGGGTCGTTCCATGAGTACGGATCGTCCGCGCCGGTCATGCCGTGGAGATCGTTGAGCTCGGTCATACGATCAGCTCCTCCATCAGGTCGACGGCCGGGGATCGTCCCGATTCGATGTGCTTGGCGGCGAACGCCCGGACCCGGGCGACCAGCTCCGGCTCCGCCCCCGACCGGGGCAGCGCCTCGGCCGCCGCCCGGAAGCACGCGGCGGCCGCCCGGCGCAGGCCCGGGTCGGCCAGCCCCAGCCGGGCGGCGTCGGTCCACCGGCCTTCCACCGGCGCCGCCGCTTCCAGCGCGGTCTCGGCCGCCCGGTCGTCGGCGATCAGGGCGTACACGACGGCCGCGGCCACCGCCCAGTCGTCGGCCCCCTGGGCGTCGAGGTAGCGGATCTCCAGCCAGCCGCGCGGCCGCACCGGCGGGAAGAGCGTGGTGGCGTGATAGACGAGGTCTTCCTGCTCCGGCGGCCGGCCGGCCACCCTGGCGAAGTCGCGGAACGCCGAGCCGTCCAGGACCGGGCGCAGGCCGCCCCCGGCACATCTGATCATCATCAGGCGGGCGTCGAGGAGGTAGCGCGCCCAGTCGGCGGCCGGGTCCCCGCCCTGCCCCGGCGGCGCGACCGGCGCGGTCCTGCTGGGGTCGAGGGCGGCCCAGATGGCCTGGCGCGCCGACATCCACCCTCCGGCCGGCGAGTTGGCGAAGGCCGCCACCAGCACGGGGCCGAGCCGGTGCGCCCGAGTCCAGCGGGCGATGGGATCACCGCCCATGTCGACGTTGAGCTGGATGGACGCGGTCGAGCACATCATGGTGAGCCCGTACGGCACGCCGAGGAAGGCCGCCATGGCCTCATAGCGCGGCTCGCGCAGCTGCCGTACCGGCGGGCGCCGCGGGTCGAGCCCGGCCCCGCCGAGGGA
>BCRI01000234.1 GCA_001552515.1 Sphaerimonospora mesophila NBRC 14179 = JCM 3151
CGCCGACGCCGCCCGGCGACTGACGTCGGCGTTGGCCGCCAGGGGCATTACTGTTGAGGCGCGTGTCTCCGACACCGTCACGGACGCGTGGACGGCGACGACCACCGACTTGGACCCCCGAGCATTTTGAGGGATGGGGATGAAGGCCGCACCGGAAGCACAGAAGCGTCTGCTCGACCTGGCGGAGCTCGATGCGGGTCTCGACCGGCTCGGGCACCGACGCCGGACCCTGCCAGAGCTCGCCGAGATCGACGAGCTGTCCAAGCAGTTCGCGGCGCTCGCCACCCGGGTCATCGCCGCCGAGACCGACGCCGGTGACCTCGCCCGCGACCAGGCCAAGGCCGAGTCGGACGTGGACACCGTACGGGCCAGGGCCGAGCGCGACCAGAAGCGCCTCGACTCCGGGCAGATCGCCTCGCCCAGGGATCTGGCGAGCCTGCAGTCGGAGATAGCGTCGCTGCGCCGGCGCCAGGACGACCTGGAAGAGGTCGTACTGGAGATCATGGAACGCCGGGAGGCCGCCGAGACCCAGGTGACCACGCTCAAGTCGGAGCGTGACAAGGCGGCCGCCGCGCTGCGCGCTGCCGAGGACCGCCGCGACGCCGCGCTGGCGGAGATCGACAAGGAGGCCGCCGAGCTGCGGGAGAGGCGTCCCCCGATCGCCGGCGACGTTCCCGCCGACGTGCTCGCGCTGTACGAGAAGCTGCGCGAGCAGTCGGGCATCGGGGCCGCGATGCTGCACGGCGGCCGGTGCCTCGGCTGCCGCACCAGCCTGTCGATCGCCGATCTGAACCGCATCAGGGCCGCCGCCCGCGACGAGGTGGTCCGCTGCGAGGAGTGCCGCAGGATCCTGGTCCGCACGGGTGAGTCCGGCCTGTGATGACCGTTACCGGCGAAAGGTTCGTCGTCGAGGCCGACGGAGGCTCGCGGGGAAACCCCGGGCCTGCCGGATTCGGCGCGGTGGTCAAGGACGCGGCCGGGCGGGTGCTCGCCGAGGTAGCCGAGTCGATCGGGACCGCGACCAACAACGTGGCCGAGTATCGCGGGCTGATCGCAGGCCTGCGTGCCCTGCTCGCGCTCGGCGCCGAGGGCGCGTCGGTCGAGGTGCGGATGGACTCCAAGCTGGTCATCGAGCAGATGGCCGGCCGGTGGAAGGTCAAGCACGAGGGCCTGCGGCCGCTCGCCCTGGAGGCTGCCGACCTGGCCCGGCGCTTCCGGGTGACATGGCGGTGGATCCCGCGCGAGCAGAACGGCCACGCCGACCGCCTCGCCAACGAGGCCATGGACGCCGCGGCCCGCGGGGAGACCTGGGAGGCGAAGTCCGTGTCGGCAGAACCGGCGTCCGGCGGCCGCGAAGTCTTCGGTCCCTCGGCAGAACCGCCCGACGCCGACGCCGACGCCGGCCCGGCCTCGGCGGCCCGGCCCCGGAGCGCACCCGGTTGGCGGGCTGCCCCGGCTCGGCCGCCCACCTCGCTGCTGCTGCTCAGGCATGGTGAGACACCGCTGTCGATCGAGAAGCGGTTCTCCGGGCTCGGCGATCCCCTGCTCACCGCGAACGGCACGGCCCAGGCGGAGGCCGCCGCCGCGCGTCTGTCGCGCGAGCCGTACGAGATCGGCGCGATCGTGAGTTCGCCGCTGAAGCGGGCCAGGCAGACGGCCGAGGCGGTCGCCGTACGGACCGGTCTGCCGGTGGAGGTGGACGAGGACCTGCGCGAGATCGACTTCGGCGCGTGGGAGGGGTACACGTTCGCCGAGGTCCAGCTGCGGTGGCCGGAGCAGCTCGCGGCGTGGCTGGCGGACCCGGAGGTGCCCCCGCCGGGCGGGGAGAGCTTCGCCGACGCGGCCTGCCGCGTCGATCGGGCCAGGGAGCGGATCGTCAAGGCGAACGAGGGCCGATGCGTCCTCACGGTCTCCCACGTGACGCCGATCAAGCTGCTCCTCCGCTTCGCGTTGAGCGCCCCGCCGGAGTCGATGTACCGGATGCACCTCGATCTGGCCTGCCTGTCGGCGATCGACTACTACGCCGACGGCCCGGCCGTCGTACGGGCCCTGAACGACACCGCCCATCTCCCCTAACGGGAATGCGCGCCGGAGCCGCTAGGGTTGTGCGTACGGCAGACGAGTCGGCCGGGCGGCCGCGTCAGGATCTTCGGATCCTGCCGAGGAAGGTCCGGGCTCCACAGGGCAGGGTGGTCGGTAACGCCGACCCGGGGCGACCCGCGGGAAAGTGCCACAGAAAGCAGACCGCCCCCTGTTCGCAGGGGGTAAGGGTGAAAGGGTGGTGTAAGAGACCACCAGCGCCCACGGTGACGTGGGCGGCTCGGTAAACCCCACCCGGAGCAAGGTCAAGAAGGGGTGTTCTCCGGAACACCCCGCGCGCGACGTTCGAGGGCGGCCCGCCCGAGCCGCGCGGGTAGACCGCTTGAGGCCGTCGGCAACGACGGTCCTAGATGGATGGCCGCCGGTCAGCGACAGCTGATCACAGAACCCGGCCTACAGGCCGACTCGTCCGCCTTCATCTCCCCTCATCAGCGGTTTTCCCCGTCTCTCCAGCCATCGACCGCTGGGGCGACCTCCTCCGGACAGCCCCATGGCACGCGCGGGATCTCCGTACAGAGCTCAGCCCGCACCTGCGGGTCCGGCACGAGGCCTCGGATGGCCTCGGCCGGAAACCATTCGTGCCAGGGCGGCAGCCATCCGTCCGGCCCGGCCGATCGGCGTAGCTCGTCGCACAGCTCGGCCGGGGCGGTATCCACCCAGGTTCGCCCCGGGTAGGAGAGAGTGGCGTCGACGAAGACGACGGCGTCCACGGGCATCGGCGCTCTGTCCACGATCGAGGGCACCAGTGCACCTCTACAGGTCGTCCGCAAGGCAACCACCGCTGACCACGGGCACACGGACTCGGCGTACGCCCATGGATTCAGAAGCGTTTATCCAGGGATTCGACCGAGCTTCGGAGCTCCCGTGCCCGCCGACGGGACATCGCCGACATCACCGCTTCCAGATACTCAC
Organism: Sphaerimonospora mesophila NBRC 14179 = JCM 3151; assembly: GCA_001552515.1. Taxonomy (GTDB): domain Bacteria; phylum Actinomycetota; class Actinomycetes; order Streptosporangiales; family Streptosporangiaceae; genus Sphaerimonospora; species Sphaerimonospora mesophila. The sequence continues at coordinate 3,013 of BCRI01000234.1, forward strand.
GGGCCTGCCATGGGTCTCCGCAACAGGCCCATTCGGTGCAACCGCCGCTCTCGTAGTCCCAGAGGTGTCGATTCGGTTCATGGACGAAGATCCGCCAACGCGCAAAGGCGGCCCCGACCGAGCCCGGCCGTAGGTATTTCTTCTGACGCTCGATCCGCCGGACTTCGGCGAGGGCTGCCGAGGACAGGCCAGGGATAGTCGTGGTGTCGTCCTGCATGGGAGGCCGGCGCTGAAGCTCCGTGCGGACGCGACCGGGCCGTTTACGCGGCATCGGCCTTTCTGCTGATCGTCATGCCGGCCATCTTCCCACCGGCCGGTGGGGTTCGTCGCGGGCGGGGGCGCTTTGGGGGCGCATGGCCACGGAAAGCGCCGGTAAGCGATGACAATGAACGGAAGCATGGTTTCGAGTCGGTCGGGGTTCTGGGAGAAGGAGGACGCGTGACAGCGGCACGAGTACTGGTGGTCGGTCTCGACCCCGCCAAGATCCAGGGCTGGGACCCGGAGCCGGTGCAGGCGGCGATGGCACGCGGTCGGGCCCGTTTCGGCGATCACGGCATCGAAGCCGACTGGTGCCTGGTGGCACTCGACGAGGACCCCGAAAGAGTGATCGTGGAGGCGCTGACCCGCGAAGACTACGGCTGTGTGGTGATCGGGGGTGGCATCCGCAAGCACGAGCCGTTGCTCGAGTTCTTCGAGAAGGTGGTCAACCTGGTCCGGCGGCACGCGCCCGACGCGGCCATCGCCTTCAACAGCAGTCCGGAAGACTGCGCCGACGCAGCTCTGCGCTGGCTGCGCTAGCCCGGCAGGGCAGATGCCTTGGCCAGGGTCTCAAGTCCGGCTGACGAGCGCGTGTCGCCACGAGCGGGGCACGGTCAGGGGACATGGACGCGAGAAGCAGCGCGAAACGCCGAGAATCGGCGAACGCCGAAGGCCCAGCTCAGCGGTGAACGTCCTTCGGTCACAGGGGGTCATGCCGGGGACATCACCTCGTACAGATTGCGAGCGGCGTCGACGAAGAACAGGCCGCGAGGGCACAGCGGGTGGTCGATGCGTCCGTTGTCGGGATGGGCGGGGTCATTGCCGTACGGAACACCGTTGTCACGCAGACGCGCCAAGACGGCATCGAACGTGGCCGGGTCCACATCGAAGGCCAGGTGCAGCCCCACGGGCTCAGCCACCGTCATGAAGTCCAGGGTGAGCTGTTCGTTGACGCGCACGGGGACGAAATTCCCGGTGCGGCCCGAGGGCGGCGACTCCTGCAGACCCATGATCGTGGCGAAGAACCGAGCGGCCTGACGGTTGTCGATGGCGGGCACGATGGTGTGGTTGAGCGTGATGGTCATCCGTCGGCCTCCGGGCGGTGCAGGGCGCCGTGCAGTAGGACGTCGACGAGGTCGGCGGGGGTCAGCGCGGAGTCCTCGCCCATCGACCGCTGCTGGGTGAAGATCATGCCGAGGAAGATCGCGGCGATCTTCTGCGGGTCCAGGCGCAGTGCCGCGCGGTCGGGCTCGATCAGCTCCGCCACGGCCTCCTGGGTGGCCCGCATCGAGGCCTCCCGCGCGCCTGGGGCCGGACGGCCTGAGGAGGCGCGGTCGTGCAGGTGACCGGAGGCGTACAGGGCTCCGGCCACGGTGCCCATGCGCTCCAGGTGGGCGTGCAGGGCTTCGACCGCCTGGACCAGGCGGTCGCTCAACGGCTCGTCAAGGGAGATGGCCGCCAGCTCGCGCAGCGCGTGGTCGGGGTTCACGGCCTCGGCCATGCACGCTTGCAGCACCTCGTCCTTGTCGGTGAAGACGCGGAAGATGGTGCCCTCGCCGATGCCCGCCGCGCGCGCGATCTGACTGGTGGTGATGGCGGCGCCATGCTCGGCCACCAAGGGCAGTGCGGCGGCCACGATCATGGCTTTGCGGTCTTCGGTGCTCATCGCCGGTGCTCGCCGGCGAGGCGTGGTTTCCGTCATGGAGTTCATGTTACGGAGTGAGCGCTCACTCCGTCAATGAGCGCGCTATGGGAGATCACCTCGACCGGGTCGTCAGCGAGACCCGCGTCACCGGGTAGGACGACGCGATCGACCCGGCCGAGCCCGTCACGATGTGGCCCACGTTCAGCAGATCCCTGAGGAGATGCGCGTCTCCGGAGCCTTCGGCCCCGGCGTCGTCGTCGTCGGCCTCGAGGTCGAGGTTCCTGCGGACGGCCCCACTCCAGGACCGTGTCCTCGGGCTCCTCGTCGTGACCCTCACCGGTCCGCCGGAGAACCGTTCCTGCCTTCCCCGCGGCGGCCCGCCCCCCGCCATGGGCGGGTTGGGCCCGGCCCGCCGGGGGCCGGGCTGTCGGTGACGATCACCTGCTCCAGGTCCACTTCTGGTTGTCGCCGCCCCAGCAGGAGTAGAGCTGGAGCTTGGTGCCGTTGGCGGTGCCGCC
>BCRI01000235.1 GCA_001552515.1 Sphaerimonospora mesophila NBRC 14179 = JCM 3151
AGCCGATCACGGTGAAGCACAACGACGGCCAGGTGGTGACCACCATCTCCGACTCCGTGCGTATCTCGGTGCCGCTCGACTACGGCTGGGACTGACCGGTCGGACGGCCCGGCAGGTCCGTACGCCGGCGGACCGTGCCGAGGAGGCCGATCGCGGTGAGCGTGGAGATGGTGGCCGACCCGCCGTACGAGACGAACGGCAGCGGCAGCCCGGTGATCGGCAGCAGCCCGATGGTCATGCCCACGTTGACGAACGTCTGGAACGCCAGCCAGCAGACCACGCCGCCCGCCAGCACCGTGCCGTACGGCGTGGCGCTGCGGGCGGCGATCAGCAGCCCGCGCCACAGCACGAACAGCATCAGCAGCACGATGAACGCGCAGCCGAGGAAGCCGAGCTCCTCGCCGGCGACGGTGAAGATGAAGTCGGTGTGCTGCTCGGGCACGAAATGCCCGGCCGTCTGGTCCCCGCGGAACAGCCCCTTGCCGAGCAGTCCGCCGGAGCCGATCGCGATCCGCGCCTGCGTGGCGTTGTAGCCGAGGCCCATCGGGTCGGCGTCCGGGTCGGTGAGCACCATCAGCCGCTGGATCTGGTAGGGCTGGACGAGGCCGAGCAGCCACACCAGGAGGACGGCGAGGGCGCCGGCCGCCGCCAGTCCGGCCAGCCAGCGCTTGGGCGCCCCGGAGACCAGGATCATCCCACCCGTGATCACGGCGAAGACGAGGATCGTGCCGTAGTCAGGCTGGAACATGATCAGGCCGATCGGCGCTGCGGCGAGCGCCAGGGCCAGCAGCACCGCGCCCCGGCCGGGCCGCCGCTCGCCCTCCCGCAGCTCCCCGAGAACCGCGGCCAGCGCCAGGATCAGCGCGACCTTGGCGAACTCCGAGGGCTGGAACTGCAGCCCGGACCCCAGGAAGATCCACGCGTGCGAGCCGTTGACGGTCCGGCCCAGCGGGGTGAGCACGGCGACCAGCCCGGCGAGCGTCAGCAGATAGAGCACCGGGACGTAGGCGCGCAGCACCCGGGGATCGCGGCGGGACACGAGCCACATGAGCACGAAGCCCAGGAACACGCTGAGGACCTGCCGCGAGAGCAGGGAGACGTCCGGCTCGTTGCGGGTCGCCGACCAGACCAGCAGCAGGCCGATCCCGCACAGGACGGCCGCGGGGACCGTCACCCACCAGTCGAGGGACGCCGACACGGACCGCCGGGCCGTACGCGCCCGCGCGAGTCGCGAACGGCCGCGGGCGAGCGCCGGCCGGATCCCGAAAGGACGCGGAATCGTCATCGCCCACCACCGCCGCGTGCGGACGACCTGGCCGGGAGGCGGTAGATGCCCTCCCAGATCTCGCGGGCGGCCGGGGCGGCGGTCGACCCGCCGGTGCCGCCCTGCGACACCACGACGACCACCACATACTTGGGGCGTTCCGCGGGGGCGAAGGACGCGAACCAGGAGGTGTCCTGCCTGCCGTACGCCTCGGCCGTGCCGGTCTTGCCCGCGACGGCGAGCCGGTCGAACGGGAAGCCGGCGAAGGCGCCGGCGGCGGTGCCCTCGCGGGGAACGTCGGCGAGCGCGTCGCGGATGTAGCTCAGGGTCTTGCGCGAGACGGCGACCTTGCCCACCACCGGGGGCTTGATCTTGCGGAGCACCGTGCCGTCCGGCCCGACCACGGCCTTGGCGATGCGCGGGCTGAACAGCTTGCCGCCGTTGGCGAGCGCGGCGTAGCCCCGGGCGAGCTGCAGCGGGGTGACCAGCACGTCGCCCTGGCCGATCGAGAAGTTCGCGGCGTCGCCCGCCCACCAGACGCCCCCGCTCCGGCAGTTCTCCGCAGCCAGGGCCTTGAGATAGGCGGCCCGCTTCCGGTCGGACTCCTCCGGATAGCCGGTCTTGGCCCGGCGGCAGGTGGCCTCCTTGGTCCGCTCCCAGGTGGCCTTCTTCCAGTCCCGGTCGGGCACCCGGCCGGCGGCCTCGTTCGGCAGGTCCACCCCGGTGCGGTCGCCGAAGCCGAACTCCCTGGCCATGGCCTGCATCGGGTCCTTGGGACGGCGGACCGGATCGAGGCCGCCGTCGCGCCGCCACATCTGGTCGGCGAACCGGTAGAAGATCGTGTCGCACGAGACCACCAGGGCGCGGTGCAGGTTCATCCGGCCGAGCGCGGCGCCCTCGAAGTTGCGAAACGAACGCCCGCCCACCTGGTAGGAGCCCGGGCAGTCGTAGGAGGCGCCGGGTTTCCGGCCGGCCCGCACTGCCGCGGCCGTAGAGACGATCTTCCAGGTGGAGCCGGGCGCCCACTGCCCGAGCACCGCGTTGGAGGCCAGCGGCAGCGACTCGAAGTCCTGCTGGGACAGGTCGCGGCCCCACACCGCGGGGTCGTAGCTGGGGTGGCTGGCGAGCGCGGTCACCCGCCCGGTCCTGGCCTCCAGCACCACGGCGGCGCCGGCGTCGGCGGGTTCGCCCCGCTTGCGCGCCTTGGCGATCGTCGTGGCCAGCGCGCGTTCGGTGATCTTCTGGATCCGCGAGTCGATGCTGGTGACCAGGTCGTCGCCGGGCTCGGGATCCTGCTCGCCGAGCACACCGGTGACCTTGCCCGCGCTGTTGACGGCGATCTCCCGCACCCCGGGACGGCCGGCCAGCACCTCGTCGTACTGTGCCTCCAGCCCGTCGCGGCCGACGAGTCGCGCGCCCCCGCCGCTCCCGGCGGCGGCCGACGCCGGTTGCAGGTAGCCGAGCAGGTGGGCGGCCGCCGTGCCGAGCGGGTAGACGCGGACCGGCCGAAGCGCCGTACCGACCCCGGGGAACTCGTCCTGCCGCTCGGCGATGGACAGCGCCGTCCTGGCGTCGACGTCGTCGGCCACGATGATCGGCTCGTACGGCGAGCCGGGCCAGCACGGCCGTGACACGCCCTGGCCGCACAGCCGCGCCCGGTTCGCGATCTCTTCGTACGGCCGGTCGAGTGCCTCGGCCAGCCGCGCCAGCACGGCCCTGCCGCGGTCGGGCTGGTGGATGAGCGTCATGTAGTCCACCGACACCTGCGGCCTGGTCCGGTTGGTCACCAGGGGACGGCCGTGTACGTCGAGGATCCGGCCGCGCACCGGCGGAAGAGAGACGGTCCGCACGCGGTTCTCGGTGGCCGCCCTGGCGTACTCGGGGCCGGTGGTGATCTGCAGGTACCACATGCGGCCGAGGAGCGTCAGCATGAGCGACGTCACGATCGCGAACAGGACCGCCAGCCGCCCCCGATGCACCCGGTCACGCATGGCGGCCCCAGAGCCGGCGCCGCGACGACGGCCTGCGCCAGGGGAGGAGGGAGATCACGGCCGAGACGGCGACCGCGCCGAGGACGGTCCAGGCGAGCGAGCCGGGCAGCGAGGCGAGGACCGGGTCCCTCGGCTCGTCACCCAGCAGGACGGCGAGCAGGGCGTCGAGCAGCACGGCCACGAGGGCGACCGGCGCCGCCCTGACCGGCGGCGGCGCGGAACGCAGCCCCGCCCGGCGCGGACGGCCCGCCCGGGCCGCCAGGCCGAACCCGGCCGGCGTCTCCGACGGGATCCGGGCGAGGAACCATCCGGCCAGGCATAAGACGAGGGCGTGGCGGCCGATGGTGTGGTCGGCAGGAGGCGCGATATCGGCGGCCAGCCCGGCGGCGAACCCGAGCAGGGCGCCGTGGCGTGTCATCGGCGCGAGCGCGACGACGCCGATCAGGACGAGGTCGGGGCCGCCCCACGGCAGGCCGTTCACGACGGCGGCCTGCACGACCGGGGCGAGGATCACGAACGCCGCCGCGAGCAGGAACGCCCTCACCGCTTGTCACCCTTCGTCTTGTCATCCTTCGGCTCGGGGGACTTCGGCTCGGGAGACTTCGGAGCTGAGGACTTCGGCGTGGTCTCGGGTCCGAGCACCACGGTGACGAGGTCGAGTGCGGTGAAGCGGGCGAACGGCCGCACGAGCGCGGTCCGGGTCAGCCCGCCGGACGCGGCCTCCACCGAGACCACGCTGCCGATGGGGACGCCGGGGACGTAGGGCCGCAGGTTCGGCGACCCGAGTGTCACCACATCGTCGCCCACCTGGACGGACGCCTCGGGGTTCAGCAGGCTGAGCCGGAGCAGGCCCCGATCGGGCCCGCCCTTCGCCACGCCGCCTTCGACCATCCCCGCCTCACGGGAACCGGCCAGCCTGGCGCCGACCGAGGCGGACGGGGAGGTGACGAGCTGCACGGTCGCCGTCGCCGGGCCGGCCTGGACCACCCGGCCGATGAGGCCGTCGGAGTCGAACACCGTCATGTCACGGGCCACCCCGGCGGCGCTGCCGACGTCGATCGTCACCGTCTGGTCCCGGCCGAAGCCGATGGTGTGGGCGGGCACGACGCGGTAGCCGTCCTCCGGACTCTTGTCGCTTTTATCGCCTTTGTCGCGTTTATGCTGCTCGTCGTTCCGCGCGAGCAGCGCGGCGCGCAGCCGGGCGTTCTCCCGCTCCAGGCTCTCGATCCGCCCGGTGTCGGCGGGCCACCGGGCCGCCGAGGAGGCGGCGCTCTCCAGCGAGCCGAAGACGGCCGACCCGAATGCCCGCAGCGAGGTCAGCGACACCCATCGGTCGGTGGCGATCAGCACGATGGACAGGAGGACCAGCAGTACGGGCACCCGCCGGCCGAAGGTCCTCATCGCCGGGTTTCGGGAAGGAAGAAGTCCTGCATCTCGTCGAACTGCTCGACGCAGCGCCCGGCGCCCAGCACGACCGACTGCAGCGGCTGATCGACCAGATGGATCGGCATGCCGATCGCATCTCTCAGCCGATCCGGCAGTCCGTCGAGCAGCGATCCCCCGCCGGTGAGCACGATGCCGTTGTCCAGCAGATCGCCCGCGAGCTCGGCGGGGCACTGGTCGAGCGTCGTCTGCACCGCGTCGACGAGCGTCTGGACCTGGTCCTCGATCGCCTTCCGGACCTCGGCCCGCGAGATCGTGGCCGTCTTCGGCAGCCCGGTCACCAGGTCACGGCCGCGGATCGGGATGGCGTCGTCGTCGCCCTCGGTCCCGGTCGTGCCGAGGGTGATCTTGATGTGCTCGGCCGTACGCTCGCCGAGGAGCAGGGAGTGCTGCTTCTTGACGTGGTTGACGATCGCCTCGTCGAACTCGTCGCCGCCGACGCGGACCGACTTGGACACCACGACGCCGCCCATGGAGACGATCGCGACCTCCGTCGTGCCGCCGCCGATGTCCACGACCATGTTGCCGGTCGTCTCGCCGACTTTCAGTCCGGCGCCGATCGCGGCGGCCATCGGCTCCTCGATCAGCCGCACCCGCCGGGCCCCCGCC
>BCRI01000236.1 GCA_001552515.1 Sphaerimonospora mesophila NBRC 14179 = JCM 3151
CTAGGCCGCGTCCTGAGGTCTCCTGACGTATCGAGCAGGTCCATGCGATGTGTCTCGATGGTCAGCAGGACCATCAATAGAAAGATCAATAATGCTCACCGTTGAGGCACCCCCGCCGCTACCTTTCCGACGCGCTCTCGGCCGGGGCTGATAGGGCTGTCGCGCCGGCCAAGGACTTCCCTGTGATTAATGATCGGAATCTAATGCGCGAGAGCATGCAGACACGCTGGATGACTGAACTGTGGGGCGGTCGTGCAGCCGCTTCGGCCGTGGGTTCAGGACCTCCCGGTGGCCAGTAGATCCGGATGGGTAGCGGCCGGATGTCGTTACGCTGCGACCGTGACCTATGACGTTCACCTCGTCCGCCGCCGCCCCGGTTGCACCTTGTTGGAGACCTTGGAGGCGATCAACGCGGATCAGAATCCGGACCACGACGAGCCTTCTGTCGCACGGCTGACCGCCGAGCATCGTGCCGCATGGGATCGCATCGTGCGACGGGCAACGGAGGAAATCGGGCGTGTCGAGATGGAGGAGTTCCGGTCCGGCCTGACGCTCCGGACGCAGGGGCCGCACGCCTTCCAGCTCGATTACGACGGGGAGTCCGCCGACATCTCCATCCCGTACCACTACGCCGCGGAGGAGGCCGGCGCCGTACTGGCGAAGGCGTACCGGCTCGCGCGCGTGGTCGAGGAGGAGGCCGGACTCGAAGGCTACGATCCCCAGACCGATAGCCCCACCGCCGAAAATGACCTCGCGAGCGCCGTCACCGAGTTCACCGGCATCGTCCAGTGGACAGCGGAGACCCTGCTCTGAAACTGCGCCGACATGGTCAAACGCGGTGAAGATCGGTTCGCGTATGGTTCGCGATCACTGGCCTACAGCGGCATACCGCTGCTCTCGGCTGCCTCTGGGTTGTCACCTGGTCCTGTCAGTAAGCGCAGGTCAGAGGGCAAGTTGCAAGGTCAACTAGGTGCCCCCGGCAGGATTCGAACCTGCGGCACCCGCTTTAGGAGAGCGGTGCTCTATCCCCTGAGCTACGGAGGCTTGTCGCGCTATGTAAGCCTAGCGAAAGGTTGGGCCAGCTCGCGCCTCCCGGGGGGAGTGTCGCTCGAGCCGGGCCGGTCATCGCTTGGCTGACGTGCGGTAAAGGGCTGGCAAGTGGTCGTGTTCCGGCTTGCGTGCGACGGTTACCGTCACGGTTCGTGACCGTAAAGCGACGTACGTATGTCCACAGGCTGCGCCCGCTGATGTTCATCACCGCGATGATCGTGCCTGCGATCCTGGCCGTGGTCATGCTCATGGCGAAGCTCGCCGGCTACGAGGACGCGGCGCGGGGCAGCGTCGCCGACGGAGAGAAGGCGGCTGCGCAGGTGAGCCGGCCCTCGGGAACCGCTACGCCGGAGACCGAGACGCCCGCCGGAGCGCCCTACGTGACCGTCCTTCCGCCCACGGTCACACCGCCGAGCGGCCACAGACGGGAACATGCCGAGGCGGAGGATCGACGGGACGACGCGGGACGCGAACACCGAGGCGACGCAGTGCGGGACGACGCGGCCGCCCCGACTCCGTCGCCGAGTCCCGGGCCGTACGGCACGGCCGAGGCGGCGAGCAAGGACCATCGAAACGCGGGCCGTCAAGACGTCGCTCCTAGCCGGCCCGACCCCAAGAACAGTGAGAACCCCGAGAACGCCGGAAAGACCGCGACCGTCGAGAACGGAAACGGCGGCGAGACGACGGGGAGCCGGGAGAACGCGGGCGACGGGACTCCTGCCAACGGAGGACAGGAGAACGACGCCGGTGTCGCGGCGGCGATGGCCGTCGACGGTACGGCGGGCGACGCACAGTCGGCGACGTCCGTACAGGCCGGGCGGGACGCGGTGCTGGAGCCGACCCGGGTCCCCGAGCCTCTCGGGCCGGTGCGGGTCTACGGCGGCCTGATCCGGATCCCGCAGCCAGAGCCCACCCCGCAGGCTCCGCCCGCTGTCGTCAGGCGGACGCCGAAGCCGCCGGCACCGACCGCACCGAAGGAGCCGAGTGAGCCGGCGACCGTGGAGACGCCGCTCACCTGCTCGCCCGAGTGGCGGGACACCTGGCTGTGGGAGCTCTGCCGGGAACACACGCTGGCTCTGGAGACATCCCCGCGCACTGGCGAGACCTTTCCGCGCCAGGGCGCGGTCCGGCAGGGCAAAGCGCTCGAAAGGGACGTGACCGGTAGATAGCACATCTGGTGAGCGAGGTCCGGTCACACAGCTCTCTGTAGTAACGTGCGTCCCTGACCCAGGTCACGAGTTCGCATGGAGGAGACGATCGTGCCCTCTCCTCGATCAGTGGGTCTGATCGCGGTCGTCACGGTGATGGCTTCGCTCTCCGCTGGGATCCCGTACGGCACGGCCGCGGCAGCCACCCACGCCACGGCCGCCCAGGACACCGCCACACGGAGTGTCACCACGCGGAGTGTCGCCGCCCAGGGCGCCGGTGCCGCCGAGGGCAAGGATCCGACCACGCTCACCGAGTTGCGACGCCAGGCGCAGCAGGCCTACCAGGGGATCGAGGACGCCACGAAGGTCCTCAAGTCTCGACAGAAGCGGTTCGAGTCGTCGCAGAAGCAACTCGTGGCGAAGCTGACCCAGCTTCAGACGGCCTCGCAGCAGCTCAGCAAGCTACGCAAACCCCTGTCCGATCTCATCCAGGTCATTTACCAGGATCCCGCCATGTCCGGCATCAGCCCGTTCAGCGCGAGCGGCGACGACAGCGGGGCGCTGCGGGCGATGAGCGACCTGGATTATCTGGCCAACGCACGTAACACGGTGCTCACCGACGCGGCGCGGCTGCAACGGCGGCAGGAACGGCTGGCGGGCGAGGCGCAGGAGCTGCGCGCGGCGAATCTCCTGCAGGAGGCCCAGCTCGACGCGGAGATCAAGATGCTGCGGCAGCGTTCGTCCAAACTCGTCAAGTCCCTGACCAAGGCACTCGTCAAGCTGGGGGTCAAGCTCGGAAAGGCGAACAAGAACGGGTGCGACCCGACGAGAGTGGGGATCGCCGAGCAGTACCCGAACGGCCTGCTCCCGCAGAGCATCCTGTGCCCGCTGCCGCAGCGAGGCGAGGAGTTGCGCGCCGACGCCGCCATCGCCTTCGCCGACCTCAACCTGGCCTACCAGAAGCGGTTCGGCAAACCGATCTGCGTTTCCGACAGCTATCGCAGCCTCGGAGAGCAGCAGGCGGTCTACTATCGGCGTCCCGGATTCGCCGCCACGCCCGGCAAGAGCAACCACGGCCTGGGGTTGGCCGTCGACCTGTGCGGCGGCATCCAGATCTTCCGCTCGGCGGAGTTCAACTGGCTGGAGGAGAACGGCAAGCGGTTCGGCTGGATTCACCCCGACTGGGCCTACCGCAGCCCCTTCGAGCCCTGGCACTGGGAGTACGACCCGCAGGTCGGCTCCCTCCTCTGAGAAGCCGACCAGAAGCCGACCCCAGAAACCGATCCCAGAACAGAAACCGATCCCAGAACAGAAACCGCCCCCAGAAGCCGGCCCTCTCGAGAGACCTCCCCAAAAGGCCGGCCCCGCCGCCGACTTCGCACCGGCGGATCCCGGGGGGCCTCAGCGGGGATGGATCGCGACCGAGAGCCGCCCGTGGGCCTGTGCCTGTGCGAGCCGGGCGGCCTGGCCCGGGGTGGTCGCCAGTAGGAGCAGGACGCCCTCGCCTCCCTCTCCGGATGACGGCGGCGTCATCACCCGCACCTCACGCGCGACCATGACGGCCTGCCGCGCGGCACCCTCCGATGACGCCCTCTCGAAGCCACCTGTGTCGTCCGCCGTCGCGCTCCCGGCCGGCTCCTCCGGCGGCGCCCCCGGGAGCGGGTCCGCCCCGAGTGGGCCCGCCGCGAACGGATCCGTCTTGAACGCGGCGAGGACGTCGACGACGTCACCGGGTGAGAGCAGCTCGCCGGCGGCCGGGTCGGCGATCCTGACCGGCGTCGCCACCATTCCCGGCCCCTGCGTCGAGAGCATCCCCCGCCCCAGGATCCGCGCGTCGGTGAGTGGCTCGCCCCGGCGCATCGGCCCGGCGACGACCCGTCCCGTCAGCGTGGCTCCCGGACGGAAGACGCCGTCAGGCACCGCGTCGGGCGGCAGCCGTACGACCATGACGTCGGAGGCGGACAGCCGACCCCCACCCAGATCGTGGGCGGCGGCGAGGACCTCCACGCCGCCCGGCGGCCCTATGGATGCCAGCGCGCATGCCATGGCCGCACCCGCGAGGACCGCCGCGATCAGGCGGCGATGAGCGGCGAGGCGGCGGGTGATGGAACGACGGCGCTGAGTAGTCGTGTGATGGCGCGCGAGCAGACGGCTCAGGGCACTCATGGCGCGTCCGGGCTACGGAAGGTCGAAGGGGAGCTTGACGCCGTCGAGGGCGCTGCCGCAGGCGCAGTCACGTTCGACCGGGAGTGCCTCGGCGACCGAGCCGACCAGCGTGCGCATTCGCTCGACGTTGGCGGCGAAGAAGGCGAGGACCTCCTCGTGGGTGACCCCCTCGCCGGCCTCGACGCCCGCGTCGTGATCCGTGACGAGCGACAGCGCGGTGTAGCAGAGCGCCAGCTCCCGGGCGAGCACGGCTTCGGGATGCCCGGTCATGCCGACGATCGACCATCCCGCCGCCGAGAACCACTTCGACTCGGCGCGGGTGGAGAAGCGCGGCCCCTCGATCACGACCAGGGTGCCGCCGTCGACAGTGTCCCACCCCGCCTCGACCGCCTTGGCCACGGCGGTGGCCCGGCCCAGCGGGCAGTAGGGGTCGGCGAACGACACATGTACGGCACAGCCGGTGTCGTAGTAGGTCTGCACCCTCCCGCTGGTCCGGTCCACGAGCTGGTCGGGAACCACCAGCGTGCCCGGCCCGAGCTCGGGGCGCAGCGAGCCGACCGCGTTGGGCGCGAGCACCTGATGTACGCCGAGGGAGCGCAGCGCCCACAGGTTCGCACGGTAGGGAATGCGGTGCGGAGGATGGACGTGGCCGCGACCATGCCGGGGGACGAACGCCACCGACCGGTCACCGATCCGGCCCAGTGCGATCTTGTCGCTGGGTGGGCCGTACGGCGTCTCCACGTCGACCTCCTCGGCGTCGTCGAGAAGGGAGTAAAGCCCCGAGCCGCCGATGATGCCGATCTCTACGCGATTGACCATGTCGCCGACCCTAACGAAATCGTCCCGCTCCGGCGGCAGCCGACGGCGTCCTGTGGATAACCGTCCGCACCCCGGATCCGGGCGGCCCGAATTCCAGGAA
>BCRI01000237.1 GCA_001552515.1 Sphaerimonospora mesophila NBRC 14179 = JCM 3151
GAAGAAAGAGGAGACACCGAGACCATACCCGGGCGAACCACACCCCGTCGAAACGACCGGGAGAGGGATCCGCCGGATCACCCGGCTCGACAAGGTTACCAGAGCTGGACACCAACCGCGCACACAACACGGTCCCGCCCCCGCCGGCGTCCGAAGGCGAGAACGGGACCGGATGGGATCAGCCGACCTCGACGCCGCCGATGGTCTTCTTGCCGCGCCGGAGCACGAGGTAGCGACCGTGGAGCAGGTCGTCGGCGACCGGCACGTACTCCTCATCCGTGATCTTCACGTTGTTGAGGTAGGCGCCGCCCTCCTTGACCGCACGCCGCGCCGCCGACTTCGACTCGACCAGGCCGCTCTCGGTCAGCAGGTCGACGTACGTCGCGCCCAGGGCCGGCACTGCGGCCTTCGGGACCTCGGCCAGCGCGGACTCGATGGTCCGGGCGTCGAGCTCGGCGAGCGAACCCTGGCCGAACAGCGCCCGCGAGGCGGCGATGACGCGGGCCAGCTCGTCCTCGCCGTGGACCAGGCTGGTCAGATCCTCGGCCAGGGCGCGCTGCGCCTGCCGGGCCGCGGGGCGGTCGGCCACCGCCTTCTCGAACTCGTCGATCTCCTCCCGCGTCCGGAAGGTGAAGACCTTCAGGAGGCGGACCACGTCCCGATCGTCGGCGTTCAGCCAGTACTGGTAGAACGCGTACGGCGACGTGAGGGCGGGGTCGAGCCAGACAGCGCCGCCGGCGGTCTTGCCGAACTTGGTGCCGTCCGCCTTGGTGATCAGCTTTCCGGTGTACGCGTGGACGTGTGCGCCCTCGACACGCCGGATCAGGTCGACCCCGGCGGTGATGTTCCCCCATTGGTCGCTGCCGCCGACCTGCAGCGTGCAGCCGTGCCGGCGGTACAGCTCCAGGTAGTCGTTGGCCTGGAGGATCTGGTAGCTGAACTCGGTGTAGCTGAGTCCCTCCCCGCCCAGCCTGGCCGCGACCGACTCCCTCGCCAGCATCCGGTTGACCGGGAAGTGCTTGCCGACGTCACGCAGGAAATCGATGGCCGACAGCTCGGCGGTCCAGTCCAGGTTGCTCACCAGGGAGGCGGCCGTCGGGCCCTCCTCGAACGACAGGAACCTCTCGACCTGCCTCCGGATCCGCGCGACCCACTCGGCCACGACGTCCTCGGAGTTCAACGCGCGCTCGGTGCTGCGTCCGCTGGGGTCGCCGATGAGACCGGTCGCGCCGCCGACGAGGCCGATCGGCCGGTGGCCCGCCCGCTGGAAACGGGTGAGGATCAGCAGCGTGGCCAGGTTTCCCATGTGGAGCGACGGCGCGGTGGGGTCGAAGCCCGCATAGACCGTGATCGGACCCTCGGCCAGTGCCTTCCGCAGCGCGTCGGCATCGGTGGTCTGCGCGGTGACGTCGCGCCATTCGAGCTCATCGAGGATGTCTGTCACTGTCCTGGCTTTCGCTAATCGTTGATGTACGGCTTTCGCCCCCGTACAAGCCTGCCTGACCAGGAAACCCTATCGCCACTCGGTTATGGCCGGGGCCCGCCGCGGGCTCGGCTAAGTCCGCCGCCGCCGTACGTGCGGACGGTAGGGCGACACCGTGGGGTCGCCGTCGATCCAGAACCGCCAGGGGGTCTCGGCCGCGGCCGCGACCCCCGTGCGGGGTCCGGTTCTGATCAGCGACGGGTCGACCGGCACGCCCTCGTACACCCGGATCCGTCCGCCCGGCGAGCAGCAGTCGAGGCCGTTGTGCTCACGTACCAGACCCAGCGCCACCCCGAGCCGCGCCGGTCCCCTCGCCAGATCGCGGTCGGGGATGGTACGCCCGGGACGGCCGGACGATGATCCGTTCGCGCCGGCGAGGCGACGGGAGCGGGCCGCGTCGACGCCCGCGATCACCTCGCCGGCCCGCATCAGCACGGCGGAGCCGGAGCCCTCGGGCAGACAGACGAGGTTCGCACAGAAGTGCATGCCGTACGTGAAGTACACATACACATGGCCGGGTTCGCCGAACATGACCGAGTTACGCGGCGTGCGCCCCCGGTAGGTGTGCGCCGCCGGGTCCTGCCCGGGTCCGCCGTACGCCTCGACCTCGGTCAGCCGTACGGCCACGGGCCCGTGGGCGATCACCCGGCCCAGCAGGTCGGGCGCGACCTCGTGGGAGGGACGGTCGAAGAAGTCCCGGTCGAGCGGGCGGCCGGCGAGGTCGCCGAGGTCGCCGACATCGCATCGCACCTCCGGCTCGTCCGCACTCGGCCGGTGTGTGTCCGTTCCTCGCCCGTCCAACTCTCCCTCTTCTCAGCTCTCGTTCGCCCAGGCCGCCTGGTCGTCGACCGTCTCGCGCAGCGCGGCGATCTGGTCCCGGACGCGGTCGGGCGCGGTGCCGCCCCGGGCGGCACGCGCGGCGAGAGCGCCCGGCACGTTCAGCACATCCCGGACACTACCGTCCGGCCCCGGCGCGAAGTGCGGGGAGACCTTCGCCAGCTCCTCGTCGGTCAGCTCGCCGAGGTCCTTGTCGTTGACCTGGCACCACACCACGAGATGACCGACCGCCTCGTGCGCGTCCCGGAAGGGAACGCCCCGGCGCACCAGCAGCTCGGCGAGGTCGGTGGCGAGCGCGAACCCGTCGGGGGCGCTCGCCTCCAGCTTGGCCTTGTTCACCCGCATGGTCGACACCATCCCGGCCACCGCCGGCAGCACGAGCAGCAGCGTGTCGACGGCGTCGAAAACCGGCTCCTTGTCCTCCTGGAGGTCCCGGTTGTAGGTCAGCGGCAGGCCCTTCAGCGTGGTCAGCAGGGACATCAGTGCCCCGATCAGCCGGCCGCTCTTGCCCCTGGCCAGCTCGGCCACGTCGGGGTTCTTCTTCTGCGGCATGATCGACGAGCCGGTGGAGTAGGCGTCGTCCACCTCGATCCAGCGGAACTCCTGCGAGGCCCACAGGACGAGCTCCTCGCCGAGCCGGGAGATGTGCACTCCGATCATGGCGGCGCAGAACAGGAACTCGGCGGCGAAGTCGCGATCGGCGACCGCGTCCATCGAGTTGGGCGCGGCGGAGTCGAAGCCGAGCTCGGCCGCCACCGCGGCGGGGTCGAGCGGCAGCGAGGACCCGGCGAGCGCGCCGGAGCCGAGCGGCGACACGGCGGCCCGCCGGTCCCAGTCGCGCAGGCGGTCCACGTCTCTGGTCAGCGCGTGGGCGTGGGCGAGCAGCTGGTGGCCGAACGACACCGGCTGCGCGTGCTGCAGGTGGGTCATGCCGGGTGCGGCGGTCTCGGCGTTCTCCTCCGCCTGGCCGATCAGCGCGGTCTCCAGCTCCACCAGCCGGGAGACGATCGTACGGACGTGATCACGCAGGTAGAGCCGCAGGTCGGTGGCGATCTGGTCGTTGCGGCTGCGCCCCGCGCGGAGTTTGCCGCCGAGCGTGCCGAGCCGTTCGAGCAGACCGCGTTCGAGCGCGGTGTGCACGTCCTCGTCGGCGACCGTGGGGCGGAACTCCCCGGTCCGGCACGCCCGATCCAGGTCGTCGAGCGCGCCGAGCATGCGGTCGAGCTCGTCCTGCGTGAGGAGCCCGGCGCGGTGCAGCACCCGGGCGTGCGCGCGCGAGGCGAGCAGGTCGTACGGCGCGAGCCGCCAGTCGAACTGCACGCTCACCGACAGGCGTGTGAGCGCGTCCGAGGGGCCCCCCTCGAACCTGCCGCCCCACAGCCGCATCGGCTTGTTGTCCGCCACCGTCTTCTCCCTCCGATATCGATAAAAAAGCCCCGGACCAGCTCGCCCCTCATGTCTCTTTCCCGAGGAACTAATCCGCGACCTTAGCCGAGGTACGCCCCGGCTCCGCGCGTACGCCCCAGCTCCGCACCTGGAACCGGGGCGTACGGGTGATCCGCGAGTGGTCCGGCTAGCGCGCGTCCCTCGCGGCGGCGATCTTACTGGGCAGCGACCAGAGCTCGACGAAGCCCTTGGCCAACGACTGGTCGAAGGCGTCGCCGGTGTCGTAGGTGGCGAGCGAGAAGTCGTACAGCGAGTCGTCGGACCTGCGGCCGGTGACCACCGCGCGGCCGCCGTGCAGCACGAGCCTGATCTCGCCGGACACGTGGCGCTGGGCGTCGGCGATGAAGGCGTCCAGAGCGCGCTTGAGCGGCGAGAACCACAGGCCGTCGTAGACGAGCTCGCCCCACCGCTGGTCGACCGACCGCTTGAACCGGGCGAGGTCGCGCTCGACCGTGACGTTCTCCAGCTCCATGTGGGCCGTGATCAGCGCGATCGCCGCGGGCGCCTCGTACACCTCGCGGGACTTGATGCCGACGAGCCGGTCCTCGACCATGTCGAGCCGCCCCACGCCCTGTGCCCCGGCCCGCCGGTTGAGCTCGGCGATGATCTCGTACGGCGACAGTGCCCGCCCGTCGAGCGCCACCGGGACGCCCCGCGCGAAGGTGATCACGACCTCGTCGGGCTCGCGCGGCACCGCGGGGTCGGAGGTGTAGTCGTAGACGTCCTCGATCGGGCCGTTCCAGATGTCCTCGAGGAAGCCGGTCTCGACGGCGCGGCCCCAGAGGTTCTGGTCGATCGAGTACGGAGATCTCTTGGTGACGTCGATCGGCAGGCCCTTCTCCTCGGCGAAGGCGATGGCCTTGTCGCGGGTCCAGGCGTAGTCGCGGGCCGGGGCGATGACCTTCAGGTCGGGGTTGAGCGCGGCCAGACCGGCCTCGAACCGCACCTGGTCGTTGCCCTTGCCGGTGCAGCCGTGCGACACGTGCGTGCCGCCGAACTCTCCGGCGGCCGCGGCGAGATGCTTGACGATCAGCGGCCGCGACAGTGCGCTGACCAGCGGATAGCGGTCCATGTAGAGCGCGTTCGCCTGCAGGGCCGGCACGCAGTAGTCCCGCGCGAACTCCTCACGGGCGTCCACGACGACCGACTCGACGGCGCCGCAGTCGAGCGCACGCTGCCGGATGACGTCCATGTTCTCGCCACCCTGGCCCACGTCGACGGCGACGGCGACGACCTCGGCGCCGGTCTTCTCGGCCAGAAACGGGATGGCCACGCTGGTGTCGAGGCCACCGGAGTAGGCGAGTACGACCCTGTCGCTCATGAGTTTCTCTTTTCCCATTGCAATTGCAAGATCACGAACTGTGTTCGCGCAGGTAACGCGGGCTGCCGCGAAAAAACTGCAAGATCACGGACAGCCGATCCGCAGGTCGGCGGGGCCCGCTGCGAGTATTCGCAAGATCACGGCGGGGGGTGGCGGGGGGGGGGGG
>BCRI01000238.1 GCA_001552515.1 Sphaerimonospora mesophila NBRC 14179 = JCM 3151
GGCGACCCCGAGCTCGACGACGACGATCTGACGCTGGCGCTGTCCGGGCTGACCCGCGCGCTGCTGATCCAACTGCTGCTCAACCAGGGCACGCGGACCCTCGCCGAGCTGCGGGAAGAGCTGGCCCAGGCCGTGTCGGAGTACGACGATCTCGGTCTGGACGCGTGGGCGGCGGCCGGTGATCCGCTCGCCTCCGTCGTGGCGTGGCTGAGCGGGTACGGCATGGTCACCGTCGACGACGGCGTGATCTCACTGACCCCGCTCGGCACCGACGGCGTGGTGCACCTGCTCGACGACGAGGACGTCGAGGTGAGCGCCCGGCCCGCGATCGACGCGATGTCGGCGCTCGACCTGCTGTCGCTCAGCGCCGACATGACCGAGGAGGAGGCGGACGCCGAGTTCGCCTCGTGGCTCGCGCTGCGCACACCCGCCCAGGCCGCCTCCGAGCTGCTCGCGGCCGCCGCCGACGACGAGTCGGACGCGCTCGTCCGCGTCCAGGCGGCCAGCCTGGTCGGCTCGCTCGGCGAGGCGGCCGTGCCCGCCTGGCATGAGGCGGCCAAGGAGCCGTCGCTGCGTCCGTACGCCGCGACCCACCTGACCCAGATGGGGATCGAGGGAGCACCGGAGCCGACCCCGGCGGACACCCACTGGCTGATTCTCGACATGTGGACGATCTCCGCCGGGCTCGGCCGGGCCGAGTTCCTGAGCAGCCTGCACGAGATCGGCCCGGCTCAGACGCTCGTCGGGATACTCGACGGCATCTGGAAGATCCGGCACCCGCATCTGGAGGAGCTGCTGGAGGCCATCGCCGACGCCCATCCCGACAAGCAGGTGAGCAAGGCCGCCAAACGCGCCCTGTTCAAGGCCCGCTCCGGGAACTGACACTCTCCGGGCGCCCCTCGGGGATCCCTCTGCGCGTCCGTCCACAGAACGACGTGGGCGGACGCGCGACGTTCCCGGAGACGACGCGCGCGGTTCCCGGAGACGCGACGTTCCCGGAGACGCGAAAGCGGGCATGAGAAAACCCCCGGCGCCAGGAGTACCGGGGGGTTTCTTACGTGTAGCCCCGACCGGATTCGAACCGGCGCTACCGCCTTGAGAGGGCGGCGTCCTAGGCCACTAGACGACGGAGCCTTCACCATGGAGCCTCTACAACAACGCACAGGCTCACAGTGGTAGTCCCGAGCGGATTCGAACCGCCGTTACCGCCTTGAGAGGGCGGCGTCCTAGGCCACTAGACGACGGGACCGTTCACTGTGTGTCGCATCGCTGCGATTTTCCAACCGAATCCCTTGGGGGGATCCAGCTGGGGTACCAGGACTCGAACCTAGACTAACGGAGCCAGAATCCGTCGGGCTGCCAATTACCCCATACCCCATCCGCTCACCGGGCTCACCGCCCCGCTTGCGACTCCGAAAGGATAGCCCAGCTTGGGACCCACTACCAAAACGATTGCGGCGTGCCGCGCGACATCGTCGTAGGCGATGGTTGTGCGAGGCTGAAAGCGTACGGCGCCGGCCGTCCCCTGGACCGTCGGTGCGCAGTCGGGACAACGGGGAGCCGCCGCGGACCTCCTCCCCACGACCCACGCTCAAGGAGATTCGATGAAGCCGGCCGACAACCCCTTCTTCAGCCCCAGCGACCTGCCCTACGGGCTGCCGCCCTTCCGTGAGATCAAGGAAGAGCACTACGCGCCGGCGTTCGAGCGGGGCATGGCCGAGCACCTCGCCGAGGTCGCGGCGATCGCGGACGATCCCGAACCGCCGACGTTCGAGAACACGATCGAGGCGCTGGAGAGATCGGGCCGGCTGCTCGACCGGGTCAGCACCGTCTTCTTCAACCAGGCGTCCGCCGACGCCACCCCCGGCATCCAGAAGATCCAGCAGGACGTCACCCCCAAGCTGGCCAAGCACGCGGACGCCGTACATCTCAACGCGAAGCTGTTCGCCCGCATCCGGGCCGTGGAGGCGGACGGCGAGGAGGAGCGGTGGCTGCTCGACCGCTACCTCACCGACTTCACCCGGGCCGGCGCCCTGCTGGACGAGGCCGACCAGGAGCGGCTCAGGCGGCTCAACGAGCGGCTGTCGGAGCTGGCGACGACCTTCCAGCAGAATCTCCTCGCGGACACGAACAGCCGGGCCGTGGTGGTCGATGAGGCGGCCGAGCTGGACGGCCTGACGGAGGACGCGATCCGGGGGCTCGCCGAGACCGCCGCCGAGCGCGGCCTGGACGGCAAGCATGTGATCTCGCTGGTGCTGCCGACCGGGCAGCCGTCGCTCGCCTCGCTGACCGACCGGTCGCTGCGTGAACGCGTCCACGCCGCGTCCGTCGGACGCGGCGGCACGGTCAACACCGAACTGATCAGGGAGATGGCGCTGCTGCGCCGGGAGCGGGCCCGTCTGCTGGGCTATGCCGATCACGCCGAGTACGTCCTGGCGGACCAGACGGCGGGCACCACCGGGGCCGTCACCGAGATGCTGGCCAAGCTCGTCCCGCCCGCCGTGGCGAACGCCCGCAGGGAGCAGGCGGAGCTGGAGGAGCTCGCGGGCCATGCCGTACAGCCGTGGGACTGGGCCTTCTACGCCGAGAAGGCGCGCAGGGCGCGCTACGACATCGACGGCGCCCGCCTGCGGCCGTACTTCGAACTGAACACCGTCCTGGAGCGTGGCGTCTTCTACGCGGCCACCCGCCTTTACGGGATCACCTTCGCCGAGCGGAAGGACCTGCCCGGCTATCACCCGGACGTGCGGGTCTTCGAGGTGTTCGACGCGGACGGCGGCCCGCTGGGCCTGTTCCTCGGCGACTTCCACGCCAGGGCCGCCAAGCGGGGCGGCGCGTGGATGAACAGCCTGGTCAGGCAGTCGGCGCTGGAGGGCACCCGGCCGGTCGTCGTGAACAACCTCAACATCGTCAAGGGCGAGCCGACGCTGATGACGTTCGACGAGGTCAACACGATGTTCCACGAGTTCGGGCACGCTCTGCACGCGTTGTTCTCGGACGTGCGCTTCCCGCGCTTCTCGGGTACGGCCGTGCCGCGCGACTTCGTCGAGTATCCGTCCCAGGTGAACGAGATGTGGGCGACCCACCCCGAGATCCTGGCCAACTACGCGAAGCACTACGAGACGGGCGAGCCGATGCCGCGGGATCTCGTCGACCGGCTGCTGGAGTCGCAGAAGTTCGGCCAGGGATTCGCCACGGTCGAATACCTCGCCGCCACGCTGCTCGACTGGGCGTGGCACACCGCCTACTCGGGGGAGGATCCCGAGGAGTTCGAGGCCGGGGCGCTGGCCGAGGCCGGCGTCGCCCTGCCGGCCGTTCCGCCGCGCTACCGCAGCACGTACTTCGCCCACATCTGGGCGGGCGGCTACAGCGCGGGTTACTACTCCTACATCTGGAGTGAGGTCCTCGACGCCGACACCGTCGAGTGGTTCAACGAGAACGGCGGGCTGCGGCGCGAGAACGGCGACCGGTTCCGCCGCGAGCTGCTGTCCAAGGGCGGCGGCGTCGACTCCATGGCGGCCTTCCGGGCGTTTCGGGGCCGCGACCCCGAGATCACGCCTCTGCTGGCCCGCCGCGGCCTGCTGTGACCCACGGGGCCGTACGCCATGGCCGCGGGGTGACCCCCGCGGCCGTGGCCCGGCCACGCGTCAGGAGAGCTTGGCCAGAGCCGTACGGAGCCGGTCGAGGGCGCGCTCGCGGCCGAGGACCTCGATCGACTCGAACAGCGGCAGGCCCACGGTCCGGCCGGTGATCGCCACACGCACCGGGGCCTGGGCCTTGCCGAGCTTGAGGCCGCGGGCGGCGCCGACCTCCTCCAGGGCGACCTTCAGCGACTCGGGGTCCCAGGCCGCGGACTCCAGTCGCTCGGCATATCCGGCGAGGATCTCCGCAGCGCCCGGCTTCATCGCCTTGTCCCAGGACGGCTGGTCGAAGACGGGCTCGTCGAGGAAGAGGAAGTCGATGTTGGCCGTGACCTCGGACAGCACCGCCACCCGGGTCTGGACCAGGGGCGCGACCCTGGCGAACACGTCCCGGTCCCAGGACGGGTCGAGCCACGGCTCGCAGCGGCCGATGAAGACGTCCGGCGGCAGCGCCCGGATGTACTCGCCGTTGAACGCGCGCAGCTTCTTCTCGTCGAAGAACGCCGGCGACGGGTTCACGTCCTCCAGCCGGAACAGCGGCATCATCTCCGACCAGGACATGATCTCCCGGTCGTCCCCGGGCCCCCAGCCGAGCAGCATGAGGTAGTTGACCATCGCCTCCGCGAGATAGCCCTCGTCCCGGTAGGACTCCAGCGCGACCTTGTCCCGGCGCTTGGACAGCTTCTGCCGCTTCTCGTTGACGATGACGGGCACGTGCGCCCACACCGGGGGCGGCGCGCCGAGCGCCTCCCACAGGAGCTGCTGCTTGGGCGTGTTCGACAGGTGCTCCTCGGCGCGGACCACATGGCTGATCCGCATCTCCATGTCGTCGACCACGTTGGCGAGGATGAACAGCGGCGATCCGTCACCGCGCACGATGACGAAGTCCTCCATCGACGCGTTCGGGAACTCCACCCGCCCGCGTACGAGGTCCTCCACCACGGTCACGCCCACGTCGGGGCTGCGGAACCGTACCGCGCCCTCGGTCAGGCCCAGGTCGCGGCAGTGGCCGTCGTACCCCTGGTGTTCCGAGCCGGTCCTGGCCTTCACGACGTCCCGGGTGCAGGTGCAGTGGTACGCCTTGCCGTCCTTGAGCAGCCGTGCCGCCGCCTCGCGGTGCTGCTGCTCGTAGGCGGACTGGAAGTACGGACCCTCGAAGTTCGGCGAGTCGCCGTTGATGCCGATCCAGGCCAGGGCCGAGATGATCCCCTCGGTCCATTCCGGCCGGTTGCGCGCGGCGTCCGTGTCCTCGATCCGGAGCACGAACTTGCCGCCGGCCTGCTCGGCCAGGGCCCAGTTGAACAGCGCGGAGCGGGCCCCTCCGACATGGAACATGCCGGTGGGCGAAGGGGCGAAGCGCACCCTAATCACGTGAGATCACCCGGTTTGTAAGAGTTCCGATTCCTTCGATGCCGACGCTCACCTCGTCGCCCACGGACATCGGGCCGACCCCCGCGGGCGTGCCGGTCAGGATGACGTCGCCGGGCAGCAGGGTCATGACCGCGCTCACGTACGCGATGAGCGCTGGGACGTCGTGCAGGAGCTGGGAGGTGCGCGCGCTCTGCCGCAGTTCCCCGTTGAG
>BCRI01000239.1 GCA_001552515.1 Sphaerimonospora mesophila NBRC 14179 = JCM 3151
GAGGTCACGACCTGCGAAAACGCGGCCAATGTCATCCGTTGGCCGGTGACGAATCGCAGCCCGAGGTTCCTCCGGCTGCACCGCCGAGATGCGGTCCCCCGGGAGGAAACCACGTACTCTTGCTGCTGCAGGACGCGCGGGCGGGCCGGATGACCGGGACCGCCCGCCATGTATCCGGGAAACCGGTTGTGTACGCACTCCCCGGATCATGCAGAATTAGGCACGAGCGCCCTTAGCTCAGCTGGATAGAGCACCGGACTTCTAATCCGACGGTCGCAGGTTCGAATCCTGCAGGGCGCGCT
Source organism: Sphaerimonospora mesophila NBRC 14179 = JCM 3151 (assembly GCA_001552515.1). Classification (GTDB taxonomy): domain Bacteria; phylum Actinomycetota; class Actinomycetes; order Streptosporangiales; family Streptosporangiaceae; genus Sphaerimonospora; species Sphaerimonospora mesophila. Next base: position 303 of record BCRI01000239.1, read on the forward strand.
CCTCCCATCAGCCCAAACCCTGGCTGACCTGGGCTTTCCCTTGATCGCCCCGTGGCTGCCTACGCAGCCGTACGCCATCAGATGCGGCCCGAGGCGGCCACTCCCGTAACATATCCAGAATGATCTTTGCCACGTTTGCGCAGGTCAGCTCCAGGATTCCGCCACTCCCCGGAACGATTCCGAGCCCCTCGGTGCCCACTGCCGCTGGCCTTCCTACGAGCCGCGGCGGACAATCCTCGCGAGAGGATTCCTTCTGCGCTGTGGGGGTCGAGTGTGATCAAGAGCAGACGTAGCATCTCGATCTTAGGCGTGCTCGTCATGCTGGCCGGCGGATGCTCGATGGATGGTCCGACGGCAGGGGCACAAGGCACCGGGCGCCCCTCCGACGCGTGCGTTTCCAACGTCACGCGAGACGCACTGCCCACGTGGGCGAGGGCGGGGTTCAGCGATGACGGATCGGGCGTCCCCCACGTGTTCAGCGAGCACGGCGACATCATCGCCGTGCTATTCAAGTATCCGCCAGTGGCCTCCCCCGATCTCGACGTCTCGAACAAGATCCTCTGGGTCTCGCGGCTGCCACAGCAGCCGATGCAGCCGTTGACGATCGAGGCCATGCTGGACGGGACGACTACGTCAGTGGTCCGCGAGATCGCCACCGGCCCCGGGCCTTCGTCCGTCAACCTGCCGAAGGCAGGATGCTGGCACCTGAGGTTGAGCTGGTCCGGGCACGCCGATGCCATGACACTCAGGTTCACCTGACCGCCGCCGCTGCGGCGCAGGGCATCACGAGACAGGTGTTGGCGCCAACGGCACCGGGATTCCCCGAGCCTCCGCAGTTCAGAGCCCCTCTCACGACATCCGCGAGAGGGGCTCTTTCGATTCCAGAGGTGCCGTAGTCTCCGCCTCAGCCGGACGATCCTTCGGCGTCCTGCGGATACCAGCGCAGTTCGACGGTGTTGCCGTCCGGGTCCCGCACGTAGATCGAGGTCGCGCTGCCCCGTGCGCCGAATCTGCCCACTGGCCCTTCGAGGATGGTGAAGACGCCCGATTCGATGACCTCTTGCCAATCCAGCGGTTCCACGACCAGACAGATGTGGTCGACGTTCGACTCGCTGCGAGGGCGGCGGACCAGGTCGATGATGGTGTCCGGGGTGACCCTCACTGAGGGGAACGGGGCATTGCCGGCGCGCCACTCGGCGACGCGTACCGGCTCCATGCCAAGGAGTCCGCAGTAGAACTCAAGCGCGCGCTCGACGTCCTGGACGTTGAGCACCAGGTGGTCGAAGGCTTTCACGTGCATGGTCGTCATCTCGTCTCCAGGGTGTAGGCCTGACGCAGCCAGTCGGTGAACAGGGCCGAATCGATGTCGTCGACGGCACGAAGCTTCACCGAGGCCATCGTGCGGGCACTTGAGATGAGGCGCCCGGACGAGTCGGCGAGTTCCTGCCCGCGCCACAACCCGAAGGTGATGGACGACTGGTACGCCTTGAGCAGGCAGATGGGGTTCTGGCCCGGTTTGTCGCCGAGGCTCCAGGTTGGGTGGCCGTGCCACATCGCGCCGCTGACACCGGGCAGGGCCGCGTCGATGACGGGACGCAGTTTCTCGCCGATCTCCTGCAACGTGTCGTCGAGACCGGCCAGGTAGTCGGTGATGTTCGTTTGTGTTCATGGCTTTCCTGTCTCGGTTGCCGAAGGTGTCAGGCCGGCTGGTAGTGCAGGTGAACCACGCCGGACTGAAGGTGGCCGAGGCGGCCAGGGGCGGGGCATGGTGTTGGACGCGAGCAGTCGGGCATCGCGTTCAACGCGTCGGCCATGTCACCGGTCTGGTGTGGCCAGGTCGCCGCGAATGCTTCGTACGTCGTCCGTCCCAGCAGCGGCGTTTCCGCACCGGCCATGATCCCGCCGACGACCGCGCCCATTTCGTCGTTCACGTACGGAAAGTGCCAGGTCTCGGGTGCCTCAACCACTCCGTCGAGAGAAATGAACAGTCCCGCGACGATCCTGCGGGTCCCGGTGGCGTTGAACATGCGAGTAGCTCCGTGTGTTGTGGTCGGGCCGGTTTCCGGGGGGCTTCCCCTGGACCGGATGCCGCTCTCAACGATGCGCGATGCGCTGGCGGCCACCAAGCCACGATCGGGCTACGATCGTTGAATCAGGTTCAACGGTGGGGAGCCCATGCTGGAACGGCACGAGATCGAGACCTTCTTGACGCTCGCTGAGGAGTTGCATTTCGGCCGTACCGCCGAACGCCTACGGGTCACGACCGGACGGATCAGCCACGTGATCAAGAAGCTGGAACGTCGCATCGGGGCTCCGCTGTTCGAGCGCACCAGTCGCGTCGTGCGTCTCACCTCGATCGGGCGGCAACTCGCCGATGACCTGGCGCCGTTGGCGGCCCAGATGGACAAGGCGATCCACAGGGCCATCGACGCCGGCCGCGGTGTGGTCGGACGACTGCGGGTGGCGTTCCTCGGCGAGTGGACCGCGCCGGTGCTGCTCAGGGGTGTCAGTCTGTTCACCGAGCGCCACCCGGACTGCGAGGTCGAGGTTCACGAGGCGCAGTTGTTCAACTCGCGATCGAGCCTGGTCGACGGCTCCGTCGACATCCTCCTCGCCTCGTATCCTTTCGACGGCATGGCCCGCGGTCCGACCCTGCTGCTGGAGGACCGCGTACTGGCCGTGGCTGCCGAGCACCCGCTGGCCCGCGAGAAGTCTGTGTCCCTCGAAGTCCTCGCCGAACACCCCGTCGTGCAGTATCCATCGGTCACTTCGGCGGACTTCAAGCGCGACCGCACGCCCGACCACACCCCCTCGGGCAGACCCATCCCGAAGGGACCGGCGGGCAACACGTTCTCCGAGATGCTCTCCCTCGTCGCGATGGGCAAGGGCGTTCTCCCAGTGGGCGATCACAGCAGGCGGTACTACCCCCGCCCGGATGTCGCGTACGTGCCGATCCACGATGCGCCGCCGATCGAGCGAGGACTGGTCTGGCCGGAGACCAACACGACCGAGCGGGTGCGCGAGTTCGTGCGGGCCGCGACGGACGCCAACCGTAGGACCACAACGCCGTGTACATCATGATCGTTGTGGGGCGGAACGGCGTCGCCTTTGGGAAGGGTTCGGGACGGGAGTGTGTTGAGGCGAGGGTGCCGGGTGGGCTGAAGAATGCTCATCATCGCCGGTCGCGGAATCCGCTGACGTAAGTGGTTCGGGACACGATGACGGCGGGGTGGGCCACGCAGGAGGGATGGGAGCCGATGAGCCTTCGCCAGTTCGAGTATGCCCTGGCGGTCGCGGCAGAGGGCTCGGTTACGGCGGCGGCGGAGTTGTTGCAGGTCGCCCAGCCTTCGATGTCCCAGCAGATCCGCAACCTGGAGCGTGACCTCGGCGTGACGTTGTTCACACGGACGTCGGCCGGACTTGTGCCCACCGCGGTCGGCCGGGCGTTCCTGAAGGAGGCGGAGGTCACGGTGAACGCGGCTCGGCGGGCGCGGGCAACGGCGCGGGCCGGCGCGGATGACCTGGTGGGGGAGCTGATCGTCGCGGTGCAGCTGGGCTTCGGCACGCGGCAGTTGCCGGGCGCACTGAGCGTGCTGCGGCGCCGCTTCCCGCGGCTGGAGGTCACCGTCTTCGAGGAGTCGAGCGCCGCTGAGCTGGATCGGCTGTGCCGCAGGGGTGCGCTGGGCCTCGCCCTGATGGCCGCGTGCGAGCGGAGTCCCGCGGACGCCCACCGCCTCGGCGAGGAGGAGTTCGTCGTGGTGCTGGGCGCCGGGCACCGGCAGCTCGCCGCGGACCGGGTCGAGCTGCGCGAGCTGGAGGGGGAACCGTGGGTCAGGTTCGACCGCGACAGCGCACTGGACGGCGTGCTGCTGGAGGCGTCGCGGAGCGACGGGCTGACCCCGGCCACGGTCGCCCGCGTGTCCCAGACGGCGACAGCCGTTCGGTGGGCCGCCGACGGCCTGGGGGTGACGCTCGTCCCGGCCTCCGCGGTGCCCCGTGGTTATGAGCACCTCGCGCGTCCGGTGTTCCCGGCCGTGTCCCAGCCTGTCATCGCCGTGGTCCGGTCCGACGCGGGCCCGGCGGCGACCGCACTGCTGGAGGTCCTGCGTGAGGAGACCTGGGACAGCTCCACCTCCTTTCGCCGGACAGGCGCTGGGGTCGGTGAGCTGCACGATGAGGTTGCCCTGGTGCACGCCGCCGAACAGTTCGTCCTGGGCCGTGATCGCTTGTTCCGGTGAGCGTTCGAGGACGGTGTGGGGGAAGGCGATCCGGCCTGCGGCGTGCCATGAGGCGTAGAGGCTGGGACGTGGGGGCCGGTCAGAGTTGGGTGACTCCGCCGTCCACTGCGAGTTCGATGCCCGCGGTGTACGTCGCGTCGAAGGCGAGGAACGCGGCCGCGGTGGCGATCTCGTCGAGGGTGCCGAAACGCCGCATGGGATTGTCCGCGAGGCGCTCCGCCTTGAACTGCTCGGCTTCCTCCTTGGTCATGGAGCGCTCCAGAATCCCCGTGTCGTCCGCGAGGAACCTCGCAATCTCGAGCCCGATGCCGCTGCTGCCACCGGTGACCACTACATTCTTGTCGCTGTACTTTTCCATGCCGTGATTCCTTCGTTGCTTGACGTTGAAGTGCGCCGCCGAATTTCCCTTCGGCGTCAGTTCCTGGGGTATTCGCCGCCGTCCACCGAGAAATAGGTCCCGGTGATCCAGCTCGCCCGGTCGGAAACGAGGAAAAGCACCGCGTCGGCGATGTCGTCAGGCCGGCCGTCGCGCCCGAGCGGGGGTGTGGCGATCGCGCCCGATTCCGCGTTGTCGCTCGCCCACCGCCTCCGCGTCTCCTCGCCACCGGGTGTGGCGGTCCTGCCGGGGC
>BCRI01000240.1 GCA_001552515.1 Sphaerimonospora mesophila NBRC 14179 = JCM 3151
GGTGCATCGCAAGGCGGAGGAGGAGCTGAGTAGCGGAGCTACGAGCGACGACGACAACGCGGCGAGGTGCTGCCCTGGGCGACGCGACGGGGCAAAGGTTTGCGGGAGGGGCACTAGATCCCGATCAACAGGGATTCGTCCTGTCTCGTTCCAATCTTCCGATCGAGGCTCTGGTCGGCCCGCGGCCGCGCCACACGCCTGTCGGGAGCCGTGGTGAACGGATCCGGATGGAATTTTCACCTCCCCACCAGTGCGAATCTCCGCGAGCGCGGACTGCCCGTTGACGCCCGTGCCGGTTGACCCGGATGATCCCTGCGGGGGGTCGACCCGGCCCCATCCGGAGCCGGGGTCCGATCGAGTGATCGAGGTGAGCCTCTCTCATGAGACTTCGCAGGTCGATGCTGTGGATGGGGGTGGCGGGCACGGCCCTCGCCGGCATGCTGTTCGGCTCGGCCGTGAACCCCGCTCTCGGCGCCCCGCTGGAAGCGACGCCGAGCCCGACGATCATCAGTCCGAGTCCGAGTCCGAGCCCGAGCGGATCGCCCCGCGGTGACGTTCCCAGCAGGCCCGAGTCGCTGTACGCCTGCCCGCCGCCCATGGCTCCGGGGATGGACTTCCCGGCCATGGTCGGGCTGTGCTGGGCGGCGTCCAGCGGCGGCGTCGGCGGCGTGGTCGGCTACGAGGTCTACCGGCTGACCACCGACGGCTTCGTCAAGACGGCGAGCCCGACCGGGACCAACGCGATGATGTCGGCGGACTTCGTCCTGGGCCGCTCCTACACCTTCTACGTCGTGGCCAAGGACGCGGCGGGCAACATCAGCGAGCCCTCCGCCCTGATCACCGCCACCGCGACGACCGGACCACGGCCGACCGCCTCTCCCACCCCGGAACCCGGTGACATCACCCCGCCGACCAGCCCGACCGGGCTGCGCGACTACTGCGTCGCCGACGGCGCCGGGGTGAACTTCTGCTGGAACGCCTCAACCGACGATGTCGGCGTCTCCGGTTACGACGTCTACCGGCGGACCGCGACCGGTTACGTCAAGGCCGGCAGCCGTACGACCACGTGGTTCTATGAGACGGACGTCGTCACCGGCCGTTACTACACCTACTTCGTGGTGGCGAGGGACGCGGCGGGCAACCTCAGCAGACCGTCGGATCTGATCTCAGCGCTCGCGCACGATCCCTACCCGTGGCCGACCCCGACGCCGACCCCGCCCCCGAACTGCAAGGTGACGTACGGCACCTGGTCCTGGGAGAGCGGGTTCGGCACGCAGGTGCGGATCACCAACATCAGTCCCGACCCGATCGACGGCTGGACCCTGCGCTTCAGGTTCTCCGACTCCGGGCAGAAGGTCGCCAACGGATGGTCGGCCGCCTGGTCCCAGGAGGAGACCTACGTGTACGCCGAGGCGCTCCCGTGGAACTCCGTCATCCAGCCGGGGGCGTCCGTCGACCTCGGCTTCAACGGGACGCACACGGGCGCCAACCCCGTCCCCCCGTCCTTCACGCTCAACCGCGTTCCCTGCATCGCGGGCTGACAGAGCGCTCCACCGCGGCCGTACGGCGTGCCGGACTCCGGCGATCGTCCGTACGGCCGCGGCCGCGCGTCTAACGACCGGCCACCCGGCGGCCGGGACTCGGGTCGCTCTGCCTGCCCGCCCGGTCGACGGCGGTCACGTAGTAGTGGCCGCCCGCGGCGCCGTCCGGGGCCGGGTGAGCTCGTCCGGCTGGAACCACTCGGGTGGCTGCCCCGCCGCGCCCGCCTTGTAGGCCGCCTGGCCGATCCACAGTTGCACGCCCGTGCCCGCCGCCACGTCGGACCACCAGGGGACCAGTTTGGCGTAGTCGGCGTTCGACTGGCCGATGTACCAGTAGAGCTGCGGCGCGATGTAGTCGAGCAGGCCCTTCTTCACCCACCCCCGCGTGTCGGCGTGCAGGTTGTGGTAGGACTGGCTGCCGCTGGTCTCCGACCAGAGGGGGGCGGTGGCCTCTTAAGTGTCTGTGGAGGGGTGTTTCATGCTGTCTGGCCGCAAGTATCGGGTCGAGTTCACCCCTGTACAGGTCGAGTTCGCCGAACAGATCGGCGGCATCTGCCGGTCGGTGTGGAACACCGGCCTGGAGCAGCGCCGCGCCTACCGCAAGCGCGGCGCGTTCATCGGGTACGCCGAGCAGTGTAAGCAGCTCGCCGACGCCAAACAGGATTTCGGCTGGCTGGCGGACGCTCCGTCCCACGTGCTCCAGCAGACGCTCAAGGACTTGGACCAGGCGGTCAAAACCCACGGGACATGGAAGGTCCGGTGGCGGTCGCACCGCAAGTGGTCGCCATCGTTCCGGTTCCCCGACGCCAAGCAGATCGTCGTGGAACGGATCAGCCGCCGATGGGGCCGGGTGAAGCTGCCGAAGTTTGAATGGGTGCGGTTCCGCTGGTCGCGTCCGCTCGGCGGCATCCTGCGCTCAGCCACGATCACTCGCGACGGCATGCACTGGTTCGTGTCGTTCCTCATCGAGGACGGCCGGCCCATTCCCCAGACGCATCCAGGCCCGGCCGTGGGGATCGACCGGGGAGTGGTGGTCGCCGTTACCACGAGCGACGGGGATTTCCATGAGCGGCCGTTCATCACCGATGGCCAGAGGCAGCGGTATCGCCGCCTCCAGCGGCAACTCGCCCGCACCCGCAAGGGCAGCAACCGGCGCAAGCGCGTGGTGGCCAGGCTGGGCACGGTCATGCGACGGGTCCGGTCCCGACGCGCGGACTTCAACGCCCAGCTCGCCGCGACGCTCACCAGACGGTACGGCATGGTCGTGCTGGAAGACCTCAACACGAAGAACATGACGGCCAGCGCGAAGGGCACCATCGAGCAACCCGGCTCGCGGGTCGCTCAGAAGTCCGGCCTCAATAAGGCGATCTTGGATAAGGGCTGGTACGGACTCGAACTCGCGGTGAACAACGCAGCCCGGTACACCGGCAGCAAGGTAATCAAGGTCCCGGCGGCGTACACGTCTCAGACGTGCTCGGCATGCAGGGTGGTGGATGCGAGATCGCGTGAGAGCCAAGCGCGGTTCGCCTGCACCTCCTGCGGCCATGTTGAGCACGCCGACGTCAACGCGGCCAAGAACATCAAGGCCGCCGGGCTGGCGGTCTCAGGGCGTGGAGACCTCGCCATCAGGCGGTCTGTGAAGCGTCAACCACCCCGGCCACGAGCGCGGCACGCTGCCGCGCCAGCGGCACGGGGAATCCCGGTCCTTTAGGGCCGGGAGGAAGTCAACGGATAGAAGTAGTCGTCGTCGAAGTGCAGGCCGTCATGTCGTAGCGGGTGACGGTGTCCATCATCGCGTCCTGCGCGAACGCGCGGACCTCCGGCATGCCGGGGTTGTAGTAGAGCTTGCCGCCGTAGGACACGATCCGGTCCGGATGCCTGTGGCCGGGGTGATCGGGGTGCGCCCGGGTCCCGCCCCTGGAACCCCGTCAGATACTGCGACCACGGTTCGTACGGCGAGGGCCAGAACGCGTCGGCCGTCGGTCTGATCTGGACGAAGACGGAGTTGAGCCTGCGTGCCACGGCCAGGTCGAGCCAGGCGAGGTATTCGGCCCGCTGCTGCTCGGGGGTCAGCCCCGGCCTGGACGGCCAGTTGATGTTGAGCACCGAGGCGATCCACATGCCGCGCATCTGGCGCAGCGGGGGAGCGGGCTCGCCGCCGGAGGGAGCGGGGGAGGCGGCGAGGGCGGGGGAAGCGGTGAGGGCGGGCAGGGGCATCGCCGTGGCCGTGGCGGCGAGGGCCAGGCCGCGTAGCACGGATCGCCGGGTGGGGGAGCTCATGCGGGCCTCCGGGGGGATGAAGGGGACGCAGCGATCTTGACACTGAGCGATTCCGACCCTGACAGAAAATTACTTTCAGATCAATGGTAGTAAAAGAAAGTGTCATCTATGTGTAATCTTCCGTAAGAGGTCTTCATCGGGGAGGTGAGAGCCCGCACGGCGTGAGGCGGCGGGGCGTCACCCCCGGGCCGCCGTCCCGCCGCCGCGTCCGGAGGCGGCGACATGATCGCCGAGGCCCGCATCATGTGTTAGCGAAACACGTCATTTCACTGCTTTGCCACATGCACCCGATCAGCGGCACATAAGCTGATCCAGTCCAAGAGAGGCCGTACGTGATGATCGAAAACCAGGGCGCCGCCCCGAGCTCTCCGATCGCCCCGAGCTCTCCGGCGGCGCCCAAGTTCCCCAAGGCACCGGCGAACCCCATCGCGACCGTGCGCGCGGTGCTTCCCTCGCTCACCCCCGCCGCCCAGACCGTCGCGCGCCTCATCCTCGACGACCCCGCCATGGTCGCGCGAAGCACGATCACCGAGATCAGCGCGGTGTCGGGGATCAGCGAGGCGACGATCGTGCGCACCGCCCGGTCCCTCGGCTTCGCCGGCTACTCCCAGCTCAGGTTCGCCCTCGCGGCGGCCGTGGCCAGGCAGGCGCCGGAGCGGCTGGTCCCCGGCGACCTGGCCCCGGACGACCCGCTCACCGACGTGATCGCCAAGGTCACGAACGCGGAGTCCCAGGCGCTCGCCGACACGGCGGCCCAGCTCGACCCCGACCGCCTCGGCGCGGTGGTGGACATCGTGGCCGGCGCCCGCAGGGTGGACGTGTACGGCGTCGCCGCCTCCGGCCTGGTCGCGGCCGACATGGCGCAGAAGCTGATGCGGATCGGGCTGTCCGCCCACTGCTTCACCGACGCGCATCTCGCCCTCACCAGCGCGGCGCTGGTGCGGGAGGGCGACGTCGCCGTCGGCGTGAGCTGCACCGGCGAGACGCCCGACGTGCTCGGCCCGTTGCGGGTCGCGCGCAAGGGCGGCGCGGCGACCGTGGCGATCACCAACAACCCGCGCTCCTCGCTGGCCGAGCTGGCCGACCACGTGCTGATCTCGGCCGGGCGCGAGACGGCGTTCCGCCCGGGCGCGCTGGCCAGCAGGATCAGCCAGCTCCTCATCGTCGACTGCCTCTTCGTCGGGGTCGCGCAGCGCACCTTCGACGCCTCGGACGCCGCGTTGCGCGCGACCCGCGACGCGCTCGGCGACTACCTCGGCGATGCCAGACGCAGGATCAGGTCGATCTGACCCCCTTGTCTCCCCACCCCGCGACCTCCCCCTCCCCA
>BCRI01000241.1 GCA_001552515.1 Sphaerimonospora mesophila NBRC 14179 = JCM 3151
TGTCGTTGACGACGACTCTCGCACCCCTGGAGGCGAGCATCGTCGCATGTTCACGCCCGAGCCCCGACCCAGCGCCCGTGACGATCGCCACCCTGCCCTGCATATCCAGTGCGGACATTCAAAACTCCTCGCCTGTTCGGGCGTTCATTCCGGATCGAGGTCCGGCCTCTTCTCCGCACATCCGTCCGGGTCGCGGAACACTGGCTCTCCGGTCCTGATCACTCCGGGAACAGAGCAACGAGAAGTGCCGGTGCGCACGACTTGGCACCGACCGGACGACGGCCGGAAAGGTCCGGTCAGCGTGCGGTGCCTGCCGGGCCTCCGTCGCAGCCGGCAGGCGAGAACGGACCTGTCGGGGTCCGGCGTACCGCCGTACGCCGGACCGCGCTCACATGTTCATCGGGCTTCAGTGCTCGCCCCAGGCGAGGGAGCTCGGCTGGGCGTCCGTCCGGATGCCGACGACCTTGGTCTCGAGGTAGTTCTCGAACCCTCGGACACCGCCCTTGCGCCCGATGCCGCTCTGCTTGTACCCGCCGAAGGGCGCGTCGGAGTTGCTCCAGACGCCTCCGTTGACACCGCAGGTGCCGGTCCGCAGGCGACGCGCGAAATCGAGCGCCTCCTCGTCGGAGGCCGCCGCCACCGTGGCGGACAGGCCGTAGACCGTGCCGTTGGCGATGCGCAGCGCGTCCTCGACGTCGTCGTAGGGGATGACGGCGAGCACGGGGCCGAACACCTCCTCCTGCTCGATGTCGGACCCGGGAGCGACATCCGCCAGCAGCGTGGGTTCGACGAAGAAGCCGTGCGGCCGGTCGGCGGGCACGCCGCCACCCGTCACGATCCTGGCCCCCTCGGCGACGGCTCGCTCGATGCGGCCGAGGATGCGCTGCTGGTGGTGCTTGGAGACCACGGGCCCCATGAAGTTGTCGGGATCGCGGGGGTCTCCGTAGGTCACCGCCTCCATCGCCTCCTTGGCCGCCTGCACGCCGGCCTCGTACTCCGCGCGAGGCAGGAGCAGCCGCGAGCGCGCGACGCACCCCTGTCCGGCGTTGGTGCAGATGGTCCGCGCGGCGGCCGCGGCCTCGGCCGCGACGTCGGCGCCCGGCAGGACCACCCACGGCGACTTGCCGCCGAGCTCGAGGAAGATCTGCTTGAGCGTGCCGGCCGCGGCCTCGGCGACCCGACGTCCGTTCGGCACGGAGCCCACGAAGGAGATGAAGTCGACGTCGGGGCTGCGGGTGATCACCTCGCCGCGCTGGCCCACCGACGACGTGACGATGTTGACGGTGCCGGGCGGAAAGTCGGTCTCCTCCTGGATGAGCCGCGCCAGATACAGCCCGGAGATCGGGGTCAGCTCGGACGGCTTGATGACGGTGGTGCACCCGCTGCCCGCGGCGTACGCCACCGCGTCGAGCAGCATTCCCCAGGGCGCGTTGTACGCGCACAGGGCGCCGGCCACGCCGAACGGCTCACGCCAGACCTCTCGGCGGCTGACCGCTCCGCGGAAATCGATCTCCGGCAGCGTCGTGACGTACGGGTAGCTCTCGGCGAGATCGGCGAGCCTTCCCACGTTGGCGACCGCCACCTCGAGGATCGTGTCGCGCGTGAGCCAGATGGGCGAGCCGACCTCCCGGACGAGCAGCTCCCTGATCTCCTCGAGGCGGGAACGCAGGGCCTGCTGCAGCTGACGCAGACACCGTGCGCGGAACGCGTGGTCCCGGCTCCAGTCGGTCTCGTCAAACGCACGGCGTGCCGCCGCGATGGCACGTTCGACGTCCGCGACCCCGGCGTCGGGGGCGATGCCGAGCGGCTGCTCGGTGTACGGGTCGATCGACTCGAAGGTGGCGCTGTCGCTCGCCGGGACGAGCTCACCGTCGATGAGCATCAGCCACGGCGATTCCCCTGCGGGCGCGGCACCGTCCGTGAGCTCACCTGTCCGGGTGCCCATGGTCATCGGTTCTGTCCTTTCGTCGTGATCTCAGCGGCGACGCCGTTGCCGTTCAGCGCGGCGAGCACCTGTCCGGCGCTGCGAACGCGGGCGATGACGGGGAGGGTGTGGCGCAGCGCCGCCTCATGAGCGTCGGGTGTGAAGGCCGCTGTGGCGTCCTCAACGACCACGACGTGATAGCCGGCGTCGTACGCCTGCCGCGCCGTGGCCTCGACGCCCATGTCGGTCGCGATGCCGGTGATGAGCACCGTCTCGACGCCCCGCTGCCGGAGCGAGGCGTCGAGACCGGTTCCATGGAAGGCCCCCCAGCGCGGCTTCCTGACCACCACGTCCCCGGGACGAGGCCCGATTTCGGCGGGCCAGGTCCGATCCTGCGGGCCGACGACGATCGCCGGCGGCGCTGTGTCGGTCAGCTGCACGGCGCGCCGGCCACCGTCCGGTTCGACGAGAACGACGTCCACGGACATGTCTCGGCAGGCGTCGACGAGCCTGACGACCGCATCGAAGACGCTTCGGCCCGGCCTCGGCGCCGTGTCCAGACGGATCGTGAACGGTAGAACGTCTACGACGATCAGCGCCGTCCGAGCGCGATCCAACGTCAGCATCAGAACTCCAACGTGGGGTAGGGGCCGCCGTTGATCCGGACGAGCTCGCCGTTGACACCGGATGCTCCCGGTCGAGCGAGGAAGGTGATGACCTCGGCGATCTCGCCGACCTCCATCCACCGGCCGGCGGCGGTGTGCCGCTCCAGCCCCTCGCTGGAATCCGAGGCGGTCCCCCCGGGCACGGCGACGGGCGCGCCACGACTCGGGACGTACCCGGTGCGCTCGACTCGGGTGATGCCCGGGCTCACGGCATTGACCCGCACACCACGCCGCGCCGCCTCGAAGGCCAGCGACCTGGTGAGTGTGGCGATGCCGCCCTTCGCGGCGGCCTGGACGCTGTACCCATGGATAGGGTCGAACGCCGCGTCCGCCGACATGTTGACGATCGCACCCGAGCCCTGGGCGTACATGATGGCGAGGGCCTGCTGGCAGGAGAAGAAGGTGCCGCGCAGGTTCACGCCGACGACCTGGTCCCACTCTTCCGGCGTCACCCGCAGCGTGTCTCCGCGCCACGAGTACCCACCGATGTGGGCGGCCGCGTCGAGGCGGCCGAACTCGCGGTGGACGACGCCGTACGCGGTGCGGATCTGCCCGACGTCGGCGAGGTCCACGGTGACCTGCAGCGCCCTGGCGCCTGCCGCCTCCACGCGAGCGGCGGTCTCGGCGTTGCCGTCCGCGTGGATGTCGAGGCAGGCGACACCGCGTGCGCCCGCGGCGGTGAAAGCCAGTGCCGTCGCACGGCCGATGCCGCTCGCGGCCCCCGTGACGAGTCCGAACCAGCCGTCACCCGATGCTGTGGTCATTTCGAGATCCAGACGTCGTTCCAGCGGGTACCGGTGTTCGGGACGGAGAATCCCTGGACGGAGTCCGCGAGCAGGTAGTTGAAGTTGTAGCGCTGGATGTACACCTCGGGCGCCAGCTCCGCGATCCGCTTCTGCGCCGTGCGGTACGCCTCGGTGCGCGCGGCCATGTCGTCCGCGGCCCGCCCGGCCTCCAGCGCCGCGTCGAGCTCCGGGTCGGAGATGCCGGTGAAGTTCAGCTTCCCCTTGGAGTGGTAGTACTCGTACATCGTCGGCTCGATGTCGTCGGCGTAGAGCGCATAGGTCGCGGCGTCGTACTCACCGTTCTGGAGCTTGGGCACCAGAGCCGCCGGCTGGATGAGCTCGAAGCCGACGTCGACGTTCTTGTACCCCTTCAACTGCCCTTGGAGCAGCTCGAAGGTCGAGGCCATGGCGGTCGTCACCGTCATCTTGAACTTGAGGGGCCCACCGGTCCTTCGGGCGTAGTCGTCGAAGACCGCCTGGGCCGCATCGCGATCCTGCTTGGCGGCCGGGAGGGTGATGCCCTCATCGTAGAAAGGGGTGCCCGGCGCGAAGAGGGTCTGCGGGACGGAGTTCGTTCCCTGGCTGATGACCTCGTTGACATTGTTCAGATCCAGCGCCTTGGCGACGGCCTGTCGCACCTTGACGTCGTCGAAAGGTGGCTTGGTGGTGTCGAACAGCATCGTGATGCCGCCGCCGAGCGTGTAGGTGAGCACCTTGGCACCCTGGTCCTTGGCACGCTTGGCGTAGACGGTGTTCGGTCCCCCGAAGGCGGCCTGCGCGGCCCCGGAGACGAAGGTATTGAAACGCTGCTCGTCATCGGTGACCTGCTGGAACACGAGCTCATCCAGATACGGACGACCCTTCTGCCAGTAGTTCGGGTTCTTGACGAGCCGGAGCTCGCTGCTACGCACCCAGCTCTCGACCATGTAGGGACCCGCGCCGACCGGTGTCTGGGCGAACTCGTCACCGAGCTTCTTGATCGCCGTGGGAGAGCCGACGTACGCCAGGTAGCGCGCGACGAGGCTGGGGAACTGCGGATAGGGCCCGTCGAGGACGATCCGGAGGGTCAACGGGTCGACGACCTCGAGCGTCTTCACCGGCGCCATGCCGCCGATGGCCGGCGAGCCGTTGGCCGGATCACCGATCCGTTCCCAGTTGAACTTCACGGCCTCGGCGTCGTACGGAGTGCCGTCCGTGAAGGTCACGCCGTCGCGAATCTTGAGGTCCCACGTGACGTGGTCCTTGCTCGTGAACGACTCGGCGGTCTGCATCTTCATCTCGAGCGTCTCGGGGTCCGGGTACAGGAGGACGTCGAAGATCGCAGACGCCTGGTTGGAGTCGCCGGCCCTGGCCCCGGCACGCAGCAGAACAGGATCGAAGCCGTTCGAGTCCTCGAAGGTCAGGAAGGTGAGCCTG
>BCRI01000242.1 GCA_001552515.1 Sphaerimonospora mesophila NBRC 14179 = JCM 3151
ATAGGAGCCCAGGGCGATTACCGCCGCCGTGGCAGCGTCGATCTTGGTGTACTTGGGCAGCACCTCGTCCACGATCTTTCGGTCGTTCGCGACGAGCTGCTGGGCCTTGCCGAGGGCACGCTGGAAGGCGGCCAACGTCTTCGGGTACTTGTTGGCGATGCTTTCCGTGGTCAGCCAGCCGGCGACGGGAAAGTCCTCGGTCGGTCCGGTCATTTGGTCGGTGACGATTCTGGCGCCCGCCTTGGACGCGACGGTGATAAACGGCTCGACCATAGCTGCCGCATCGACCTGACCGTTTTCCAGGGCGGCCGGCATGTCGGGGTATGGCTTCTCGACGAACTGGTCCTGGGTCGCGGTCACCCCCGCCACCCTCATCTGGACCTCGGCCGTCAGCTGGCTGAGGTTGTTGAAGGTATTGACGGCGATCTTCTTCCCCTTGAGGTCGGCCGCGCTCTTGATGGGGGAGTCCTTCTTGGCCATGATCACGAAGGCGCCGGGGGCGGAACCATAACTGTCGGCCACGAACTTGAACTTCCCCGCGCCCTTCTCCTGCGCCAGGAAGGTGCCGATATAGGCGCTGAGTGTCAGGTCGATGCTCTCGCCCAGGATCTTCTGGATGCCGATGGCGCCGCCCGCGAGGACCTCGGTCTTGACCTCCAAGCCCTCCTCCTTGAAGAAGCCGCGGTCGATGGCGACCTGGAGCGGCGCGATGTCCGGGACGGGGATCGTGCCCACGACCAGCGTGGTCTTCTCCAGGGCGGAGCCGTCGGCGGAGGAGTCGGACGATGTCTCGGTGCTGCAAGCGGTCAGGGCCAGCACGGCCGCGACACCTATGGCGAAGGTTCGCCCCATAAGCCTCATTAGCTCTCCTTTGGCGGGGAGTGACGCCCGACTGGTCAGGTGATCAAGCGAAGACGGGCGACGGGCGAGAAGCGTACCGGAGTCAAAACGACTTAACAGCATTCGGTCATATATGTCATACAACTTCCCCGAACGTCCATTATGTCCAACTATCTGATCTACTGGAGGTTTGGACCGATGCCAAGGCGTAACCGTGTTTAGCACCTGACATGCCATCATCCGGATACTGCTGGACACCTCACTTATGGTCACTTTAGAACGCTATTCGGTGCTTTTTGGATCGTTCCAAATATATTCGAAGCCTTGGTCTAGCTCGTCCATTTATGCTCAAATTGCCGATGACTTGTGGGGTTTCCCGTACGGGCCCACCGCGAAACTCTTTCCCGAGGACCAGCGCGAGAGGTTGCGACCAGTGAGGACAGCAACGATCGAGGGCGGTCGCCGCGCCGATCCCGAACCGCCCGGCGGAGCGGGTGTCGGCGGCGCGACGACCACCACGAGCGGGCGACGGCCGCCGGGGGCCCGGACCGGGAGTTCGGCCGGGCACGCCACCGGGAGCCCGATGGCGCTGAAGAACTGGCGCGTACGCAGCCGGCTCCTGGCGCTGATCGTGCTGCCGACGGTCGTCGCGGTCCTGCTCGGCGGCCTGCGAGTGATCACCTCGATCGGCAGCGCCGCCGAGTACCAGCGCGTGCGCGGAGCGGTCGAACTCGTCGCCCGCATCGGCACGCTGGCCCAAGAGATCCAGCTGGAGCGCGACCTCTCCGTCAGATACGTGGCGGGCGGCCGCCGCTCGAACTCGGTCCTCACGCTGATCAACAACCAGCACAAGGTCGTCGACGCGGCGGTGGAGCTGGTCCGGAGCAAGGCCGCGTCCGACGGCGACACGCTGGGAGAACTCGGCCGGGCGGAACTCTCCCGCGCGCTGGGGCGGCTGACCGACCTGCCCGCGCTGCGTAAGATCGCGCTCGAAAGCCAGCTCCAGCCGCTGCGCACCCTCGAGAAGTATCGGCTCGTCACCGCCGACCTGCTGCGGCTCTACGACGCGGCGGGGCAGGGAGTGCCGGACGAGGCGCTCGCTGCGAGCATCAAGGCGCTCGGCGCGCTGGCTCGCGCCCAGGAGGCGGTCTCGCAGCAGCGCGCGCTGCTCGCCCTGGCGCTGGCCAGGCAGCGGTTCGAGCAGGACGAGTTCGACGCCTTCACGGCCGCGGCCGCCGGTGAGCGGAGCGAGCTGACCTCGTTCAACGCCGAGGCGACCATCGCCCAGCGTCAGTACTACGCCGACACCGTGACCAACCAGCTGATCGACCGGGCGAGGTTCTTCATCAACCGGGCGCGCTTCCTCAACGCGGCCGGGTTGCCGATCCGCAACCTCGACCGCAGGAGCTCCGACGAGGAGCGGTGGTTCGCCGCGATCAGCAAGCAGGCCGACCTGATGCGGGAGGTCTCCGAGACCATCACCAAGTCCGCCATCACCAGGAGCGCCGAACTCCAGGCGGCCGAACGCAACGCGGCCGTGTTCAGCGCCATCCTGATCACCGCGGTCCTGCTGCTGGTCCTGCTCATCACCGCCGTCATGGCCCGATCGCTGGTGCATCCGCTGCGCAGGTTGCGCAGCGAGGCGCTGGAGGTCGCCGGGCGACGCCTGCCCGAACTCGTGCAGCGGCTGCGTGACGCCGACGGCGGGCGCGGCCGGCCCGAGGTGCAGCCGATCGGCGTACACTCCGCCGACGAGATCGGCGAGGTCGCGCGGGCCTTCGACGAGGTGCACCGCGAAGCCGTACGGCTGGCCGGCGACGAGGCCCAGCTGCGCAGCAACATCAACGCCATGTTCGTGAACCTGTCGCGGCGCACGCAGACCCTGGTGGAGCGGCAGATCACGCTGATCGACGGTCTGGAGCAGGGCGAGCAGGACGAGCGGCGCCTGGCCGACATGTTCAAGCTCGACCACCTGGCCACCCGCATGCGGCGCAACAGTGAGAACCTCCTGGTCCTCGCCGGCCAGGAGCCCGCACGCCGCTGGAGCCGGCCCGTCGAGATCACCGACGTGCTCCGCGCGTCCCTGTCGGAGGTCGAGGGATATGAGCGGGTGGCGCTCAACGTGCCCGGTGACGTCGCCATCGCCGGGCAGTCCGTCAACGACGTCATCCACCTGCTCGCCGAGCTCGTCGAGAACGCGCTGTCGTTCTCGGCCAGGGACACCCGCGTGACCGTGTCGGGGAACAGCATCGACGGCGGCGGAGTGATGATCTCCATCACGGACTCCGGCATCGGCATGACCAACGAGGAGATCGCCCAGGCGAACCATCGCCTCTCCAACCCCCCGGTCGTGGACGTGTCGGTGTCCCGGCGGATGGGCCTGTTCGTGGTCGGCCGGCTCGCGCTGCGCAACGGCATCCGGGTGCAGCTCAGACCGCACGACGGCGGAGGCCTGACCGCGATGGTCCTGCTGCCGGAGGCGCTGATGAGCCGGCCCGCCTACCAGCCGCCGGCCCACGGCGCGTTCGCCCCCTCGTGGAGCCCCCAGTCGAGTCTCCAGCCGAGCCAGTCGGAGTGGCCCGCACGCTCGCCGATCGCGCCGCGTTCGGCCATGCCGCCCTCGGCGATCCCGCCCGCGGCCCCGACGGCCCCCCTCGGTCACAACACCGGCCCGCATTTCACCCCCGCCGTTCCTCCCGCCGCTCCTCACGGGGGTGCCGGGATGCGGCCGCGTCGCCACGACGACGTTCCGGACGAGGCGGCGACCGGTCCGATGCCGGTCCTGCGGAACGCGCCGCTGGAGGAGCCGCCCGAAGAGTTCCTGCCGATCTTCGCTTCCGTCGAGTCCGCGTGGTTCAAGAGGACCACGCCGACCGAGGCGGAGTCGGAATGGCAGCGGCCGTCCGCCGTCGACGCCGGCTGGCAGACCGCCGCCGCGGTCGCCCAGCAGCCCGCCTCCGACGGAAAGACCACCTCCGGCCTGCCCAAGCGGGTCCCCAAGGCCAACCTGGTGCCGGGCTCGGCCGACGCGGCGGCGGCTTCCGCCGCGCCGCCGCCGCCGGTCCTGTCACCCGATCGCGCCCGGAGCCGCCTGTCGAGCTTCCAGCAGGGCGTACGGCAGGGCCGCGCCGTGGCGCGCGGGGAGATCAGCGAGGACCAGGGCTACCCGATGAGAGAAGGGGAGCAGCGATGATGGAGATGAGTCAGGCAGCGCGCGGGCTCAACTGGTTGATCAGCGACTTCGTCGGCTCGGTTCCCGGCGTGGCGCATGCGGTCGTCGTGGCGGCCGACGGTCTGCCACTGGCCTATTCCGACGGATTCCCACCCGATCGGGCCGATCAGCTTGCGGCGGTGGCGGCGGGTTTGATCAGCCTGACGCAGGGCGCCTCGCGGGTGTTCGAGGGCGGGGCGGTGACGCAGACGGTCGTCGAGATGCAGCGCGGGCTGTTGCTGATCATGTCGATCAGCGACGGGTCGTGCCTGGCCGTGCTGGCCGCGCCGGACTCGGACCTCGGACTCGTGGCGTATCAGATGACGTTGCTGGTGGATCGAGCGGGACAGGTGCTCACGCCGGCGCTGCGCGCCGAGCTGCAGTCGTCCCACTCGCGGAGGTGACGGTGGACCCGTGGGGGCAGCCGCACGGCGGCGCCCCGATCCCCCAGGAGCCCGCGTCCCCGGTCCGCCCCTTCACCGTGACCGGAGGGCGTACGACCCCGCGCATGCAGCTCGCGATCGAGGCGCTCGTGTCGTCGGCGACCACGGCCCACCTCGATCTGTCCGGCCGCCCACCCGAGTACCGCGCGATCAGCTCGCTGTGCC
>BCRI01000243.1 GCA_001552515.1 Sphaerimonospora mesophila NBRC 14179 = JCM 3151
TCTACGCCCCCACGCCCCCCGCCTCTACGCCCCCGCGGTCCCCGGCCGACTCGGCCCCCGCTCCCGGCCATGTGATCGGCCCCGCCGCCGGGCGGTCCTCCCCGCGGGCGGCACAGGGCCTGCTGATACGCTGACGGCCGACATCCTTTAAGACCCGTCCCGTGAGGCGGGAAAGGTGGTGATTTCGCCGTGCCTGAAGTCGCCCGAAACCAAGCGCGTGCCGTGCTTGAAGGGCCTGATATCCACCGGGCGTTGACCCGGATCGCGCACGAGATCCTCGAACGAACCAAGGGCGCCCGGAGCGTCGTACTGCTCGGGATCCCCACTCGCGGCGCGACGCTGGCGTACCGGCTCGCCGAGCGCATCGCGCAGTTCGAGGGCGTCAAGGTTCCCGTCGGCGCCATCGACATCACGATGTACCGCGACGATCTGCGCCTGCGGCCCGCCCGCCCGCTCGGCCGCACCGAGCTGCCCCCGGAGGGGGTCGACGGCAGGACGGTCGTCCTCGTCGACGACGTCCTCTACTCCGGCAGGACGGTACGCGCCGCGCTCGACGCGCTGAACGACGTGGGCCGGCCCACGGCCGTCCAGCTCGCGACGCTCGTCGACCGGGGCCACCGCGAGCTGCCGATCCGCGCCGACTACGTGGGCAAGAACCTGCCCACGGCCAAGAGCGAGAAGGTCAAGGTCTATCTGGAGGAGACGGACGGGCGCGACGCCGTGCTGCTCATCAAGGAGGAGTCGCGATGAAGCGCCACCTGATCTCCGCGGCCGACCTCACCCGCGACGACGCGCTGCTCATCCTCGACACCGCCGAGGAGCTGGCGAGGGTCTCGGAACGCTCCATCAAGAAGCTGCCGACGCTGCGCGGCCGCACGGTGGTCAACCTGTTCTTCGAGGACTCCACCCGCACCCGCATCTCGTTCGAGGCCGCGGCCAAGCGCCTGTCGGCCGACGTCATCAACTTCTCGGCGCGCGGGTCGAGCCTCTCCAAAGGGGAGTCGCTCAAGGACACCGCGCTCACCCTGGAGGCCATGGGCGCCGACGCCGTGATCATCCGGCACGGCGCCTCCGGCGCGCCGCACCGGCTCGCCGGCTGGGTGCACGGCAGCGTGGTGAACGCCGGCGACGGCACCCACGAGCACCCGACCCAGGCGCTGCTGGACGCGTTCAGCATGCGCCGCAGGATGGGCAGGCTCGACGGCCTCAAGGTGGCCATCGTCGGCGACGTGCTGCACAGCCGGGTGGCCCGCTCAAACGTGGCGCTGCTGCACACGCTGGGCGCCGAGGTCACCCTGGTCGCGCCGCCGACCCTGCTGCCGGTTGCGGTCGGCACCTGGCCCTGCCAGGTCTCCTACGACCTCGACGCCGTCCTGCCGAAGACGGACGTGGTGATGATGCTGCGCGTGCAGCTCGAACGGATGAACGCGGCCTACTTCCCCTCCGCCCGGGAGTACAGCCGCCGCTACGGGCTCGACCGCGACCGCTTCGCCCGCCTGCACGACGACGCGATCGTCATGCATCCCGGGCCGATGAACCGCGGCATGGAGATCTCGGCCGAGGTCGCCGACTCCGCCCGCTCCACCATCGTCGAGCAGGTCGGCAACGGCGTGACCGTCCGCATGGCCGTCCTCTATCTGCTGCTGGGCGGTTCCGAGTCCGCGATCGGAGGGACCGAGTGAGCACCATCCTCATCAGGGGCGCCAGGATCCTTGGCGCCGACCCGCGCGACATCCTGATCCGCGACGGCGTGATCGCGGAGGTCGGCGAGCGGCCCGGCGGCCGGGAGGACCACCGGGTCGACCAGATCGTCGACGCCGACGGCCTCATCGCCCTGCCCGGCCTCGTGGACCTGCACACCCACCTGCGCGAGCCGGGCCGGGAGGACGCCGAGACCGTCGAGACCGGCACCCGGGCGGCGGCACGCGGCGGCTTCACGGCCGTCCACGCCATGGCCAACACCTCCCCGGTCGCCGACACGGCGGGCGTCGTCGAGCAGGTCTGGCACCTGGGGCGGACCTACGGACACTGCGACGTCCAGCCGGTCGGCGCGGTCACCTCGGGCCTGGAGGGCCGCCAGCTCGCCGAGCTCGGCGCGATGGCCGAGTCGGCGGCCCGGGTCCGTGTCTTCTCCGACGACGGCATGTGCGTGTCCGACGCGGTGCTGATGCGGCGGGCGCTCGAGTACGTCAAGGCCTTCGACGGCGTCGTGGCCCAGCACGCCCAGGAGCCGCGCCTGACCGAGGGCGCCCAGCTCAACGAGGGCGAGGTCTCCGCCAGGCTCGGCCTGACCGGCTGGCCGGCCGTCGCCGAGGAGGCGATCATCGCCCGTGACTGCCTGCTGGCCGCGCACGTCGGCTCCCGCCTGCACGTGTGCCACGTCTCGACGGCCGGCTCCGTGGAGATCCTCCGCTGGGCCAAGTCGAAGGGCTGGGACGTCACGGCCGAGGTCACCCCGCATCACCTGCTGCTCACGGACTCCTGCGCCGAGAAGTCGCCGCTGGGGCCGTACAACCCGATCTACAAGGTGAACCCGCCGCTGCGCACGGCCGAGGACGTCCGGGTGCTGCGCGAGGCCCTGGCCGACGGCACGATCGACTGCGTCGCCACCGATCACGCCCCCCACCCGGTCGAGGACAAGGAGACCGAGTGGGCCGCGGCGGCGATGGGCATGATCGGGCTGGAGACCGCACTGTCCGCGGTCCAGGAGGCCATGGTCGAGACCGGCCTGCTCGACTGGGCGGGCGTGGCCGACCGCATGTCCGCCAGGCCGGCGCGGATCGGCAGGCTGGCCGGGCACGGCCACCCGATCGAGGCCGGCGCCCCCGCCAACATCACCCTCTACGACCCGTCGGTGCGGGCCCGGGTGGATCCCACGGCAATGGTGTCGAGGAGCCGCAACACGCCGTACGAAGGCATGACGCTGCCCGGCCGTGTCGTGGCCACGTTCCTCCGCGGCCGCCCCACCGTGCTTGAAGGGAAGCTCGTATGACGACAGCACTGCTCGTGCTCGAGGACGGCCGCGTCTTCGAGGGCACCCCCTACGGCGCCGAGGGGGAGACGTTCGGCGAGATGGTCTTCAACACCGGCATGACCGGATATCAGGAGACGCTCACCGACCCCTCCTACCACCGGCAGATCGTCGCGATGACCGCGCCGCACGTCGGCAACACCGGCGTGAACCTGGAGGACCCGGAGTCGCGCAAGATCTGGGTCGCCGGCTACGTCGTGCGCGAGCCCGCCCGCATCGCGTCGAACTGGCGGTCGCACGGATCGCTGGAGGACTACCTGCGCGGACAGGGCGTGGTCGGCATCGCCATGCCCGGCACCCGCGCGCTCACCCGCCACCTGCGCGAGCGCGGCGCGATGCGCGCCGGAGTCTTCTCCGGTCCTGCGCTCGCCCCGGTCGAGGAGCTCCTGGAGCGGGTGCGGCGCTCACCCGGCATGGCCGGAGCCGACCTGTCCGGCGAGGTCTCCACGCGTGAGCCGTACATCGTGCCGGCCACGGGGGAGCGGCGCTTCACCGTGGCGGCGATCGACCTCGGGATCAAGGCCATGACGCCGCAGCGGCTGGCGGAACGCGGCTGCGACGTGCACATCCTGCCCGGCTCCGCCACCGCGGCCGACATCCTGGCGCTCGACCCCGACGGCGTGTTCTTCTCCAACGGCCCCGGCGACCCGGCGACCGCGGACGGGCCCGTCGGGGCGCTGCGCGGGGTGCTGGACGCGGGGGTGCCGTTCTTCGGCATCTGCTTCGGCAACCAGATCTTCGGCCGGGCGCTGGGCCTGGGCACCTACAAGCTGCGCTACGGCCACCGCGGGGTGAACCAGCCGGTCAAGGACGTGCGCACCGGCAAGGTGGAGATCTCGGCGCACAACCACGGCTTCGCCGTACAGGCCCCGACGGACGGGCCGTTCGACACGCCGTACGGCCCGGCCGAGGTGAGTCACGTCAACCTGAACGACGGCTGTGTGGAGGGGCTGCGCCTGCTGGAGCGGCCCGCCTTCAGCGTGCAGTACCACCCGGAGGCGGCGGCCGGGCCGCACGACGCCGCGTACCTGTTCGACGAGTTCTGCGAGCTGATGGAGCGGTCGAGGGGACGGACGAGCGGGGCGGACGGCCGGCCGAGCGCGACCACGAACATGGAGGAGAAGGGTGCCTAAGCGCACGGACATCAGGTCGGTCATGGTGATCGGCTCCGGGCCCATCGTGATCGGACAGGCGTGCGAGTTCGACTACTCGGGCACCCAGGCCTGCCGCGTGCTGCGCAGCGAGGGCTTCCGCGTGATCCTGGTCAACAGCAACCCGGCCACGATCATGACGGATCCCGAGTTCGCCGACGCCACCTACGTCGAGCCGATCACGCCGGACATCGTCG
>BCRI01000244.1 GCA_001552515.1 Sphaerimonospora mesophila NBRC 14179 = JCM 3151
GGCGGCGCCGCAGCACTTCGGGAACCTCGGAAAGTCGCTGTTCACGATGTTCACGGTGCTCACCGTGGAGAACTGGCCGCAGGTCGCCGAGGACGTGATGGCCACCGAGCCGCTGGCCTGGGTCTTCTTCGCCGGCTTCATCGTGGTCTCGGCGTTCTTCGTCCTCAACCTGCTCATCGGCGTGATCGTCTCCGCGATGGAGCAGGAGGTCAACGCCGTCCGGTGGGAGGAGGACCAGGCGCTGGAGCTGGAGCAGCACATCGCGGTGATGAAAGAGATCCGGGCGCTCAACGAGAAGATCGACCGGCTGGCCGCGGTCCTGCCGGACCCCGCCGACCACGCGCGCGGGGATTGACTGGAGACCGCTGCCGGCGGACATGGCCGCGATGGCGTGCAGGTAAGGCGATCACGCCCTTGCGCGTCATCCGGGGCCGGGTTACGGTGACGCCGTCCGACGCGGGAGCCCGGTGTGACCGGGCTGAGAGGACGGCTATCGATCAGCCGCCGACCGCCAGAACCTGCTCCGGGTAATGCCGGCGAAGGGAGTTGCGCAGATGAGCGACGCGCGTTATTCCAGGTCTCGTCCTTCCGAAGGCCGTCCTTCCGGGCCCCGTTTCGCCAAGGTCCACGTGGGTGATCTGCGGGTGCCGATGCGCGAGGTCCTGCTGTCCAACGGCGAACGGGTACGGCTCTACGACACCTCCGGGCCGTACACCGACCCGGCCGTCACCACCGACCTCGGCCGGGGACTGCCACGGCTGCGCGAGGAGTGGATCCGCGAACGCGGCGACGTCACCCCGGGCGGCCCGGGCCGGGCGCTGCGCGCGACCGGCGCGCCGGTGACCCAGCTCGCCTACGCCCGGCGCGGCGTGATCACCCGGGAGATGGAGTTCGTCGCGGTCAGGGAGGGGGTGAGCCCCGAGTTCGTCCGGGAGAAGGTGGCCGCGGGACGGGCCATCATCCCGGTCAACGTCAACCACCCCGAAAGCGAACCGATGATCATCGGCCGCGACTTCCTCGTGAAGATCAACGCCAACATCGGCAATTCGGCGGTCACCTCCTCCATCGAGGAGGAGGTGGAGAAGATGACCTGGGCCACCCGCTGGGGCGCCGACACGGTCATGGACCTGTCCACCGGCCGGGACATCCACACCACCCGCGAGTGGATCATCCGTAACTCCCCCGTGCCGATCGGGACCGTACCCATCTACCAGGCACTGGAGAAGGTGGGCGGGGTGGCCGCCGACCTGTCGTGGGAGGTGTACCGCGACACCCTGATCGAGCAGTGCGAGCAGGGCGTCGACTACATGACCGTGCACGCCGGGGTCCGCCTGGCGTACGTGCCGCTGACCACCCGCCGCAAGACCGGCATCGTCTCGCGCGGCGGGTCGATCATGGCGGCGTGGTGCCTGGCACATCACCGGGAGAGCTTCCTGTACGAGCACTTCGCGGAGA
The DNA here is from genome assembly GCA_001552515.1 of Sphaerimonospora mesophila NBRC 14179 = JCM 3151. Classification (GTDB taxonomy): domain Bacteria; phylum Actinomycetota; class Actinomycetes; order Streptosporangiales; family Streptosporangiaceae; genus Sphaerimonospora; species Sphaerimonospora mesophila. Next base: position 1,456 of record BCRI01000244.1, read on the forward strand.
TGTGCGAGATCCTCGCCGCCTACGACGTGGCGTTCTCCCTCGGCGACGGGCTGCGGCCGGGCTCGATCGCCGACGCCAACGACGAGGCCCAGTTCGCCGAGCTGCGCACGCTGGGCGAACTGACCGCGATCGCCCGGGAGCACGACGTGCAGGTGATGATCGAGGGCCCCGGTCACGTGCCGATGCACAAGATCAAGGAGAATGTGGAGCTGCAGCGCGAGCTGTGCGACGACGCCCCCTTCTACACGCTCGGGCCGCTGGTCACCGACATCGCCCCCGGCTACGACCACATCACCTCCGGCATCGGCGCCGCCATGATCGGCTGGTACGGCACGGCCATGCTGTGCTACGTCACCCCCAAGGAGCACCTCGGCCTGCCCGACAGGGACGACGTGAAGACCGGCGTGATCACCTACAAGATCGCGGCGCACGCCGCCGACCTGGCCAAGGGCCATCCGCTGGCCCAGGCGTGGGACGACGCGCTGTCGGAGGCGAGGTTCGAGTTCCGCTGGGAGGACCAGTTCGACCTGTCGCTCGACCCCGACACCGCCCGGTCGTTCCACGACGAGACGCTCCCGGCCGCACCCGCCAAGACCGCGCACTTCTGCTCCATGTGCGGTCCGAAGTTCTGCTCCATGAAGATCAGCCATGACCTGCGGCGGTTCGCCGCCGAGCGGGGGCTGACGGAGTCGGAGGCGCTCACGGCGGGGATGGCCGAGAAGTCCGCCCAGTTCCGCGACCAGGGCGGCGCCGTGTACGTCCCGATCACCGATCGGCCCTGAACCGGTCGCCGTTGCCCGTCGTACGGCCCGCCGAGCCGTACGACGGGCCGTACGACGGGCCGGCCGCCGGGGGCCGTGACCGCCTCTGATAGCGTTTACGCCTCGCAAGTGATCGTCCCGAGGAGGTGAGCCCCATTTCCGTCAGATCGGGTCGGGTGCTCCCCTCTCCTCGCCCCGCGTAGGCGATCGGAGCCCCACGGCATTCCGAAAGGCGCCCTATGTCGGGTTCCTCTTCTCCCCTGCTCCCCATGTCCGAGATCGTGGCCAGGCTCCGGTCGGCCGGCTGTGTCTTCGCCGAGGACGAGGCGGGTCTGCTCGTCCGCGCCGCGCGTACACCGGACGAGCTGGCCGCGATGGTGGCGCGGCGAGCGTCCGGTCTCCCCCTCGAACACGTCGTGGGCTGGGCGGAGTTCTGCGGCCTGCGGATGGCGGTGGAGCCAGGGGTGTTCGTCCCCCGCCGCCGCACCGAGTTCCTCGCACGCCAGGCGATCGCGCTCATCCGCGGCCTGCCCGCCCGCACCCGGCCCGTGGTGGTCGACCTGTGCTGCGGCTCCGGCGCCATAGGGGCGGCGCTGGCAGCGGCGGCGGGCACGGCTCACCCGGTCGAGTTGCACCTGGCCGACATCGATCCGGCGGCGGTGCGGTGCGCCCGCCGCAACGTCGCCGGCGTGGGCGGCCGGGTGCATCGGGGCGACCTGTACGACGCGCTGCCCGGCACGCTGCGCGGCCGGGTCGACGTCCTGGTCGCCAGCGCGCCCTACGTGCCCACCGAGGCGATCGGGCTGCTGCCGCCGGAGGCCCGCCTGCACGAACCGCAGGTGGCGCTGGACGGCGGAGCCGACGGGCTGGACGTCGTGCGGCGAGTGATCGCCGAGGCGCCGGCCTGGCTCGCGCCGGGCGGCCACCTGCTGGTCGAGACGGGCCGGAACCAGGCGCGACCGGCCGTCGAAGCGGTGGTCGACGGCGGGCTGACCGCGCGCCTGACCGGGTCGGACGACCTGGACGCCACCGCGGTCATCGGCACCAGGCCCGCCCCTCGCGGCTGACGCCGAGGCCGGCCGCGGTGGTCCGCTGATCGTGCGGCGGCCTCGGCGCAACCGGCATGACCTGCGATCATCCATGAACCGATATCAATCGCATCTTCATTACGTATTAGACATGAGGCGGTCGATCTGTTTTGCTGCTGCCTTTCGGACGGCAGCAGCAGAACAGGAAAGAAACGGGGCGTTTCATGTCTGGACGGCGCGAGGGCCGCTCGGGGGCCGCGTCGAAGATCGTGCGCCTGGCCGCGCTGGGGACGGCGGCGGGCACGGTGCTGGCGGCGATCGCATTACCCGCCGTCGGTGGTGTGGGCTTCGGCATCGCGTTCGCGACCGACGAGCTGCAGCTCAAGCCGGTGGACCTGGCGGAGCCTCCCCCGGCCGAGGTCACGATCGTGCAGGACGCCAGGGGCCGGGAGATCGCGAGGTTCTACGAGGAGTATCGCGAGGTCGTCCCCCTCGACCGGGTCGCCGACATCATGAAGACCGCGATCATCTCGATCGAGGACTACCGGTTCTATGAGCACGGGCCGATCGACATCGAGGGGACGATCCGCGCGTTCGCGAGGAACCTGCAGGCGGGCGGGGTGAGCCAGGGCGGCTCCAGCATCACCCAGCAGTACGTCAAGCAGGTGCTGCTCAACTCCGCCGTCACCGAGAAGGAGAAGGCCAGGGCGCTGGAGGCCAGCTACGCGCGTAAGCTCACCGAGCTGCGGCACGCGATGGCGGTCGAGAAGAAGTACACCAAGGACGAGATCCTGGAGAAGTACCTCAACATCGCCTACTTCGGGGCGAGCGCCTACGGCGTGGAGGCGGCGGCCAAGCGGTTCTTCGGCGTCCCGGCGTCCCGCCTCACCCTGCCGCAGGCCGCGACGCTGGCCGGTGCCGTACAGGATCCCAACGCCACCGATCCCAACCTGGGCCGCAAGCACCGCGAACGGCTGCTGAAGCGGCGCAACGTCGTGCTGGACCGGATGGCACAGCTCGGCAAGATCACTCAGGTAGAGGCGGAGAAGGCCAAGGCCACCAGGCTCGGCTACAAGGGAACGCCGCTGCCCGGCG
>BCRI01000245.1 GCA_001552515.1 Sphaerimonospora mesophila NBRC 14179 = JCM 3151
GTGGATGACCGCGGTCGGCTCGGAGCTCATGACGTCACCGGCTCCTTCGGCACGGGTTCCCTGAACACATCCTCGATGCGGCCGCGGCGCTGCTCCAGCCGGACGAGATGGAGGTCGAGATCGCAGACGGCGTCGCGCACCGCATCGAACGTACGGGCCGGATCGGCGTCCGCCGGCACCTGCACGGTCAGCAGCCTGCCCTGTACGGTCACCGCCTCGCCCATCCGGCCGAGGCGCTCGGCCAGGGGCTCCAGCCCGTCCTCCACCTCGATGGCCACCGCGTGGGTGGTCTGGGTGAACTCCCGGATGGCCGACGAACGCAGCAGCCGCCCGCCGTCGATCACGATGACGTGGTCGCAGACCCGCTCCAGCTCGCCCAGCAGGTGCGAGGTGACCAGCACGCTGATGCCGAACTCGGTGCCGATGCGCCGGATCAGCGCGAGCATGTCGTCGCGGCCCTGCGGGTCGAGGCCGTTGGTCGGCTCGTCGAGGAAGATCAGCTGAGGGTCGTGGACGAGCGCCTGGGCGAGTTTGACCCGCTGGCGCATGCCCGTGGAGTAGCCGCCGATGGGCCGGTAGCGCTCCTCCTGGAGCCCCACGTGGCGCAGCGTGTCCGCCGCGCGTTCGCGGGCCGCCGTACGAGGCAGGCCGGACATCCTGGCCATGTGGACCACGAACTCCGTGGCCGATATGTCGGGCGGGAGGCAGTCGTGCTCGGGCATGTAGCCCACCGCCCGCCGGATCCGGGGGCCCTGGGTGAGCGTGTCCATGCCGAGGACGGAGGCCCGTCCCGACGTCGGGGCGGCGAGGCCGAGCAGGATCTTGATCAGCGTCGATTTGCCCGCGCCGTTGGCGCCGACCAGGCCGGTCACCCCCGTCCCCGCCGACACCGTCAGCTCGTCGAGCGCCGTGACCCGGGGGAATCGTTTGGTCAGGCCCTCGGTCGCGAAGCATGTGCTCGCTGTCATGATCCGCACCCTACCCAGCGGGCGGACCCGGCGCGCGGCCTCCGCGGGGCGCGTTTATGTACGGCGGAGCCGTACGTGACGGACGGAGTGGTCGGGCCCCTTCCTGAGGATCAGGCCGGCCCGGCCGCGGGTGGGCGCGATGTTCTCGATCAGGTTGCGCTCGTTGATGTCGCGCCACACGTTCTCGGCGAACGAGGTCGCCTCCTCGTGGGAGAGCGCCGCGATGTGGTTGAAGTACGACTTGGGGTCGGCGAAGGCCGTACGGCGCAGCTTGTGGAAGCGGTCGACGTACCAGTTCCTGATGTCCTCGACCCGGGCGTCCACGTAGATGGAGAAGTCGAAGTAGTCGCACACGGCGAGCGAGGCAGGCGGCGCCGGCTGCAGGACGTTGAGGCCCTCCACGATGAGGATGTCGGGACGGCGCACCGTCTGCACCGCGCCGGGCACGATGTCGTACTCCAGGTGGCTGTAGACCGGTGCGTCGACCGCCGGGTTACCCGCTTTGACGGCGGCGACGAAGCGCACCAGCGCGCGCCTGTCGTAGCTCTCGGGGAAGCCCTTGCGGTGCATGATCCCGCGCTCCTCCAGCACCTTGTTCGGGTAGAGGAAGCTGTCGGTGGTGATCAGGTCGACCCGCGGATGCTCGGGCCAGCGGGCCAGCAGCGTGTGCAGGAGACGGGCCGTGGTCGACTTGCCGACCGCGACGCTCCCCGCGATGCCCAGCACGTACGGCAGCGGCGAGGCGGACTCGCCCAGGAACGCCCCGACGGCCGCACTGCGCTGCCGGGAGCCGGTGAAGTGCAGATTGAGCAGCCGGGTGAGCGGCAGATAGATGTCGGTCACCTCGGCGAGGTCGATCGGATCGTCGACGCCGCGCAACTCGGCCAGCTCCACCTCGGTCAGCGTGAGCGGCGTGTTCTTCCGGCGGTCACGCCACTGCTCTCGGCTGAGTTCGACGTATGCGTCCCCATCTGCCACGTCGGCCAAGCGTACCCACGGCCTCCCGGTCCGCCGCCGGAGGGTGCGCGCGTGCCGTATGCACAGCCTGTGGACGAAAATCGATGGATTACTTCGGCGCGGGAAGGGGAATGATCCTCCTCCTGGCCGGGCTCTCCGCGTCGGTCTCCCATGCCGCCGTTTCCCGGTCTCCCCGGCGTACGCTGGCCGCGTGATCGTGGGCATCGGGGTGGACGTGGTGGACGTGGCCCGCTTCGCCGCCGCGCTGGAGCGCACGCCCGCTCTGCGCGGCCGCCTGTTCACCGAGGCGGAGCGCGAGCTCGCGGTGCCGTCCCTGGCCGCGCGGTTCGCCGCCAAGGAGGCGGTCGCCAAGGCGCTCGGCGCACCGCCCGGGTTGAGCCACCTCGACGCCGAGATCGTCACAGGCGAGTACGGCAGGCCGGCGCTGCGGATCACCGGCCGGGCGGCCGAGGTGGCCGACGGCCTCGGCGTCACCCGATGGCACGTGTCCCTGTCCCACGACGGCGGGATGGCCATCGCATACGTGATCGCCGAGTCCATGTGACGGTCGTCCACAGGGTGATCGCGATCTCGCATGCGGGCGGCTACCGTCGGATCATGCGGACCGCCTACACCTCAGATCAGATCCGTACGGCCGAGCAGGCGCTGATGGCGAAGCTGCCCGAGGGCACGCTGATGGGGCGTGCCGCCGCCGGTCTCGCCGTCGTCTGCGCCGGGCTGCTCACCGGGGTCAGCGGCCGGGTGTACGGCTCCCACGTCGTCCTCCTCGTCGGCAGCGGGGACAACGGCGGTGACGCGTTGTACGCCGGAGCCCGGCTGGCCCGTCGTGGGGCCCGGGTGACGGCGGTGCTCGCCGGGTCGCGCGCGCACGAGAGCGGCCTGGCCGCGCTGCTGGCGGTCGGCGGCCGGGTGATCGACCTGCGCGGTCTGAGCGGCGAGGAGGAGATCCTCGGATCGATCCGGGTTCGCAGATCGATCCGGGTCGCCGATCTCGTCGTGGACGGCCTCGTCGGCATCGGGGGCGGCGGAGCGCTGCGCGAGCCGTACGCCACGCTGGCCGAGATGACCGCGCAGGCCCCCGGCCTGGTCGTCGCGGTGGACGTGCCGAGCGGGGTCGACGCGAGCACCGGGCGGGTGGACGGCGCGGCGGTGCGGGCCCACGTGACCGTGACCTTCGGCGCCTACAAGAACGGCCTGCTCGTCGACCCGGGGGCGGGGTTCGCCGGAGCCGTGGAGTTCGTGGACATCGGCCTCGGGCCGCACCTCCCGGACCCCGACGTCGCAGCGCCGACCGACGAGGACGTGGCCGACCTGCTGCCCCGGCCGGGCGCCGAGAGCGACAAATACCGGCGCGGGGTCGTCGGCATCGCGGCGGGCAGCGATCTGTACACGGGTGCGGCCGTGCTCGCGGTCGGCGGAGCCGTACGGGCCGGGGCCGGCCTGGTCCGCTTCGCGGGTGCGGCCGAGCCGGTGCAGCAGGTCAGGGCCCGCTGGCCGGAGGCGGTCACCACGGTCATCGCCGATCCCCTCGCGGGAGACCCCATCGAGGCGGTCGGGCGGGTGCAGGCGTGGGTGCTCGGCCCGGGCCTGGGGACCGGTCCGGAGGCGCACGCGGTGGCCCGTGCCGTGCTGTCCACCCGGGTCCCGGTGCTCGTGGACGCCGACGGGCTGACGCTGATCGCCCGCGATCGGGCGCTGCTGCGCCGGGACGCCCCCACCCTGATCACTCCGCATGCCGGCGAGCTGTCCCGTCTGCTCGGCGTGCCGAGGGAGCGGATCGAGGCGCGGCGGCTGGAGCACGTCCGGCGCGCCGCCGTCGAGCTGGGCGTGACCGTGCTGCTCAAGGGGTCGACCACGCTGGTCGCCGAGGAGGACCGGCCCGTGCGGGTCAACACAACGGGCACGCCGTGGCTGGCCACCGGCGGCACCGGCGACGTGCTGGCGGGCATCGCCGGGGCGTTGCTGGCGGGCGGGCTCGGCTGTTATGACGCCGCCTCCTGCGCCGCGCACGTCCACGGACTGGCGGCGCGCCTCGCCGTCCATGGTGATCAGATGGGGCGCGGCGAGGCCCCGATCGCCGCTCTCGACGTGGCTCAGGCGCTCCCAGAGGCGTTGCGCACACTGTGATGGGTCCCGTTCAGTCCGGTCGACCTGCCAGACTGGGAAAGTGAACGTTTCGACAACGCGCCTGGTCACCCATGCCGAAGCACGGGTCGATCTGGGCGCGGTACGGCATAACCTCGGGGTCCTGGCCGAGCACGCCGGGCCGGCGGAGATGATGGCGATCGTCAAGTCCGACGGCTACGGCCACGGCGCCGCCGCGGTCGCGGCGGCCTGCCTCGAGGCGGGCGTCTCCCGGCTCGGCACCGCCCTCCTCCCCGAGGCCC
>BCRI01000246.1 GCA_001552515.1 Sphaerimonospora mesophila NBRC 14179 = JCM 3151
CCGCCAATCCCGCGGCGGCCCGCCGCCTTCCCACCAAGGGCTTTATCGGAAACCTCCGAGGAAACCCGCGTCTTCAGGAGGGGGAGGAAGTCAACCCATCTTGCGTAGGACTACGCCCACCAGGCGGTCCGTCGTGAAGTAGCCCGAGTCTCGGGAGTCGTGTGAGCGGGTGGGGTTGTCTCCAAGCAAGACCAGGTGACCGGCCGGCACTCGCGTTCCGGGGGCGGTGCTGAGCGCGGGCACCGTCTCTTTCGGTATCGGGTCGCCCGGGGCGGCCGCCACGCGCTTGATGATCTGTTGAGGGCCATTGAGCACCACCACCTGGCCGGTGTGCAGGAAGCGCGCGGAGGTCCGCCGTACGAGCACGCGCTCGCCCGGCTGGTACGTCGGCAGCATGCTCTCACCTCGCACGGTCACCACCAGGTATCGGCGGCGCAGCCATACGGCGGCGACCGGCAGGGCCGCGGCCGGCAGACCGACGACGATCAGAATGACGAACATCACGCGGCTCCCGTCGGCTGGACACCGTCCCGGTAGCCGGCGGCCTGCCGGGTGAACAGGCACGCGTACCCCCCGCCGTTCGCCATCAGCGTGGCGTGTGTGCCGGTTTCGACGACCACGCCATCGGCCAGCACCACGATCAGGTCGGCGTCGCGGATCGTGCCGAGTCGGTGGGAGATGACCACGCTGGTGCGCCCCGACCGAAGCCGCGCGAGTCGGCTGTGCACCTCATGCTCGGCCTCCGCGTCCAGCCCGGCGCTGGGCTCGTCGAGGATCATCAGATCCTGGTCGTGCCGCAGGAAAGCCCTGGCCAGCGCCAGCCGCTGCCACTGCCCGCCCGACAGCAGCACCCCGTCCTGCTCCTCGTCCTGATCGGGGGCGAACTCGCGACTCAGCATGGTGCGATAGCCGTACGGCAGGGCCGAGACCGCATCATGGACGCCCGCTTCCCGGGCCGCCAGCTCGAGACGCGCGTGGTCGTCCGCCGCGGTGAGGTCGCCCACCGCGATGTTGTCGGCGGCGGTCAGCTCGTAGGCGACGAAGTCCTGGAACACCGCACCGATGCGGGCGCGCAGCGCCTCGGGCGCCACCTCGCGGATGTCGACCCCGTCCCACAGGATCGCGCCGCGGGTCGGGTCGTAGAAGCGGCACAGCAGCTTCACCAGCGTGCTCTTGCCGGTGCCGTTGCGTCCCACCAGGCCGACCATGTGCCCGTGCGGGATGAACAGGTCGACGCCGCGCAGCACCCAGGGGTGGTCGTCGCTGTAGCGGAACCAGACGTCACGCAGCTCGATGCCGCGCCGCAGCGCGGGTAGCCGCCCAGGGCGATCAGGGACGGGCAGGCCAGGCCCGGCGTTCACGATCGTGACGTGATGGTGGAAGAGCAATAACTGTTGGTGGGCCATGACCCCGGCCGACACCATGACGTTCAGTGCCCCCTGCACGCCCGCGACGGCCGCCACGAACATCGACACGTCACCGACGCTGAGCCGCCCCTGGCCGGCCGCGAGTATCGCCCAGATCAGCCCCGCTCCGGCCACGACCGCCGCGGCGCCCGCCAGGCCCGCCTGTACGGAGAACTCCCGCCGGTCCATCCGGCGGCGGGCGGCGTTGGCGGTCCGCAGCTCGGCCAGCATGCGGAGCCTCAGGAAGGAGCCGAGATCGAACAGGCGGATCTCCTTGGCGGAATCCGAGGTGGTCATCAGCTCGGCATAGAACAGCTCCCGCCGTTCGGCTGGCCCGATCCGCCACATCATGTCGACCCGCTGCCGCGACAGCCGCAGCTCGATCAGCAGCGCGGGCACGGAGGAGAGCAGCACAAGAGCCGTGAACACCGGGCTGATCAGTGCGAGCGAACCGACGAAACCGGCGACCGTGACCGTGCTGCTCGCGACCGACAGGGTGGTGTCCACCAGCCGGCCCGGATTGCTCGCACTCTGCTGTGCCAGTCTCAGCCGGTCCAGGAAGGCCGGGCTCTCGAAGCGGGCCAGCCCGGGGAAGCCGCAAACCGCGGCGAACAACTCATCCTTGGCCCGCAGCGTCACCCGGCGGTCCACCTCGGCCCGCAGATACTGTCCTGCGTAGGAGACCGCGGCGGCGAGGGTGGTCACGGCGGCGAGCGCCACCGCCGGGCCGAGCAGCATCGCGGCCTGCCCCTGCGCCACCCCGTCCAGCGCGGCCTTCGTCAGCCACGCCACCGCGATGGGGGTGACGGCGCCCACCAGCGTCACCGCCAGGTAGCCCACGATGTGCATCGGGGCGGCCCGCCACACCATGCCGGCGCTCCGTGCGGCACATCCCGCCAGGACACGCGGCCGCGGTGCCTCCCTCATGCGGGCGATCCGGCGGGCAGCCGGGAGACCCTGGGCGCCCTGGCCAGCACCTTGCCGCCCTCGGACACCTGGAAGAAGCTCGGGAACGCCGTCACCTTGAACGCGTCGGCGACCGGCCCGTCCGCGTCCTCCAGGATCACCGACGCGACCGGCGACAGCGCCGTGACGATGTGCGCGGGGTCGCCCGAGCGGCCGTCGACCACCGCCAGCACGCGCGACCTGTCCTGCCCGGCCGCCCATGAGACCAGCTCGGGAAGCTGCTCACGGCAGCCGTTGCAGTCCGGTGACAGGAACGCGACCACCGTGCCGCCGGGGAGGAGATCCCGCGTCACGGGGTTTCCGTCGACGGTCATGGCGTCGAACTCGCCGACGATCTCACCGACGGCCGTCCCGCCGCTGGATGCGGGAAGGCCACCCGCGCCGACGACCTCGTACAGCGCGTCGATCAGCTTCGTGTGCTCCCGCAGCCGGCGGATCACAGCGAGGGTCAACAGCAGGTCCAGCAGGCACAGCAGGCCGACGAGGACCACGATGGCGAGCACGTAAGGCATGGACACCTCAGGATGGGATCTCGTGGGGGTGTATGTCCGGCGGCGGATGTCCGCCGCCGGACTGGTTCATTGCGCCGGCCTCAGCACCACTTGATGCTGCTGGAGCTCCTCACGCACGAGCCACAGGAGACGCTGCCGTTCGGGTAGTAGCAGCAGTACCTCCAGGTGTCGGTGCCGCAGCACTGGTAGTCGCAGTCGGTCGCCCGGGCCACGGAGTGCGGTGCCACCCGCTCCAGGAGCCGGTCGGCGATTCTGGTTACGACACGCATCGAAAACTTCCTTTCGGTCGTTCCGTTGTCCGTCGCAGCGTGCACCCCGGCTCTGAATGACTTCTCAATGATTTCTCAATGGCCGTCGGCGTTATTCATCTCCGCAGGTCGCACCGTTTGTACAGCGGTCAATCCGCCCGCTCGTAGGAGGCCGCCGCCTGCTCGTGGCCGCCGCTCTGCTCAGAGCAACCGAATCAGCAGGTTCCTTAGACCAATGAACCTTTATCTACCTTTCTCGCATTTGCTAGGTTGCTTGCATGCAGTACGTCGACGTGGCGTGCAGGCTGATGCTGCTCACGGTGTTCGCGATCGCGTTGTGGAGCAAGATCTCCGGCCGCGACGCCTGGGAGGAGTTCGTTCGGTCGATCAGGACGATGGCGGTGGTCCGTGACGCCCTGGCCGTACCGGCCGCGCTGGCGACGGTGGCCGCGGAGGGCGGCGTGATCGTGCTGGCCGCGGTGCCCCTGCGGTGGGCAGGATGGGCGGCCTTCGTCCTGGCGGCCGGGCTGCTGACCTGTCTCACGATCGCCGTCGTCAGGGTCATCCGGCGGGGCGCGGCCGTCGCGTGCCGCTGCTTCGGCGCTTCCCAGACGCCCATGGGGGTGCCGCACGTGGTCCGCAACCTCATTCTCGTCGCGGTCGCCCTGCTCGGGCTGGTCGGCTCCGTGGGACCGGGCCATGCCGACCTGGCCATGGGCGTGGTCGTGGGCATCTTCGGGGCCGTCCTCGGGCTGCTCATGGCCCGGTGGGACGATCTCGTCTCCCTGGTGAAGGGCTGACGGACACTGTCGGTCCCACAGAAAGCGCCCGCGGGCGTCCCGTGCTGTGCGCTGACACGGGACGCCCGCGGGTGGTGACTCGGCGAGAGCTACCGGGTCACGCGAGGAGGGTCACACGGCCTGCCAGAGCGCCGGGACGTTCGGCGGCTCCCAGCCGGTCAGCGCGGTGTGCGCCTGGACGCAGCGGTAGGTGCGGCCGCCGTAGGCGACTAGCGATCCGGCGGCGTACGACGTGCCGGCGGCCCAGGCGGTGGGCGTCGACGATGTCGGACTCGGGCTCGGCGTCGGGGTCGGGGTGGGCGTCGAGATCGGAAGAGCACACGTCTGAACTCCAGTCACTAGCTTATATCGTATGCCGTCTT
>BCRI01000247.1 GCA_001552515.1 Sphaerimonospora mesophila NBRC 14179 = JCM 3151
CTGAGGCAATGCCGGCTCGACCAGTGCCGGCTCGACCAGTGCCGGCTCAACCGGTGCGGACTCAACCGGTGCCGACTCAACCGGTGCGGACTCAACCGGTGCCGATGAGACCGGCACCGGCGAAAGCGATGCCGGCGGGGCCATCGGGCCGACGAGTGTGACCAACCCCAGCGACGCGACCACGGCACTTCTCATGCAACGACCTCCAGAGCATCCGCTTCCAGATCCGCCCCCACAACGTTCGCCGCCCCAGCACCGATCACCGCAGCGTCCGCCTCCATCACGACGTCCACCTCCATCAATCTGTCCGCCTCCGCCACGGCTCCACTTCCACTGCGACTCCACCCCCATCACAACATTGATTACTTCAGCATGACTCACAATGTCATGATCTGTACGGAAATCTCTGAGTATGGCGGCTGAGGATTCCGGCTTGCGCGTTCACACTTCGCGCCGAGCGCCTCCCGACCTCACAGCCTTACTCCGCGGCCGACCTTTCCCGGAGCCACAGCCCTGCTCGTAGACCCACAACCCTGCTCGTAGCTCGTAGACCCACAACCCTGCTCGTAGACCAACAACCCTGCTCGTAGACCAACAACCCTGCTCGGGGCCCATAACCCTGCTCGGCGCCCACAGCCTTGGTCTAAGGACAGCCTTGGTTTAGGAAGCACACCCATGGTTTAGGAAGCACACCCATGGTCCAGAAAGCCACAGCCTTGCCCCGGGGCCACAATCTTGTTCTTGGGGTCACAACCTTGTTCCGGCCCATGGCCTTGTCCCAGAGGCCAGGACCTCGTCCTGGCCCGACGGCCACATGCGGAGATCGACGGCCATGCCCCGACATGTCAACTCCGATGCCGATTCCGATGCCGATTCCGATGCAGGCTCGGCTGCCGACCCGCCATACTCCTGGCGGCGTACCAGGTCGTGCCACCCTCGGCGGATGCCATGACATGGCGCGATGGCCTAGCGTGCGGGTGTGCACTCCCATTCCGCCCGATTTAGTGTGAAAGATCTGGCTTTGTCGGCCGTCATCGGCGTGTTCCAGGTCGTCGGCTCGAGGAGTGCCCAACCCAACCAACTCGAGGCCCCAGACCTGGGCCGCCTGCCGCTGGACTGGCGTGGTTACGCACTGCTGCTGGTGGGACCGCTCGCGATCGCGGTGCGCCGCCGTTTCCCGGCGTCCGGGCTGCTCGCCACGATGGCGGCGACCTCCACATATCTCGTGTTGGGGGGTTCCTACGGGCCGGTGTTCATCAGTCCAGTGATCATGATCTTCAGTGCGATCCTCTACGGACAGCGGCTGGCGGCATGGCTCATCTCGGCGGGCTTCTTCCTGTTCGTGGTCGTGTACGCCACCTGGCTCATCCCCGAACCCCTTGGGCTCTTCCACCACAGCGCGGTCGCGGCATATCTACTCCTCACATTGACGATCGCCGAGTTCACCCGCAGCAGACGCGAACGCCTTGCCGAGCGGAAGCGAGTGGCGGAGGAGGAGACCAGGCGGCAGGCCAGCGAGGAACGGCTGAGCATGGCCCGAGAGCTACACGACGTGCTCGCACACAACATCTCGCTGATCCACGTCCAGGCGTCCACCGCGCTGCACCTCCTCGATGACCATCCCGAGCAGGCGCGTACGGCTCTGGCCACGATCAAACAGGCGTCCAAAGACGTGCTCACCGAGATGCGCGGGGTGATCGGCCTGCTGCGGGACGGCGCGCCACGCTCCCCCACGGCGGGGATAAGCCGCCTGCGGGAACTCATAGACCGCAGCGGCCTCGACGTGACGCTGAAGGTGGTCGGAGACGCCAGGCCGCTACCCACCGGGATCGATCGGGCCGGTTATCGGATCGTGCAGGAGTCGCTGACCAATGTGACCCGGCATGTCCCTGGCTCGGCCGTGGACATCCAGGTGACGTACGGCTCCCGCGAACTGACCGTCATCATCGATGACGACGGCACCGGCCGGGATTCCGACGCCACGGCCAAGGATCCCGACGCCACGGCCACCGGCGGGGGCAACGGCATCCCCGGGATGCGCGAGCGAGCCGCCGCCCTGGGCGGATCGCTCTCGGCCGGCCCCCGACCTGATGGCGGCTTCCGCGTGATCGCCGTCCTCCCCCTCTCAGACCTCACGCCCTCACCCGCCTCCGGTGCTCCCACCTCCCCCGTTCCGCCGGCCGGTATTCCAGCCTCTGACACTCCAGCATCCGGTACCCCGGCATCCGATACCCCGGCAGGAGCCGCCGATCAGGTGGAGTCAGTCAAGGAGCACAATTGATCACAATCCTGCTAGCCGACGATCAAGCACTTGTACGAGCCGGTTTCCGTGCCCTGCTGGACGCCCAGGACGGAATGACAGTGGTCGCCGAAGCCGGCGAAGGCGCGGAAGCCGTACGACTGGTCCGGGAGCTCAACCCCGATGTCGTGCTGATGGACATCCGTATGCCGGGCATGGACGGCCTGACCGCCACCCGCCGGATCGGCGAGGATCCCCGCGCCGCCGACACGAAGATAATCATGCTCACCACGTTCGAACTGGACGAGTACGTCTTCGAGGCCCTGCGTGGCGGCGCGAGCGGCTTTCTTGTCAAGGACACCGAACCCGCCGAACTGATCCAGGCGGTCCGCGTAGTGGCCTCGGGCGACGCCCTGCTGTCCCCCAGCGTCACGCGCCGGCTGATCGCCGAGTACGCCGCCAAGGCCAAGGAGCCCGGGATCGCCCCCTGCCTCGATCTGCTGACCGAACGGGAGCGCGAGGTTCTCACGCTCGTGGGCGGCGGCATGACCAACGATGAGATCGCCGCCGAGCTCCACATGTCGCCTGCGACGGCCAAGACCCACGTGAGCCGCACGATGATGAAACTCCAGGCCCGCGACCGTGCCCAGCTCGTCGTCATCGCCTACGAATCCGGCCTGGTCAGGCCCGGCTGGCTCTGATTGATACCCGACCGCTCTAGTCCCGGTATCTGAGCACGCACCTCGTGCCCGACAGGACACCCGGCACAGGAAAATCCCGTGCTGAGTGGCTGCACTGAAAAGCCGACGAACAACCGGCGGAAGACCAATGGAAGACCGACGGAAGAACCGACAAGAGACCTGCCGGAAGAACCGCCGCAAGACGGTCAGAAGGGAGGGATGTCGTGGTCAGGATAGAGAAAGGACTTGGGGCCGAGGGCGTCGGAAGCTTCGCTTTCCAGAGAGCCATGCCCCGGTGATTCTCGACCCACCGATCCCGGTCTTACCGTCAGGCCTTCGGCCGGGGTTTCATCGGCCATGATCGGCTCGGTGTCCTGAGGCAGGCGGTCGGGTGGCGCCTTGGGCCAGTTTCGCGGCTGCGGATCGGGCAGGGGGACCATGACCGGAGGGAGCCGGACCGGGTAGACGTGCCCGAGCGGGCTGGTCCAGACGGTGAGACCCTGCTCGGGCCTGGTCACCCGCCAGCCGCCCTCATGCTTGGCGCGATGGTCGTGCCGGCAGGCCAGCTCCAGATTGTCCGCACAGGTGGGGCCGGCCAAGGACCAGTCGACGATATGGTCCTGGTCAGTCTTGGTGGCGGGCACGCGGCAGCCGGGCCAAGAACACACCCGGCCACGGATTTGGACATAACGCCGCAAGACGGCATCAGCCCTTCGGCGACCGGTCCCACCACCCGGATCACCGCGACCAGCCCCACCGCGACCATCCCCACCGTGCTCTGGAGCACCACGACCGGCCCCACCACGATCTGGATCGTCATGACCGGCCTCGCCCCGTCCTGGATCACCACGTCGTGGATCACGGTGAGTGATCTCATCGCGATCGGGATCACCCTCAGTGGCTTCCCCACCGTCAAGCCCGCAGCCATCTCCACGATCGCGCCCGCAGCCACAGCCACAGCCACAGCCACAGCCACAGCCACAGCCACAGCCACGATCATGGTCATGGTCATGGTCATTCCCAGGATCAAGGCCACGATCGCGGTCACGGTCAAGACCAGGACCGGGATCGGGACCGCCGTCACGCTCGGATTCAGGACACGAACCATGATCCCCACAGCGATCGGGATCGGACTTGGAATCGGGGCCGGGGCCGGAGGCGGGGGCGGGAGCGGAGCCAGGATGCCCGCCGTGATCATCGGCGGGTGTGAGGCCCGCGCCGTGGTCGTGTCCATCGTGGTCCAGGTGGCGGCGGGTCTGCCGGAGCAGATCGGCCA
>BCRI01000248.1 GCA_001552515.1 Sphaerimonospora mesophila NBRC 14179 = JCM 3151
GCAGGGCTTGGTCGAAGACCTCATCCAGAGCCTGTTGCAGCTTCGCCGGATCCATGAGCGCATTTCTACCCGTGCTATGTGATCTGTCGGTACTGCCTGCGGTCTATCTGGTCCCAGGAGATGGCTGACGTTTCTGTCCCAGGACATGGACGACGGTTGCCCGGCGCTGCACATGACAAGCACCGGAGAGGGCGCCCGGGCATCTCGCGTCGTGGCCTGCTTGACCTTGACACAGTGACAAGGCCTTGACTGTGCCAAGGAGGTGGTCCCGATTACCATGCCGACAGAGGACACGAACACGATGCGAGCTCTCCGGGGACTGGAGAACAGCAGCTCGTCGGTGCGGCTGCAGACAGCGCTGGCGGTCGGCACGACCCCGGATTCGCGGTTCATCGAAAAGCTGATCGAACGATGCGCGATCGAGCCCGATTTTTACGTGCGCGACATGCTTACGTGGGCACTCACCCGCCACCCGTCGTCGATGACGGTCCCACGGCTCATCGATGAACTCCGCTCCGAGCATGCGCAGGCACGAAGCCAGGCTCTGCACACGCTGTCCAAGATCGGGGATCGGCAAGCGTGGCCGGCGATCACACGGGCGCTACTGACCGACGCCGACGACGAGGTGGCGCGGAGCGCCTGGCGAGCAGCGGTCGTACTCGTGCCCGAAGGTGAAGAAGCCGGGTTGGCCGGGGTGTTGGCGACACAGCTCGGGCGCGGCAAGCGTGAGACGCAGTTGAGCCTCAGCAGGGCGCTGATCGCGCTCGGTGAGGTGATCATGCCGACCCTCCGCGCCGCGATGACGGATCCCGACCCTCGCGTGCGTCAGCACGCGATCGCCACGGAACGGCTGTTGCGCGACCCGGATGCGGGATTCGAGTTCGCGATCGAGGAGGCGAAGCGCATCATGGCCCTCGGCACCACCGGCAAGGAGGAGTGATGGGCAGTGTTGATCGGTGATGTGGCAAGACGGTCCGGGGTCAGCGCCCGCATGCTCAGGCATTACGACTCGCTCGGCCTGGTGCGGCCAACGGGTCGTACCGAGGCCGGCTATCGGGAGTACTCAAGCGAGGATATCCGGCGAATCTTCCACATCGAGAGCCTGCGGTCATTGGGGCTGTCGCTGCGTGAAGTCGGGCGCGCGCTGGATGACCCCGGATTCAGGCCTTCGGAGCTCGTTGCCGACCTCATCCGCCAGACGCGAGAACGCATCGTGGGTGAGATGGAGCTGCTCACGCGACTCCGTCGGATCGGTGCCGCGGAGCCCGCCGACTGGGAGGACGTCCTCAGGATCGTGTCACTCCTTCATGCCTTGGGGTCGGAGAGCGCTGCGAAGCGCCAGCGCGCGGCCTTGTCCTCGGTCGAAGAGGTTCCGGTGCCGGTGGAGGCTCTGGTCGAGGCGGCGTTGAGCGAGGCGGACCCCAACGTCGCCGGAGCCCTTCGATGGGCTCTGGCGCAATCGGGTGATGCCGGATTGGCACTGCTGGCGGAGGGCCTCGGCTCACCAGCGGCCGAGGTGCGGAAACGTGCCGTCCAGTCCATCGCCGAGATTCCTGACGGTACGGCGACCGCACTGCTGCAGGAGGCCCTCGCGAACTCCGACATCGTGGTCCGCAGGTGTGCGGCCCTGGCGCTCGGGGCACGTGGAGTGGCCGACGCGGTCCCGACGCTCATCGACATGATCGTCGAGGGGGCGAACGACGCCGATGCGGCCGATGCACTGAGCGTGCTGGCGAGCGATCCGGCGTTGGCGGAGCAGATCGGCACCCGGCTCGTCGACCGACTCGCCTGCGGCACCATTGGATCGTCCGCACGTCTACGGCTGACCCAGGCGCTCGCGGATATCCCGGGGATCGAGGTGTCACGTACCCTCGCAGGTCTGACACATGACGAAGACCGTGCCGTTGCGCTTACCGCGACATACATTCTCAAGCTACGCGAGGCGCGATAACGGATTTCTCCTGTGTGGGGTGCTCCGCAGCCGCGGTCTCCGCGACCACGAAGAACGAAGACTTCGCCCACTGCCTTGATGGTCGGTTGGTGACCACGTTCAGCCTGTACTTCTATTCCCTTCGGGAAGGAGCTGATCCTGACCGGCTCCGGACCGATGTCGAGGACCTCGGCATGAACGTCGACGGTGATCGGGTTGGATTCCCTGAGGATCGCGTCTCCCGAGCTCTCGCCCTTGCCGAACGGGCCACGGGTGTCCACCTGTCTTCCATGCGTTACGCCGAACCCGCTCTGATCGGACCCACCGACCACCTGGATCCCTACCGGTGATATCGCCTCCGGGTGCGGCCCCTCCCGCGTCGGACGGGCCGCACCTGTCCCTTCACCGGTCGGGCTTCGGGAGTTTCGAGGTCAGACCACCGTGCAGGGGACGCCGTTGAGGGTGAAGGAGGTCGGCTTGGCGGTGTTGCCGGTGTGGGTGGCCTGGAAGCCGATGTCGATGGTGGCCCCCGGGGCGATCGTGCCGTTGTAGCTCACGTTGCGTGCGCTCACCTGGCCGCTCGAGGGCGTGTAGGTGGCGTTCCAGCCACCGGTGATGGACTGGCCGGAGGGCAGGGTGAAGACCAGGGTCCAACCGTTGATCGCCGAGCTTCCGGTGTTGGTGATGCTGATGCTGGTGGTGAACCCGTTGTTCCAGGTGTTCATCGTGTAGCTGACCCGGCACCCCGTCCCGGGGTCGCCACTCGGCGACGGGCTGGGCGTCGGACTGGGGGACGGGATGGGTGTCGGGGTCGGCGACGGGTTGCCGCCGACGCCGGTCACGAAGGTCATCATGCTTCGAGGGGGAAGCGTGATGGTGAGGGAGCCGTTCGACATGCTGGTCGTTCCCTGAGGCGCGACGTTTCTGCTCGCGTCGGTCAGCCAGGACGAGACACTGGTCGCGGTGCTGTTCGCCAGGCTGAACTGCTGGCTCACCGCCGAGGTCCCCTTGTTCAGGGCGACGATGACGACCCTGGAGTCACTGCCCTGGTACGCCGAGACGTACACGTTGGACGCCGGGTTCGCCGTGGCCTCGATCCGTACGTATCCGGGGCGGACGAACCTGGCGAAGTGCGCCATCATGGCGCCGCGTTTGCTGATCTGGCCGTCCTCCCGCATGGGGCCGTAGCTGCGCCGGATGTACCACCAGACGTATGTCTGGAACTCGGCGTCCACCATGGCGTGGTGGATGTGCTCCCCCACGTCGAGCGCCTGGGGCCAGAGGTCGGCCGAGTCGCTGCTGTTGGGGTAGTAGACCTCGGTCATCCAGAGTTCTTTGCCCGCGCCCTTCTGCTTGAACAGGGGGTAGGGGAAGCTCGAGTACGGCGTGCCGTAGAGGTGGGCCCCGATGATGTCGACGTTGGCGAGCGCCACGGGGTCGTTGAGGATCGGGTCGGACATGTTCTTCAGGTACTGGAAGGATTCCGGCGCGATGACTCTGGTGTTGATGGAGCCGGCGTTCTCCCGCAGGAACCGCACCATTTCGGTGGGCGTCCACCACGTCCATTCGTGCGCGTAATCGGGCTCGTTCTGCACCGATATGCCGTACAGGTTCACCCCGTTGTTCCGCATGTACGTGTTGAAGGCGTTCAGGTGCTGCGCGTAGGCGCCGTACATGTCGTACCTGAGGCGTTTCGCGTTGGTCTGACTGCCGCGAACGAAGGTCTCGATCATGTTGGCGGGGGGATTCCACGGCGATGCGAAGACAATCACCCCGAGCTCGGCCGCGCGCTTCGCCGTCGCCAGGTCGCGGCCGAAGTCCGCCTGGTTCTCCGGGACGGGGATCCGCAGTACGGAGAACCCCAGTTGACCCTCGCCGGTGCCGAACGCCGTGTTCCGCTGGGCGGCTGTGAGGTCGCCGATCCAGGCCGCGTGTGCCATGCCGCCGAAGCCGCGGATCGTCTGCCGCCGCACCGACGGGTTGATGAAGGCGGTGGCCGCCGCGGCCTCCGAGGCCCCCATGATGGACGTCGCGGCCGTGATGACCGGCAGGGCCCCCATCGTCGTCAGGACGTTTCTCCGGCTCACCAGTCTTCGCTCGCGGCTCACGGACTCGTTCTGATCTTGCGTCATGGCTCTTCCTCTCGGCTGTTGGTACCGGTACGCGCCTTCTCGGTCCCGTCGGCCCGGTCGGCGCCGGCCTCCGGCG
>BCRI01000249.1 GCA_001552515.1 Sphaerimonospora mesophila NBRC 14179 = JCM 3151
AGCCCGACGACTACGCCTCGTGGCGGGACCTGGCGCCCGAGTGGTGGCACGGCCCCCAGTTCGGCTGGGTCGCACCCCACCCGCACACGCTGGAACCCCGGCGTTACGCGTTCAACCCGAACCCCGACGACGACCCGACCGGCATCGTCGCCGACCAGAGCAAGGATCCGGGTTCGGACGAGTTGTGGACGTTCCGCCGGATCCTGGCCCGGAACCACTTCCGGCCGGGCATGTTCGACAGCGATGTCACCATCGTGAACTGGCCGATGATCGACTATCTGGGCGGGCCGCTCATCGGCGGCACGCCGGAGCAGGACGCCTTCCACACCGCGGCCGCACGGGCCCAGAGCCTGAGCTTCCTCTACTGGCTGCAGACCGAGGCACCCCGGCCCGACGGCGGAAGCGGCTGGCCCGGCCTCCGGCTGCGGCCCGACGTCACGGGCACGGCCGACGGCCTGGCGATGCGTCCGTACCTCAGGGAGTCGCGGCGGATCCGCGGCCAGTACCGGATCGTGGAGCAGGACCTGGCGGTGGCCGTACGCCCGGAGGGCGCGGTGTCCTACCACGACAGCGTCGGGATCGGGGCGTACCGGATCGACCTGCATCCCTCGACAGGCGGGGACAACTACATCGACGTACCGGCCTGGCCGTTCCAGATCCCGATGCGCGCGCTGGTCCCAGAACGCGTGCGCAACGTGATCGCCGCGGGCAAGAACATCAGCACCACGCACATCACGAACGGCTGTTACCGGCTCCACCCGGTCGAGTGGACCGTCGGCGAGGCGGCCGGGCACCTCGCGTCGTTCTGCGTGGCCCGTGGCACCGAGCCGCACCAGGTCACCGCCACGCCGGGCCTGCTGGCCGACGTCCAGGAATCCATGGTCAGGCATGGCGTGGAGCTGAGCTGGCCGAACGTCACCTACTACTGAGGCGAGGTTCTCCAAATGCGTTTGCCCGAATCGCGCCTGGCCGTCCTGGTCAGCCTGCCGCGTAACGAGACCGGTCTCGCCGAGGCCGCGCGGCAGGCGGGAGCCGACGGTCTGAAGGTGCACACGAACGTCCGGCATCGGGCCTCCGGTACGTCCTTCGGATCGCTGGACGCCGAGTACGAGCGCCTGCGCGACATCCTCGCGCTCGGCATTCCGACGGGCCTCGTCGTCGGCGCGGCCGGGTCCGTGTCTCTCAAGGAGATGATCGCGGCACAGAAGATGGGCTTCGACTACTTCGACGTCTACGCCGCCGACGCGCCGGCGGAGTACGTCGAGGCGTGCGGACCGGTGACGGCCATGGCGGCCCTGGGCCCGGGCGACGGCCCGTCCCAGGCCCGGGCCCTCGTACGGCGCGGGGTCCAGGCGCTCGAGCTCTCCACGCTCGAACCCGAGCGGTACGGCACGCCGCTGACGCTGGCGACCCTGGCGCGACTGGAGGCGGTGGCGTCGGCGGCCGACGTCCCTGTCGTCGTGCCGAGCCAGCACGCACTCGAGCCGCGTGACCTCGCTCTCCTGCGGGATGCGGGTGCGGCAGCCGTGCTGCTGGGCGCCGTGGTGACGGGCGCCGATCCGGTGACATTCGGCCGGCGGATCGCCCCCTACGTCGCCACCGGCACATGACGAGAAGGCCGGAACCGACGCGGACGACGAGGTCGAGTAGGAGGAAGAAGGGCCCACGGATGACACCGGTGAGTACGCTGACCGTGTGCGTACCGGCTCGTCCGCCACTCGCCTGATCGTTCTGCGCGGCAACTCCGGCTCGGGAAAGACGAGCGTGGCCCGCGCGGTACGGCAGGCCCATGGGTACGGCCTGGCGCTGGTCGGCCAGGACGTCGTGCGGCGGGAACTGCTGCGGGAGCGGGACGTGGCGGGCGGGGTGAACATCGGGCTGATCGACACCATCGCCCGTCACTGTCTCGACAACGGCTACCACGTCCTGCTGGAGGGAATCCTGACAGCGGAGCGGTACGGGCCGATGCTGCAGGCGCTGCACCGGGACCACGCCGGCACCAGTGCCTTCTTCTACCTGGACGTGCCCCTGGCCGAGACGCTCCGGCGTCATGAGACCCGTGCCCAGCGGTGGGAGTTCGGTCCGCGGGAGATGCGGCAGTGGTACCGGGAACGGGACCTGCTGCCGGACGAATGCGAGACGGTCATCGGGCAGGACAGCACGCTGGAAAGCACGGTGGAGCGGGTCTTGTGCGGGGCCGGACTGGCGTGTGCGGAATCGGACGCTCTGCCGCGTCACTGACAGGCAGTCCATCCCGACCTGCTCCGGGAGGTCTTGCGCGGGTTCGCCTGGGCACCCGGGATCCCGGCGCCGATGCCTGACGTTGTCGGCTCCCGGCTGTCGACAGGATCTTCCCCGAGCGACATCACGGTGAGGGCGGCCTCCCTCGTCGATGCTCCCGCTTCTTCTGATCGGCACGCCGTACCGATACAGTTAGATGAATAAGATAATCTTTCTGTATGGAGGCATCTTGGTCCGGGTCGCCGACACGCGTGCCCCGGGTGCGGCGGGTGAGGCCAGGCGCGGGCTGGCGCTGCTCGGGCCCGCCTTTGTGGCGGCCATCGCCTACGTCGATCCTGGCAACTTCGCGACGAACTTCGCTGGTGGCGCGATCGCGGGATACGAGCTGTTATGGGTCATCCTGGCGGCGAACCTCGTCGCGATGTTCGTCCAGAGCCTCGCAGCCAAGCTGGGTCTGGCCACCGGTCATGACCTGGCGGAGCTGTGCCGGGATCGTTACCGCCCCTGGGTAGCCCGGCTGCTGTGGGTGCAGGCCGAGATCGTCGCCATGGCCACCGACGTCGCCGAGATCATCGGGGGCGCGCTGGCACTCGACCTGCTGTTCGAGATGCCGCTGCTGCTCGGCGGACTTGTCACAGCCGCCGTCGCTTTCGTGCTTCTCGCCCTGCACGGCCGGGGTCATCGGCCGTTCGAGTTGGTGGTCACCGGACTGCTGATCGTGGTGTTCGCGGGCATCGTCTTCAACCTGCTCCGCGCCGAGGTGGATCTGGGCGCGATGGCCGAGGGCGTCGTTCCACGGCTCACAGGTGACGAGACTGTGATTCTGGCCGCCGGCATCCTCGGCGCCACCGTCATGCCGCACATCGTGTACCTGCACTCCGCTCTGACGGCGCGACGCGAGCTGGAGCGTGTGCCAGGCGGCGGCCTGGGACAGAGCGCGTGGGAAGGTAAGCCCGTGACGACCCTCGCGGTGGAAGGCGACGACGGGCGAGGCCTGAGGCGTCTGCTCACCTTCCAGCGGGTGGACATCCTGATCGCGCTCGGCATGGCAGGACTGGTGAACATGGCGATGCTGATCAGCGGCGCCGCCCTTTTCCACGGTCATGATGACGCGACGCGCTTCGACGCGCTGGACGCCGTCCAGGAGGGACTGGCCGATCAGCTCGGCGGTTCGGCCGCGATCGCCTTCGCCATCGCGCTGCTGGCTTCCGGCTTCGCCTCATCGGGCGTCGGCACGCTGTCCGGGCAGGTGGTCATGCAGGGCTTCCTGCGGTTGCGCATCCCCCTGCTGGTACGCCGCGCCGTGACCGTTCTGCCTGCCCTGGTGGTGCTGGGCGCGGGGGTGGACCTTACCCAGGCGTTGGTCCTGTCGCAGGTCGTGTTGTCGTTCGGCATCCCGTTCGCGCTGGTTCCGTTGGTGCTGCTGACCAGCAGAGTGGACGTGATGGGTGATCTGGTCAACCGGGTGCACACGACACTGGCCGCTTGGATCGCCGCACTCGGGATCGTCGGTGTGAACGCTTGGCTCATCGTCGACGTCGTTTTCGGTTGATCTTCTCCCGGCACCTCGATGAGCTGAGTTCCGCGTAATCGGCAGCCTGGAGACCCCGGACCCGGACAAGCGCACGGTGGCGGTGCCGGTGGAGCGGCCACTCCCGTTCGTTCCTCCGGCCGTCGGCCGCTTGCTCTGCCCGAGGATCGCCCCGATCGGGCACCCCGAACGCGTGCGCAGAATTATCGTGCGGACTGGCTCTTGGAAAACCGTTAGATCATCCTTATTATCTATCTAGGTCATATGTACCGGTGGAGACCCTGCC
>BCRI01000250.1 GCA_001552515.1 Sphaerimonospora mesophila NBRC 14179 = JCM 3151
TCGTCCGACAGGGCGGCCAGCCGTTCTGGCAGGGTCGGACCGCTCGGCCCGTCGGCGGCGGGCGCCGTACCGGCGGGGGAAGGTGTCGTACGGCCGGCGGGGGCGGGCACGAGACCGCGCAGCAGCGGCGGCGCCTCGCCGGGCCGTGCGCGCAGCGCGCCGAGGTCGAGGCGGAGCGGCACCGCCGTCGGACGGCCGTCGGCGAGCACGGCGTCGAACAGGGTCAGCGCGTCCGCGGTGGCGAGGGGAAGCGTGCCGTGCCTGGCCATGCGCGCGTGGTCGGCCTCGCCGAGGCGACCGGTGATGCCGCTGCTCTCCGCCCACAGCCCCCACGCCAGCGAGGTGGCGGGCAGGCCCTCCTCGGCGCGGCGGCGGGCCAGGGCGTCGAGGAACGCGTTCGCCGCGGCATAGTTCGCCTGCCCTGGGCTGCCCAGGGTGCCGGCGGCCGAGGAGAACAGCACGAAAGCGGACAGGTCGTGGTCACGGGTCAGCTCGTGCAGGTGCCATGCCGCATGGGCCTTCGCCCGCAGCACCGGCTCGACGCGCTCGGGAGTGAGCGACTCGACCAGGGCGTCGTCGGTGATCCCGGCCGCGTGCACGACCGCGGTCAGCGGGCGTTCCAGCGTGGCCAGAAGGGCACCCAGCGCAGCGCGGTCGGCGACGTCCACCGCGGCCACGCGTACGTGCGCGCCCGACTCGGTCAGCTCGCGGGCCAGCTCGGCGGTCCCCGGCGCGTCCGGGCCCCGCCTTCCCACGAGCAGCAGGTCGCGCACACCGTGCTCGGTCACGAGATGCCGCGCCAGAAGGCCGCCCAGCGTGCCGGTGCCTCCGGTGATGAGCACCGTGCCCTCGGGCCGCCACTCCACCGCCCTCGGCCGTGGCTCGGCACGCGGGGCGAACCTGGTCAGTCTCGGCACGAGAACGACGCCCGCGCCGATCGCGACCTGGGGTTCGCCGGTGGCCAGGGCGGCCGGGAGGAGCCGCGCGGCGGCGGTGTCACCGAGATCGGCGAGCACGAACCGGCCGGGATGCTCCGACTGGGCCGCGCGCACCAGTCCCCAGACCGCCGCGGCCGCCGGGTCCGTACCGGACGGGAAGGCGCCGCTGGTCACGACGACGAGGCGGGCCGCGGCGAACCGGGCGTCGGCCGACCAGCGCCGCAGGGCGGCGAGTACGGACGCGGTCGCGGTGCTCGCCGTGACCGCAAGGTCTCCCGCCGTCTCGACTGCCGTCTCGGCTGCCGTCTCGGCTGCTGTCTCGACCGGAAGCAGCACGGCGTCCGGCACGCCGGCCTCGGCCAGTGCGTCGAGGTCCGGGTGGATGGCCGCGTCCAGCGCCTCGGCGAGATCCCGTCCGGCCGCTCCGAGCACCGCCCACGTCGGGGTGGGCAGCTCGGTGTCGGACGACAGGGGGACCCACTCGACGTCGAAGAGCGCGTCCCGAGCCGATGCGCCCGCCGCCCGAAGGTCGGCCGGGTCGAGCGGGCGCAGGGTCAGGGAGCCGACGGTGACGACGGGCCGTCCGGCCTCGTCGGTGATCAGGATCGCGGCTCCCTCGTCACCAGTGGGGGAGATCCGTACGCGCAGCCGGGACGGAGCGGGCGCGTATCGGTGCGCGTCCCGCCAGGAGAACGGCACCCGCGCCGTCTCGGCGCCCGTCGCGGAGAGCAGGTGCAGCGCGGCATCGAGGAGGGCCGGGTGCAGGGCATATCGGGCGGCGTCCGCGTGCAGTTCCTCGGGCAGCGCCAGCTCGCCGTACGCGTCGTCGCCGTCGCGCCACGCCCTGACCAGCCCGTGGAACGCCGGGCCGTAGTCCAGACCGGCCGCGGCCAGATCCGCGTACAACCGGTCCAGGTCCACCGGTTCCCCAGGAGGCGGCCACTCGCCGATGTCCGGGGAGGAGGCGGCGGACGCGGACAGCGTGCCGCTGACGTGCCGGGTCCAGGGACGCTCGTCGTCGTCGCGGGCGTGGACGCTCAGCTCGCGCCGCCCCGCCGCGTCCGGGCCGGACACCCGCACCTGCACCCGCAGGCCGCCGGTCGGTGGGAGGACCAGCGGGGAGTGCAGGACCAGCTCGTCGATCGCGGCGCATCCGGCCTGCTCGGCGGCGTGCCAGGCCAGGTCGGCCAGAACCGTGCCCGGTACGACCGCCGTGCCGGCGATGGTGTGGTCGGCGAGCCAGGGATGGGCGTCCGGCGACAGCCTGCCGGTGAACAGCAGACCATCACCATCGGCCAGCGTCACCGCCGCGCCCAGCAGCGGATGACCGGCCGGGGACAGCCCCAACCCCACCGCATCGGCACTCGGCAGCGTATCCAGCCAGTAGCGGCGACGCTGGAAGGCATAGGTCGGCAGATCGACCACCCGACCGGGAAACACCTCCCCCCAGTCGACGTCCACGCCACGGGTGTGCAGCTCACCGAGCGCGGTCAGCAGCGTGCGCGGCTCGTCGCGATCCCGGCGCAGCAGCGCCACCACCGGGCGATCGGAC
This sequence comes from Sphaerimonospora mesophila NBRC 14179 = JCM 3151, assembly GCA_001552515.1. Taxonomy (GTDB): domain Bacteria; phylum Actinomycetota; class Actinomycetes; order Streptosporangiales; family Streptosporangiaceae; genus Sphaerimonospora; species Sphaerimonospora mesophila. Next base: position 2,491 of record BCRI01000250.1, read on the forward strand.
ACCATCCCGGCCAGCACACCATCCGGCCCGACCTCCACCAGCGTGGTGTCCTCACCCAGCCCGGCGACCGCCTGGGCGAACCGCACCGGCTCCCGCACCTGCCGCACCCAGTACCCCGGCGTGTCCAGTTCCTCGGCCGGAAGACCCGTCACCGTCGAGACCACCGGAATCACCGGCGCACGGAACTCCAGCCCCGATGCGACCTCGGCGAACGCATCGAGCATGGGCTCCATACGAGGCGAGTGGAACGCATGACTCACCCGCAACCGCCGCGTCCGCCGCCCAAGAGCGGCGAAATGATCCGCGATCCGGGCCACCTCGTCTTCGTCGCCGGACACCACCAGCGAACCCGGCCCGTTGAACGCCGCGATCGACACCCGCCCACCCAGCAACGGCACGACCTCGGCCTCGTCGGCCTGAACGGCGACCATCGCCCCACCGGCCGAGAGGTCCTGCATCAACCGTCCCCGCGCCGCCACCAACGTGCACGCGTCCGCCAAGGAGAGCACCCCGGCCACGTGCGCGGCGGCCAGCTCTCCGATGGAATGCCCGACCAGCACGTCCGGCCGCACACCCCAGGATTCGACCAGCCGATACAACGCCACCTGAACCGCGAACAACCCCGCCTGGGTGTACACCGTCCGATCCAGCAGACCGCCACCCTCGGCGATCACCTCACGCAACCGGCGATCCAAATGTCCATCGAGCTGCGCGCACACCTCGTCGAAGACCCGCGCGAAAACCGGGAACCGCGCCGCCAGCTCCAGCCCCATCCCGGCCCGCTGACTCCCCTGCCCCGAGAACAGGAACGCGACGGTTCCCGGCGCGGCCGAGCCGGTGACGACGTTCGAGGCGGCACGGCCCTCCGCGAGGGCGGCGAGTCCCGCTACGAGCTCGTTCCGGTCGGTGCCGACCACGGCGGCGCGGTGCTGCAGCGCCGTACGGCCCCGGGCGAGGGTGTGCGCCACGTCTGCTGCGCCGAGTTCGGGGTGGCGGTCCAGGTGGACACGCAGCCGCTCCCCCTGGGCGCGCAGCGCCTCCTCACCACCGGCCGAGAGCGTCCAGACCAGCGGACCGTCAGCGGGGGTCTGCCCCGAAGCGGCCTCCTCGGCGGCGCTCTCCTCGACCGGTGCCTGCTCCAGGATGACGTGGGCGTTGGTGCCGGAGATGCCGAACGACGACACCGCGCACCGCCGAGCACGTCCGGCCTCCGGCCACCCACGGCCCTCGGTCAGCAACTCCAGCGCACCCGACGACCAGTCCACATGCGGCGACGGCGCGTCCACATGCAACGTCTTCGGCGCCACCCCGTGCCGCATCGCCTCGACCATCTTGATCACACCGGCCACACCGGCAGCCGCCTGCGTATGCCCGATGTTCGACTTGATCGACCCCAACAGCAGCGGACGCTCCCGACCCTGCCCATAGGTCGCCAGCAACGCCTGCGCCTCGATGGGGTCGCCGAGCGTGGTCCCGGTCCCGTGGGCTTCGATCACATCCACGTCAGCGGGCGACAG
>BCRI01000251.1 GCA_001552515.1 Sphaerimonospora mesophila NBRC 14179 = JCM 3151
GCCTGTGTCTGCGACAACGACGTCTTCTACGACTGGGAGCCGAGCACGCTGGTCCCGGAGCGCACGGTCGGCGGCGCCACGCTGCCGGCCGTCACCGATGCCGACATCGTCGGCGTCGAGGCGCCGCTGTGGACGGAGACGATCAAGAATCTCGCCCAGATCGAGTTCATGGCCTTCCCCCGCCTCACCGCCGTAGCGGAGATCGGTTGGTCGCCGAAGCCTGGCCCCGATCACCCCGATCGCACCCTGGACTCGTTCAAGGTACGCGAAGCGGCCCAGGGCGGACGCTGGCAGGTGAAGGGCCAGAACTTCTACCCCTCCACCCAGGTGCCGTGGCGCCTCGACCTCCTCGCCGGAGACAGGGCGCTCGACGACCGGAACGAGATCTCCGGCGCGCTGGCCACCCTCGCCGCTCCCGGCCGAGCGCTCGACGAGCTGTCGGCCGTGATCGACTGGGGCGACGGCACCGCCTCGAAGGGCACGGTGACCGGCACCGAGGCCACCGGCCAGACCGCCAACGGTCTTTACACGATCAGCGGCGATCACACCTACCGCGGCAGCGGCCGCTACCCGGCGAAGGTGACGGTGTCGGCGGACGGCGGCGACTCGGTCGCCGCGAGCTTCGACGTCACGGCGACCGGTGCGCCCTCGTGCACGACGACGGTCGCCGGGAGCCGGAGCGGCCCGTTGACCGTCTCCTCGGGGGTGACGTGCCTGGACGGCGCGACGATCTCCGGTCCCGTCGTGGTGCGGGCCGGCGCCGGACTGTACGCGTCCCGTTCCCGGCTGACCGGCCCGTTGACGGCGTCCGGGGCCGTCGATGTGCTGCTGTGCGACACCACCGTGTCCGGCCCGCTCTCCCTGACCGGCGGATCGCGGGTCTGGGTGGGCAACCGGAACGGCGACTGCGGCCCGGTGACGGTCCACGGCTCGGTGACGGTCACCGGCACGACGGGCCGGACGACGATCGACGGCGCGACCCTGCACGGCCCGGTCCGGCTGAAGGACAACACGGGGCCGACGGCGCCGATCGTCGCCGGCAACCGTGTCGGCGGTCCGCTGTCGTGCAGCGGCAACTCCCCGGCACCGGACAACGACGGAAGGCCCAACACGGTGCTCGGTCCGAAGACCGGCCAGTGTGCCGATCTCTGACCCCCACCCTCTGCGCTTGATCTTGCGAAAACTCGCAGGGATGGCCCCCGACCTGCGATAGCACCTGTCGTGATCTTGCATAAACTCGCTCGTGACCGCGACTATCAGGCGTTTCACCATTCGTGATCTTGCACTGCAAGATCACGAATGGTGAACGTCCTGGTCAATGGCCATGTGTGCGAGTTTCTGCAAGATCATGGAGATTGATCGCGCAGGTGGGTGGGCCACTCTGCGAGAAATCGCAAGATCACGGTGGGAGGGTGTCGGGGGGAGGGGGGTCAGTCGTCGCCGGTCAGGGACAGGCCGCGCAGGCGGTGACCGGCCCACAGCAGTGCACCGACCGTTACGACGACCATCGCCGGTATGGCGAAGCCGAGCGTGACGTCGGTGGAGAAGAAGGGCGATGTCGAGAAGTGGTCGGCGACCGACTGGGCCCACTGCTGGATGGAGAGCTTGCGCGCCCCCGGGACGTAGCCCCCGACGACGCCCTCCCAGACCAGGGCGTAGATCACTCCCACCGTCACGGCGTGCCGGGTCACCACCCCCAGCAGCAGGAACACCGCGGCGTAGGCCACGCCCCCGAAGACCGCTCCGAGGGTGAAACCGTACGCGACCCCCGACTCCTGACCGGTGAGCAGGTAGGCGGCGACGAACGTCGGCACCGCGGCGAACACGATGAGGAGCGAAGCGGCGACGGCGAACTTCGTCACCGCGATCACCGGCCGGGAGATCGGCTTGGCCAGCAGGTGGATGATCGTGCCGTCCTCGATCTCCGGCGCGATCACACCGGTTCCCGCGATCAGCCCGAGCAGCGGCAGCATCGTGCCGACGGCGAAGGTCTTCATCAGGATCACGGCGGTGTGCTCGTCGGGCCCGTCGATCGCCCTGAGCAGCGCGGCCATGGCGATCAGCGCCAGTGGCAGCAGCACCAGCAGCCAGATCCGCTTGCGCCCGAGCATCGCGCGGTAGGTGATGCCCGCGACCACGGGGTTCATCGGGATCCTCCAGAGGTCGGGCCGGAGATCAGGTACGAGAAGACGCTCTCCAGGTCCTCGTCCGTGGGGGAGACCTGCCAGAGGTGGACGCCGATGTCGCGGGCGACCTTGGGCAGCAGCCCGGTGAAACGGTGGAAGTCCACCGTCTGGATCTCGATGCCCTGCCCCGTCAGGGCGACCGCGCTCGAGGAGGAGTCCGAGATCAGCGCGGCGGCCAGGAGGCGATCGTCGCTGGACCTGACGCGGAACAGGTGCGGCCGGTCGGTCATCCGGCGCCGGATCTCGCGGTAGTCGCCCGACGCCGCGTGCCGTCCGGCCACCAGCACCTCGATCTGCTCGGCGACCCGCTCGACCTCTTCCAGGATGTGCGAGCTGAACAGGATCGTACGGCCCGCCCGGCCCATGTCCCGGACCAGGTCCATGAGGTGCATCCGCTGCCGGGGGTCCATGCCGTTGAACGGCTCGTCGAGGAGCAGCACCATCGGGTCGTGCACCAGGGCGGCGGCCACCTTGACCCGCTGCCGCATGCCCTTGGAGTAGGTCTCGATCCTGCGGTCCTTGGCGGCGGTCATCTCCACCAGGTCGAGCGCGCGCAGGGCGGCGTCCGCCGGAGACGGCAGCCGGTGCAGCCGGGCGGCCGAGAGCACGAACTGCCAGCCGGTCAGGAAGCCGTAGACCGCCTCCTTCTCGGGGACCAGGCCGATCAGCCGGTAGATCTCGTGGTTGCGCCAGATCGGCCGCCCGTTCAGCGTGGCCGTACCGGTCGAGGGGGCGAGGAAGCCCGCCATCATGTGCAGCAGCGTGGACTTGCCCGCGCCGTTGGGGCCGAGCAGGCCGGTGACGCCGGGCCCGATCGTCATCGTGACGTCGTTGACCGCGACGACGTTGCCGTACCAGCGGGACACCTGGCCGAGCTCGATGACGCCCTGCCGGGTGGTCGTGGGGGAGATCGTCGTGGTCATGCGTTGGCGGCCTTCCGGTAGCGCAGGAGGATACCGGCCGCCGCGAGGGCACCCACGGCCACCAGGATCAGGGACGCCCAGGGTCCGTGCGGGTAGACGTTCGAGGCGTCGACGCCGAACAACGCGGACTGTACGGCTTCGACCAGGAAGAACGGGTTGATCAGCAATGCCCAGGCGGCGGTGGCGTCCCGTCCGGTCGCCGACAGGACGAGGTAGAACACCCCCGAGACGGCCGAGGTGAACAGATAGAACGCGATCACGGATGCCACGCCCAGCCCACGGCGCGGCGTGACGGACGCCAGCGCGATGCCGATCAGCGCGAGCAGCAGGGCCAGGATGACCGCACCGCCCATCGCGGCGGCGTACTCCCCGGTGAGCGGCGGCCCGGGCATGTCGACGAGCAGCTCGCCGACGAACAGGAGCGTGAGCGGTACGGCCATCAGCAGGAAGATCGCCACCGTCAGCGCGGCCACCTTGGCGATGATGTAGTCGGCGACGCCGAGCGGGCGGGACAGGTACAGCGGCAGCACACGGAACCGCAGGTCGGGTGCGACCAGGTACGGCGACTGCGCGGCCATGAAGATCGCGACGACGGCCTGCATGACGACCGCGTAGGTCGGATACCGCATGCCCACCCCCGGCTCCTTCAGGTAGGCCATGACGGCGATCGTCACCGCGGCCGGCAGCAGCATGATGACCATCAGCAGGAACGGGATGATCTTGGCGCGGGCCGGGCGGCCGAGGCCGAACGCGCCGCGGAGACTGTGTACGGCCAGGGCGTACACGGCGCCGGCGCGCCCCTGTCTCGGGCCCTCATAGCGGCGGTATCCG
>BCRI01000252.1 GCA_001552515.1 Sphaerimonospora mesophila NBRC 14179 = JCM 3151
GCGGGCGTCCTTGCCGTTGCCGATCATCGTGAACGTGGTCGCGTACACGGCTGCTGCGGCGGGCTTGTAGCAGATCAGCGCGAGCATCCACCCGGTCAGCTTCCGGAACCAGGGCTTGGTCAGCGTGGTCATCGATCCGGCGGCGGCCAGCGGGAGCAGTCCGGCGAGGATGACCAGCGCGGCCTCGCGGAACAGCATGAGCACGGCCTGGACGACACCGGCGAGAATCGCGATGACGCCCAGCACGATCACGACGCCGGGGGCTGCCGCGCCGAGAGTGAGAACCTTGGTCAGACGCTCACCGAAATCGCCGTGCGTCGAGGCGTTGAGGATCCAATCGGACCAGGCGTCACCGGCCTTGACCAGCAGGGACGCGATCAGCACGCCGATAGTCGAGGTCGCCGCTATGACCACCAGGCCGGAACCGACGTCGGCCAGCGGGCTCGCCTTGCGCGACAGAGCCATCTTCGCGCCTGAGCTGATCACGCCGAGGACGGCTACCGCGATCGCGATCGGCAGCGTCCACTGACGCATACGATCCACGGCGGATTCGGCGGCGAGATCCGGTGAGGGGATCTTCACCCACCAGCTGACAGTGTTGCCGATCACCCAGGTCACGCCGTCCTGGATGGCTTTGGCGATCTCACCGAGGACGCCGTTGGCGGCCCCGGCGGCCATCTGCCCGAGCAGGCCGTCGGTGAAGATGCAGGTGGGTGAGATCAAGCTTGAGCAGGACATCCCAGAGTCACCCCTCGAAGGTGGTGTAGCCGTCGAGGGAGGTGAGCGGGCCGGCCGCGTTGCCCCAGTCGCCGCCGAGCGGGGCCACCACCCGCCAGTCCCCGCCGCGCCAGACGACCTGGACCCGAGTGACCGCGCGTACGGTCGTTCCGGCGGGGGAGGGTCCGGCGCTGACCAGGTCCACGGTCGCGGCATCCGGCGTGTAGCTCTGCCAGCGGTAGGCCTCCTCGGCCACGTACGCGACGCCGAGCGCACTGCCCTTCGGCAGCCCGGCCTCCCGCCTGCTCTGCTCGTACTGTGTGCGGGTCTCCTCCAGCAGCTTGTCGGCATCCGGGCCAGTCACCTGCTCGGCGATGGTCGGCTCGAACACCTCCGGACCCCATTGCGCGTTCGCCCGTACCGCGATGTGCAGCGCCGCGAGCAGCGCACCCTGCCGCGTACGGGCGAAGCCCGCCGCGCGGTCGTGGTCGAGGTTTCGCGGGCCGTCGACATCCGACAGCGGCAGCCGTACCCCATGGAAGTCCTGCCAGGTCAGACGCGACAGCCGTGCCTGTGAAGCCTGCAGCCGATCAGGAGCCGGTGTGGAGGAGGACGAGGTCGCTGCCGATGCCGGGATCGCGACCGTCGTCGGAGCCGACGAGCACGCGGTCAGCAGGACGAGCATCCCGGTAGCTGTACCTACGGCGAGTGCCGGGACTTTGGTGCGAGACGGTGCTGGGAGGCAGGCACTGAATGAGCGCTTCATCGCAGGAACATCCCGACGATGCCGGACGCGGTCGCGGCCAAGCTCAGCCCACCCAGCACCCAGGGGATGCCCGAGGCGCCGTCGGCGGCGAAGGACGAGCGGTTCTTCCGTCCGATCGCCATCTGCGCTCCGCAGATGAACAGGCCCGCGACCCCGGCGACGATCACACCCCACTTGCCCCAGCCAAGGATCGTGTTGATCGGCTTGTCGAGGCCCGGCGGTGCGATCGGATCGGGGTTGGGCACCGGTACCGCCTGGGCCATCTCCACGACCGCGCTGTGCAGGACTGCGCTGAGCAGCATGCTGGCCCTCCTCCGCTTCAGATCACTCATTGGAAAGTTGCTCTTCGTAGCGTGAGCGTCACGCACTGTGGGTAGTTCCCAGAGCGCAAGCAGTCTCAAACGACTGCATCCAACTTCAGACATTCACAAGGCGTGCTGTCGCAGTCACGTGGGGAAGCTAGCCTGGGGACCGCCGACTACGAGGAGTGACGATGACCGAGCCGCTCGGCCGTGACCCGGACGTGCTGACCACCAAGGAACTGGCCGCCAAGCTCGGGCTCTCGGCCCAGACCGTCCGCCGGATGGCCAACGCCGGGCAGATCCCGGCGCTGCGGACCGGCAAGGACTACCGCTACTCCTGGAGCGCGGTGCTCGACGTGCTGCGACAGCCCCATCCGAATACGGGGGGCAGCGACGATGACCACACCGGGCCGGGCGCCGGACGGCTGGCGACCCAGCAGGCCAGACAACGCGCACGCGAACTCTGACCACCGCCATGGCCGGTCCCAGTGACCGCGCGGCTGCTCCTGGCCGCGGCCGCATGCCTGGTGATCGCCGTTCCGCTGGGGCTGGTCCTCGCGTTCACCGCGATGGTCGGCTCCTACGGCTGTGCCACCCAGGGAGACGTCGGTGACATCCCGCCGGACTACCTGCGGCTGTACCAGCAGGCCGGGCAGGCGTACGGCATCGCCTGGCCGGTGCTCGCCGGTATCGGCAAGGCCGAAAGCGACCACGGCCGCTCCACCGCACCCGGCGTCCACTCCGGGACTAACCGCGCGGGGGCGATGGGGCCGATGCAGTTCCTCGCCTCGACCTGGGTCGCCTACGGGATAGATGGCAACGACGACGGACGGGTCGACGTGTACGACCCGGCCGACGCGATCCCATCCGCTGCCCGCTATCTGAAGGCGAGTGGCGCGCCGGGCGACCTGTACCGGGCGATCTGGCGATACAACCACGCCGACTGGTACGTGCGCCGCGTGCTCGCCTTCGCCGGCCAATACTTGACAGTAACGGACGGGGTGGGGGAGGAGCTGTGCGCGGTCGCCGTGGCACCTGGCTCCATCCCGCTCAGCGCCGTCGCCGGCCGGGTCATCGCGTACGCCCGGATGCAGCTCGGCAAGCCGTACGCCTGGGGTGCCGAAGGGTCCGGCGCGTTCGACTGCTCGGGGCTGACCATGCGGGCCTACCAGTACGCCGGGCTCGCCATCCCGCGCGTGGCCGCCGACCAGTGGCGGCAGGGACCGGCGGTTGCTCGTGGTCTGGAGCAGCCGGGCGACCTGGTCTTCATGCGCCCGGGGCCCGGTGGTCCAGGGCATGTCGGGGTGGTCGTCGCACCCGGCCAGATGATCCACGCGCCTCGCACCGGAGACGTGGTGCGGTACGCGTCCTATTCCGCTCGTTCTGATCTGGTCGGGTTCACCCGGCCGGCGCTTTCCTGGGAGAAGAGATGAAGGGCCTCACCCTGGCCGAGCTGCAGCAGCTTCCGGCCACCGTCGACCTGCTGACCGCCGCCCGCGCCCTCGGCCTGGGCCGTACCAAGGCGTATGAGCTGGCCAAGAACGGAGAGTTCCCCTGTCGCATCATCCGCGTCGGCGTCGCCTACCTCGTCCCAACCGCCGAACTCCTAAAAGTACTCGGCGTTGATCTCCCTTACACAAATAGGAGCTGATCGGTGGCGTTGCGCGAGCTCTGGCTGTTGAAGATGCGGTCGTGACACAGCACCTTTGCGTAGACATGCCATGCCTCGAGCCCTCGGTGAACCACGCCTTCAGCGTCCCCAGAGGTGCTTCCGCCCCCTCATAGGGGCGATGAGGACCCGTGCACGTGGGCGCCGGACCCGGCGACCATCGCGTTGCGACCCCTCATAGGGGCGATGAAGACGCACCTCATCCTCGAAGCGGACCGCCGCGGCTGGACACGGTTGCGATCCCTCCCAGGGGCGATGAGGACCCATCATGCGGTTCCGGGTGATCCGCGACGAGTGGAAGTTGCGACCCCTCGTAGGGGCGATGAGGACGGCCACGATGTCAACGAGACCGTTCACGATCCCCTGTTGCGACCCCTCGTAGGGGCGA
>BCRI01000253.1 GCA_001552515.1 Sphaerimonospora mesophila NBRC 14179 = JCM 3151
GTGTGGGCAGAAGCGGGGTTCGGCCTCTCGACTGGGAGACGCCGGAAAGATCGGAGAGGTCGGAAAGGCCGGAGAAGTCGGAAAGGACCGTCACCAACACCAACGCCAAGGCGCCCTCTCCGGTAAGGGAAGAGCAGGCGCCTCCCGAAGGGACACTTCCCCAAGAGGCAACAACGCCTAAAAAGGCAAGACCCGCCTGAGGGGCGAAGACTTCAGGGAGATGCGGGGACAGTTGCCGGATCGTGAAAACTGACCTGAAGGCCGATCCCCTGGGATACCGCCGCACCACAGGGGGTCTGGGTCCGAGATCTGGGCAGCATCAGGAAACCGTTGGCAGTGGAGCTACCGCTGCACTGCGATCAGCATCCGGTGTGCTCGACGAGGATGATCCGAACGTTTCGAAGAGCACCCCAACCCTCCCAGAACGTGAAGATACCCGTTTGTCGTTGGCGGCCTCCAAGACCTGCGCCGGATACGGCATCGCCGCCTCGATCCCTGCCGCCACGATCCCTGCCACCCTGACCCCTCTTCATGATCGTGAGAACGGGAAGGGTTCTGCTCAGATGTTTCGATCGTTGTCGTCGGCGGCCTCCAGCACCGGACCGCACTGGTCACAGCAGGGCACGGGTACCGGTGGCGCCGGCCCTGCGATCGGTCAGGATTCGAGAAGCGGGCCGCGCCGCCGCCGTCCTAGCGTTGGCGACATGACACAGAACCAGCAGGCAGGCAGCCGCTCAGGGCGTGGACGCGGTTCACCCGGGCCGGTGTCACGATGGATCCTGCACCGGATGAACGCCCGGGTGAACCGCAAGATCCGACGTGGCCGCGACAGGGTCATGGGCATGGACGTACTGATCCTGAACACGGTGGGGCGCCGGAGCGAGCAACCGCGGGAATCGCCTCTGGCGTGGTTCGCCGACGGCGAGAACGCGTGGCTGATCGTCGCATCGGGCGGTGACAACCGGCACCCGGACTGGTACCTCAATCTGATGGCACACCCAGAGCGGGCGTCGATCGAACTGCCCGGCCGCGAACCCCTGCCAGTGACACCGCACCGGCTCGACGGCAGCGATCTCGAACAGGCATGGCAGCGCATCATCACCGCCCAGCCTCGCTACGCCAAGTACCAGAGCAAATCCGACCGGGAATACCCCGTGGTCCGGCTAACCCCGCGGTGACCGCGGTCCTGGCCCCCGTCTCGCCCTGAGGCTGCCGCGGGTCGTCGACTCCCTTGATCTGATCGCCCTCTCACACACGAGTCGAGCAGGTCGATCACATCGGGATCGGCAGGGCCGGCCTGACGGCCAGAGCGCACAGGAGGTCCTTCACATCCTGTCCTGGTCGTGACCGTACGGATCGTCCGCCGCGGCGAGCTCGGCGGCGGTGACCGTACGCAGGAAGGGCACGGCGAGCAGGGCGACCGCCACGGCGAAGACGGCGAAAGCGGGCCGGAGACCGAAGGCGTCGGCCAGCACCCCGGCGAGGCCCGCGCCGAGCGGGAGGGTCCCCCAGCCGAGCAGCCGGGCGGCGGAGCCGTACCTGCCGAGCAGGCGGTCGGGGACGAGGGATTGGGAGATGGTGCGGGCGTTCACCGTCCACAGTGTTCCGCCCATGCCACCGACGAAGGCGGCGGCACCGACGGCCCAGGCCGCCGGGAGCACGGCGGGCACGACCATCATCAGGAACGTCCCGACCAGATCGGCGAACAGCGCCCACCGGACGCCGAGCAGTCGGTTGACCACCGAGGTGGAGACGGCGCCGGCCAGGCCGCCCGCGCCGATGGCGCCGACCAGCAGGCCGTACCCTGCTGGATCCAACTCCAGTACGGACGTCGCGTAAGACGGCAGCAGGGCGAGCCAGGCGCTCCAGCTCCCAGCCAGCACGGCGATCGTCAGCGAGAGCGTGCGCAGCAGCCGATGTCGCCAGAGAAAACCCAGCCCTTCGCGGATGTCGGCGACCATGCTCGCCCTTCCGGCCCTGGAGGCTCTCACAACCCTGGAGTCTCCCCCAGCCCTGAAGTCTCCGGTGGCACAGTGATCTCCGGCGGCCCCGGCATCTCCGACGGCGATGGGCTCTCCATCGGCTCGGAAGCGGCCGACCAGCAGGGTCATCAGAACCGCGCCGACGGCGAAGGCGGCTGTCGCGGAGCCGAGCGCGACGGCCGCCCCGATGCCGACGAGCAGGCCGCCGATCGCCGGCCCGCAGAACTCGTTGGCCACGGTCTCGGTCCCGGCGATCCAGGCGTTGGCACGGGTGCGCCGCTCCACAGGGACGGCGGCGGGAATCATGGCGCTGACGGCGGTGTCGGCCACCACCTCGGCGAGACCGACGACGAGCCCCGCGGCGTACAGAACCGACAGCGTCGGCGCCCCCGCCGTACTCGCGGAGAGCAGTGCGGCGATGGCGACCAGCCGGAAGAGGTTCGCCCCGACCGCGAGCCGGCGTCGATCGACCCGGTCGGCGAGCACGCCCACGGGGAGCGACACCAGCAGCCACGGCAGTGTGAGCGTGAGCGCCACCGCGGCCACCTGCCCGGCGGAGCCTCCGGCGGCCACGGCGAGGATGGGCAGTGAGATCTTGATGACGCCGTCGGCCAGGTTCGTGATGCCCGTCAACGCCACGAGCACGGCCTCGTTTCTGCCGCTCCCCCGCTCTGCCCGGATCACCGTCTCGGTCATGCCGCCCCCTTCTCCAACCGGCTATCGGATTAGATGGTGAGAGACTAACCGGCTATCGTGATAAGTGGAATAGGCAGGCGGTTGGAATAGAGTCGGCTCGGAGGAGCGTGCACAGTCATGACAGAGCCATCCGCCCACGCGGCCCTGATCCTCGACTTCGCCAACACGCTCGACGTCGAAGCCGGCACGGACGTGATCACCACTGTGGACGAGCTGTCAGCCTGGGCGCGGGATCGGGGACTGCCCGGCGAGGTGGACGAGACCACCCATGTCCGGGCGATATCGCTGCGCGCCGGTCTGCGTGCACGACTGCTGCTGAACAACATCGGGGTGCCCGACACCGCGGAGGCCGCCGAGGCCGCCCGGGCGATCGAGCAGGCGCAGTCCGTGCTCGACACGGTGCCCCTACGAGCACGCCTGGGGCCTGAGCCCGAGCCCGGCGGTCCCCTGCTCGGCGACGGCCTGCTCGCCGCGATCGGCGTCGCATGGGCCCTGGTGGTGGCCGCCGGGGAATGGCAGCGCCTCAAGCAGTGTCCGGATCACGCGTGCGAGTGGGTGTTCTGGGACGGCACCCGCAGCCGCACCCGGCGCTGGTGCACGATGAGCGTCTGCGGCAACCGGGCCAAGGCGCGCGCCTACGCCGCCCGGCGCAGGCGCGCACCCGACTGATCCCGGAGGAATCCGCGGGCTCCCTCAAGCAGGTCAGTCAGGGTGGATCAGTCCGAGCAGGTCGACTCGAGCGGATCAGCCCGGAGGATCAGCCCGGACGGACCAGCCTGCTCAATCCGGGCGGGTCGACTCGAGCGGATAACTCTGAGCAGGTCAAGTCGAGCGAATCAGTCGGAACGGAAGCGAATCAGTCGGAACGGATCAGCCTGAGCGCTCAACCCGAGCGGATCAGCCTGAGCGGGGCGGCATGACGGTGCCGCTGACCTCGCCGAAGGAGACGACGCCCCCACCCGATCCCGGGGCGGTCGCGGTGATGACGACCTCGTCGCCGTCTTCCAGGAACGTGCGCCTGCTCCCGTCGGGCAACTCGATCGGCGTCTCGCCCGACCAGGAGAGCTCGATCAAGGAGCCGCGCTCGTCGGGCCGTGGCCCGCTGATCGTGCCC
>BCRI01000254.1 GCA_001552515.1 Sphaerimonospora mesophila NBRC 14179 = JCM 3151
TCGACTTCCGCGGCCACCGCGGTGTTGGCAACGTTTCGCTTCTCGGTCTCGATGATGGCGTTGACGTTGGGCTCAATGTTGAAGCGCCAGCGAGCACCGTCGTACGACAGGTGCCAGAAGACCTTCTCCGACTCGGTCAACGCCTTCTCGAAGATGGTGGCGTCCTCGCCGGGACGCAGGGTGCCGACCAGCCAGTCGTTGCGGCCTGCCCCCGCAGTGGACACCATCTCCAGGGAGTGGGTGAATACGGTGCGGGCCACGCGGGTGGCGTAGGCAGGCTTGCCGGGGAAGACGTCGGCGTCGACGACAGCGGCGTGGGAGGCCTTGGAGGCGAAGTCGCCCTTGGCTACGCTCGCGTACTCGGCGCGGCCGAGGCCGTCGGTGAGGTGGTTAAGGACCGGCTCGTTGGAATAGTCGATGTCGCCGACGTTGATGATCGCCGTGTTGTCGTTGGTGGCGTAGATGTTGGCCACGACCTCAGCCAGGAGCTTCAGGGCGCCGCGGGCGCGCTGAAACTCGGTTATGTTGCCTAGGCGCTTATCGAGGACGCGGATCAGCTCGGGGTGAAACGGGTAGCTCTTGGTGACCAAATCGCCGTAGGAAGCTGGGTGCTCGGCACCGCCGGCGAGCTGCTCGGTCTTGGCGAGCTTTTCGTAAAAGTGCCGGTAAGCATCCCCGGCTGCCTTGGCGGCGTCCTCGTCGACGGAAGCGAAGATGCGCTTCTTGAGGATTTCGCCGATCTCATTGTCATCGGCCGGCTTGATCACCGCGCTCGGCTGCACCGCGCGGGTCAGCACGTCGCCGATCTCCTGGGCGGCCTTGACCGAGGCGGTGTTGGCGGCGTCGGTCTTCTCCTTCTCTTCACCGGTCAGCTCACTAATCTCGGTGGTCTCCGCGCCGAATGCGTTGGTGGTCGCGGCGAGGGTGATGATGACCGAGACCTTGTTGGTCGGATCGGAGGCGACTTCGAAGAGGTTGCCGAGGAAGACCGGTATCGCGCCGGCCATGCGGCGTATGTCCTCGCTCCCGGAGGAGGCCACCGCGCGCAGATACTTGGCTATCTCGTCGATGATCACGACCGTCGGCTTGCCACGGAAGGCGGCCCTGATCGTGGCGGTGCCCGGAGCGGTGCGTTGGGTGTCGTTCGCCTCCATCGCTGCGAACGCGTCATCGCCGATCTGGGCAGCCATCTCACCCCACATCGTGTAAGTGCGATGGCCGTTGGTCTCGATGCCTGCAGTGGGGTCGAGCGCGTCGCCGACCAGGGCCGCGACCTGGACCGGACTGTCGGGAAGCAGACTCAGGTCGAGGAACTCAGTGATGTTGGACGGCCGGGCACCCTTGGCGAGGTGGTAGACGGCGGTGAGGCCGTGGGTCTTACCGCCACCGAACGAGGTCGTCGGGCGAAGTACGCCGTTCTCCCCCGCGACACCCTTCGCTCCGCTTAGACGGCCGAAAGTCTTGGTGAGTAGCGTCTTCAGGCCGCTCGTGGGATAGGTCTGCGCGAAGAATGCTTCCGCGTCGCCGTACACCGGATAGTGCTCCGCGTCGCGGACCACCTTGTCCAGCTGTGCTGCGAAGTGGTTGTCTGCCAACCCGCCTTCGAGGACGTCGTCGCGAGGATGGCATGCCTCCCGGAGCGATACCAGACGTGCCACAAGCTTCCTTCCACCCCATTGTTGCCAAAACGCTCAAGAGGTCAGAAAAGTGAAATTTTCACCAAATCTCCCGAGTCTTGACATGACACCAGATGGTGTTGGGGCGTGGTGAACCAATGATCAATTCGCGTCTAAGTCGTTATCTGGCACGTCACCTCCTGGGCGAAGTGCGAGGCCTGCGGAGCGTGTGAGACGCAAGGACTCGCTGATCCTGGCCATAAAACCTGGGCCGCTTGCCGTGCTCGGGTGGACATCGGGCGAGGCCCCACGTTCGGATACGCCCGAATCGTCGGCCGGCTCCGCCCCAGCGGTCTCCCGCTCAGCTCAGACCGCTCAAGATCTCTCTCGCCTGGAGTACGTCTCCGACGATGTGATCAACCTTGTGCTCATGGTAGGGCCAGGTGCCCCGGTTGATCCAGATCGTTCGAAGTCCGGCGGCCCGTTCGCCAGCTATGTCAGCGGTTAGGTTGTCTCCGATCATTCAACCCCCGGCATCGAGAGTCATGCCGCATCGTCAGGCCGCGATCTTGAACAGCCCGCGATCTGGCTTGCGGATGCCCGGGATCCCTGAGAGTGCGTAAGCGTCCACGGCCTCGGCTAGCCCGGTCCGCTGCATCTTTCCGAACTCGTTGTCCGCCGTGCCGTTCGTGACGATCGCTACCCGCCACCCGAATCCGCGCAGCCGGGTCAAGCCCTCCAAGACCTGGGGCCGACAGTGCATGAGGTACGGCATCCGCTGCCGGTAGCGGCCCCACAGTTCCTCGACGTAGTCAGGCAGGGCGAAGCGCTCGCGGATCTGGGAGAAGAACGCCTCACGGTGGGGATAGCCGACCTGGTCGAGCGCGATCAGCCAGTCAACGGCGTCTGGTCCCAAGTCGTGCGCCTCGGTGAACTTCTCGGCCCAGACCCGGAACGCGGCATCAAGGTCGACGAGGGTGTTGTCCAAGTCGAAGAGCGCCAGCCGCTGCGCGAGATGCATCGAGCATGCATTTAGCCTCAATGCATTTTTCATCACAAGCTAGTAACCGCTTGCGGATTTTTTGCGGACCTCTGCCGACACGCCTTGAAATACAGTCTTGGTAAGCATGCGATGACCTGGCTTTATAAGCGCATCGTCCAACTAATGTCCTTACAACTTGCAGTTGTAGCGCGAAGCTTAGAGGCGGCCATTCGACGCGTTAGAGTCTCAGCCTGTCGGCCGCCCGACTTCAGGCATCTATCGTCCAGGCGCGTTCGCCGAAGCACGGGCGGCTGGATCTATCCCCCACTCACGAGGAGACACGAAATAGCTAGAATACCGCCCGGTGAAAGCCCCGTGTGGGCCGCCACTGTCTTGGCAATGTTGGCTTTTGCTCTGTCCCTGACTGGCACCAGCGCTATGGATATCAGCCAGATCTTGAGCCAGGTCACAGCCATGGTCGCCCTCTACGTCGTTGGGAGCGGCCCGAAAGGACCCGGCGCACTGGAAACGGGCAAGCAGCCGCCATTGGCATAAGCAGGCAGCGACCGATCACAGCGGTCATCTCCTCGTCGGGCAGGCGTAGTCATGCCGGGCCGGACGCCTGGGGTCAAGCCGTCGTTCGCGTGTACACGCCTCCCGGCGACCTTCCGCGCTCGCTGGTTGCCCTGCCCGCGCTCGACGGCTTGACCCCAGGCGGCTGGTCTGGCATCCCTCGGGGTGGCCGGCGAGGAGATGACCGCCCTCGCACCCGCACCGTCCCCGGCTCATCTTCGAGGAGGGCCGGGGTGCAGGGGGCGGAGCCCCTTGCGGCTCTTCCCTCCCGGAGCGACTCGGCGAGCTGGACCGCGTCGTCCTGGCCGCGGTGGTCTTCGACCGTCTGGCGTTCTGTCTCGGGGGCTGGGAGCGCGCGGGTGGCGCCGGCCGGGACCGGCCGAAGAGCCGCAGCCCGGCCGGCTGGTCAACCAGCGCGCGTGCGGGCCGCCGTAGGCGGGCCGCTTTAATAGCGAGAAGAGAAGTTGCTTCCGATCATAGTGGGGCGGCCTGTTCAGGCTGTGCTGATGGGTTCCGCGGTTGTCCAGACGGCTTCGAGGCTGGCGAGGTAGACGGCTGCTGTGCCCTCGTCTGCGGTTGTCCTCATGTGGATGACGGGGGCTTGGGCTGCTGGT
>BCRI01000255.1 GCA_001552515.1 Sphaerimonospora mesophila NBRC 14179 = JCM 3151
CCGACGACAGCATCGAGCTCACCGACTGGTATCTCGCCAGGGTCCCCGGCCGTCCCGCCTGAGCGGCCGGTCACGCATGCGCGGCGCCCGCGCGTACGGGAGCCGGGTGAGACGCGGTGGCGAGGTCACGATCACCTGCCTGGCCGAGGGCCTGGTCGAGGTCGGCGATCAGGTCCTCGGGGTCCTCCAGCCCGATGGAGAGCCGCACCAGGCCGGGGGAGGGGCGTGCCTCGGCGGCGACGGGCCGGTGCGTCAGCGCCGCGGGATGCTGGATCAGCGAGTCGACCCCGCCCAGGGACACCGCGTGGGTGAACAGGCCGACCCCCGAGGTGAGGCGCCCGGCCTGGTCGAGGCCGCCGCGGAGATCGACCGAGATCATCGCCCCGGGGCCCTTCATCTGCCGGCCGAGCAGCCCACGGGGGTCGCCGCCGAGCTCGGGATAGTGGACCCGGGAGACGCCCGGGTGGGTGCTCAGCCACGCGGCGACGCGCCGGGCGTTCTCCTGCTGCGCGCGGACCCGGATCGGGAGCGTGGCGAGGCCGCGGTGCAGGAGGTAGGCGCCGAGCGGATGGAGCAGTGCCCCGGTGACGGCGCGGACCCGGCGCAGCGCGGCGGCCGCCTCCTGGTCGCAGGCGATGACGCCGGCGATGACGTCGCCGTGCCCGCCGAGATACTTGGTCGCGCTGTGCAGGACCATCGAGGCGCCGAAGTCGGCGGGGTTCTGCAGGATCGGGGTGGCGAACGTGTTGTCCACGAGAACGGGGACACCCCGGGCGGCCGCGACGACGGCGGAGATGTCGACCAGATCGAGTGTCGGGTTGGCGGGGGTCTCCAGGACGACCAGCGCCGTGTCCGGCCGGAGCGCGGCGGCGACGCCTTCGGCCGTACAGAACGTCGTCTCGGCGCCGAGCACCCCCGAGGCCAGCAGGTGATCGGTCCCGCCGTAGAGGGGCCGGACCGCGACGATGTGACCGCGGCCGCTCTCCCGCGTCGTCGCGAGGATCGCCGCGGTCATCGCCGCCATCCCCGATGAGAAGGCCACGGCGGTCTCGGTGTGCTCCATCCGCGCCAGCGCGGACTCGAACCTCGCCACGGTCGGGTTCCACAGGCGTCCGTAGACGGCGCCGCCCTCCGCGTGCGGCATGCCCCCGCCGGCCATCGCCTCGTAGGAGAGGCCGCCGGCCTCGATGTCGGGCAGCGGATTTGTGGACGAGAGATCGATCGGAAGCGCGTGGACGCCGAGCTCCACGAGATCCTCGCGGCCCGCGTGGACGGCGATGGAGTCGAGCCGCAGACGACGTGAAATCATGCCCGAACAATGGGCGGATCCACGGAGATTTTCAATAGACATTGTGAAAACCGGTGTGATCGGCCAAGATCGGTGAAGATCCAGCGAAGAGGAGGAGCATGTCCGACCGCCGGCCGAAGAAACCGCAACCCGCACCGGCGGCCCTGGACGGCACCGATCTGGCCATCCTCGCCGCGCTTGCGGAGGACGGCCGGATGACCAACGCCGCGCTCGCCGCCCGGGTGGGGGTCGCCGAGTCCACCTGCGCGTACCGGGTGCGCGCGCTCATGCGCTCGGGCGTCGTCGAAAGCGTCAGGGCCCGGCTCGACCTCGGTGCGCTGGGCCACCCGATCCAGGCGATCATCAAGGTCCGGCTGGGCAGCCACAACCGCGATCACGTGCGCAGCCTGTACGACAAGCTGGTCATGGTGCCGGGGGTGCTGTCCGTCCTCCACGTGGGCGGCGACGACGACTTCCTCCTGCACGTGGCCGTGCCGACCCCGGAGAGCCTCCGAGATCTCATCCTGGAGCACGTGACCATCTATCCGATGGTGCGCAGGACCGAGACCCAGCTGGTCTTCGAGGTACGCGAAGGCCGCGGCGTGCTGCCCGGGTGATTGGGGTGCGGCGCGGGGCGAGGCAGGTAAATTAGCCGCTATGACAATGCGCCTCGCCGACATCGCCGCCCAGGCGGGCGTGAGTGAGGCGACCGTCAGCCGGGTGCTCAACGGCAAACCGGGCGTGGCCCCCACGACACGGCAGGCGGTCCTCACCGCCCTCGACGTGCTCGGGTACGAACGTCCCGTCAAGCTGCGCCAGCAGCAGGCCGGGCTCATCGGGCTGATCCTGCCCGAGCTCACCAACCCGATCTTTCCCGCGTTCGCCCAGGTCATCGAGAGCGCGCTGGTCATGTCCGGCTACACGGCCGTGCTGTGCACGCAGACCCCGGGCGGCATCACCGAGGACGACTACACCGAGCTTCTCCTCGAGCGTGGCGTCTCCGGCATCGTCTTCGTCAGCGGTCTGCACGCCGACTCGCGGTCGGACCGCGCCCGCTATCGGCGGCTGGCGGACCTCGGCCTGCCGATGGTGCTCATCAACGGCTACCGCCCCGACATCGACGTCCCCTTCATCTCCAACGACGACGCCGCCGCGCTCGACATGGCCGTCGGCCACCTCGTCTCGCTCGGCCACCGCAGGATCGGCCTGGCCGTGGGGCAGGAACGGTTCGTGCCCTCGATCCGGAAGACCGCCGGGTTCCGCCGGGCCATGGCCGAGCACGCCGGCCTGAGCGACGCGGACGTCGACGACCTCGTCGTCAACTCCCTGTTCACCATCGAGGGCGGCCAGTCGGCGGCCCAGCAGCTCCTCGACCGCGGCTGCACCGCGATCTGCTGCGGCAGCGACATCATGGCGATCGGCGCGATCCGCGGCGCCCGTCAGCGCGGCCTGCGCGTCCCGGACGACGTCTCGATCGTCGGATTCGACGACTCTCCCATGACGGCCTACCTCGACCCGCCGCTCACCACACTCCGCCAGCCGGTCCGCGAGATGGGCCTGGCCGCCGTGGAGAACCTGCTGGAGGAGATAGCCGGGATCCGGGCGCAGCGCACCGAGCTGCTGTACCGGCCGGAACTGGTCGTCCGCCGCTCCACCGGTCCGGCGCCCGCGAAGATCTCAGCCGATGGTTAGCGAGAACGTCGCCTGACGGATCACCATGGTCGTCCTGCCCGTTCGGGGCGGGAAGCTCGCGCTCCCCGCCCCGGCCGTTCTCGCGGGAGGGCTACTTGAGGTACGGTCCGTCGACACCGACCTTGCCGGGAGCCGGGTTGCCGGGCAGGTCGAGCACGTAGGCGCGCAGGCCGCCCTTGCTGTTCAGGCTGATCGACAGGGTCCCGTCGGTGACGGTCCTCCTGTCTCCGGTGACGGCGTCCACGTACGTCCCGTTGGGGATGCCGGTGAAGGTGGCTCCGGAGGAGACGGTCACCAGGACGAAGCTGTCGGTCGAACCGCTGGTGTAGCGGCGCTTGTAGGCGATCTGCCCGTTGACGCCTTCGGTGGAGTACTGCCCCATCTGCAGGGCGGGGATGGCCCTGCGGATCTGGTTCAGCCGCTGCACATGCTTGACCAGCGGCAGGCTGAGGGTGGTCGCCACGGGACCGGAGGCGCTGGAGACCACGCCGTAGTCACCGGCGGTGACGCTGCCCTCGACCTTGTCGCCGTAGTAGGCGCGGCCTGTCGTGGCGAGCGGGCAGCTGGGCCCGCAGTCGATCTGCTTGCCCTTCTGGAACTCGATCTCCGATCCATAGTAGAGGGTGGGAATGCCGCGGAAAGTCCACATCAGGCTCATGTTCTCGGCCCAGGCGTCGGTGCCGCCGGCGTAGCGGTTGGACGACTTGTTGGGTCCGTAGTCGTGGGAGTCGACGTAGACGGTGTTGTAGGTGGCGTCGTTGGTGCTGTCGTCGGAGTCCTTGCC
>BCRI01000256.1 GCA_001552515.1 Sphaerimonospora mesophila NBRC 14179 = JCM 3151
GGTCGACTTACTCTCGTTACAGGGATTGTCCTGGTTAACTTTCCGGACATCTGGGATGATAAACATATGAAAGTCGAAACCGGAACACTCAATGGTGTCCTTATCTTCATACCAACCCCATATAGGGACGAACGCGGGCTATTCACACGAACCTTCGACGCCTCAATCGCCGCCGCCCACGGCCTGAACCCCGCGTCGTTCGTACAGGACAGCCAATCCCGCACGATCCGGGGCGGAATCCGCGCCTTACACGGACGTGCCGGACAGGGCGAGGCCAAGCTCGTGCGTTGCGCCCGCGGCGCGATCCACGACGTGCTCGTCGACGCCAGGCCGGACTCCCCCACCTACGGTGCGCAGATGTCGGTGCTGCTCGACGACGAGAGCTTCGCCCACCTGTACGTCCCGCCCGGCCTGCTGCACGGCTACCAGGCGCTCACCGAGGCGGACGTCTGCTACCGCATCGACCGGGAGCACGACCCCGCCGAGGACATCTCCGTCCGATACGACGACCCAGACCTCGCGATCGACTGGCCGCTCCCGGTGACCGCGATCAGTCGGCGCGACCTCGCGGCCGGCTCCTGGCGGCGGGTGCGGTCGGTTCTTGAGGCCGCGGCTCCTGCTTCCCCTGAGGTGTGAACTCCCGCTTCACGGTCCGCGACAGTGCGCCCGACAGTCCGACGAGCAGGAATGACATGGCGTTCGCCATTTGGAAGGCCTGCAGGTCGAAGGTGGCCGCGCCCACCAGAGGCACGACCAGGCACGCGGCAAGGCTCAACCCCAGGTCTCGCACCGACCGATCGGCGACACGCCATCTCGCCCGCAGCGACGCCCAGATGCCGGTGGAGAACATCAGCACGAGGGCGAGCAGGCCGATGATCCCCGCCTCGACGGTGGTGAGCAGATACTGGTTGTCGAAGACGATGAACTCGGGCGCGTACCAGGTGCCGATGCCACGCCCGAGCAGAGGGTGCCGGGATATCTCGGCCAGGGCCGTGGTGTAGTCGTTCGTCCGGTACATCAGGCTCGTGTCGTTGTCGAGATTGGTGAACAGAGCGGTGATGGCCCCGAGCAGCCCGGGGGCGGTCACCTTCACCAGCAGGGTGAACCCGGCGAGCGCGAGCAGCGCCCGGACTCGCCGGGCCGCCGACCAGCCGAAGAACAGCACCAGGCCCGACACGACCAGTCCCAGCATCGGCGACCTGGACGCGGAGAACACCATCCCGGAAGCGACCAGCGCACAGCACAGCCACCAGCGCAACACCCGGTTCCCGGACTCGGCGGCCTCGAAGGCGTAATGCAGTGCGAGCGGAAGGATCATGGCGCAGAGGACGCCGAACTCGATGGGGTGGCTGGCGGTGGAGGCCGCCCTGTTGACGCCGGCCCGTTCGTGGATCCCCTCGGCCAGGACCCGGGATTGGGTCCCCGGAATGTCCATGTACTGCGTCGGGTCGAAAGTCATCAGGTACTGCACGGCCCCGATGAGCCCGACGACCGCCCCTGCGACGACGACCGTCCTCAGCACCAGATCGAGCCGATCCCGTCCGTGCACGCCATCGCACGCGAGCAGCGCTATACCGATCATCGCGGCCGAGATGACGGCCGAGTGGTCGCTCAGTGACAGCGCCCGCGCCGGCAGATAGGACGCGGAGGAATAGGCGTAGGTCGCCAACTGCGAAAGGGCGTAGATGAAGATCGCGGTGCGCACCCCGTTGTGGCCCTTGGCCGCGCCGAGCGTGTCGGTGAGATGCGCGCAGAGCCACCACATGCCCGCGAAGAGCCCGATGACCTCCGCGGGAGTGAGCGCGAACGGCAGCCCACGGAGGATCAGCCGCGCCGGGACGAGCAGCACGACCACGGCGAACACCGCCCCCAGCGTGGCACCGTCGAATCCGCGCCGCCCCGCCAGGTCCACGATCGGCGGACGTCGCCGGGTGGTCGCGGCCGGAGGGAGGGGCTTACGCACTCTCACCGCCGCGGTGCCGTACGCTCCCGGCAGCGCGATCGGGCGGCCGCTCCTCGGCACCCGGCGCCCTGCGGCGTCGCAGACCGGCCGAGACGCTCTCCGCCGCGAACCCGGCCATGAGGCCGGCACACAGCCCGAGCAGCGAAGCCGCGGCCACGGGACGCAACTTGCCGCGATTCTGGATGACCGCGGTCGTCGGCGGAACCACCTCGGAGATGGTGATGTACGTCGCGGGCGGAGCGTTCAGCAGCCGCTGCCGCATGGCCAGTTCGGCCTTCGCCCGCTCGGCCACTTTTCGGACGATCTCCTGAGCGTCCGCCGGATCCGTGCTCACCCCCTCGATCATCAGGAAGGGCGTGTTGACGAGCAACTCCGGGTTGGGATGACCGTTGTTGACGGTGTATCCGGTATCACCGCCCGGCCGCACCCCCAAGTCCTCGGCGGTTCTGGCCGTGGCGAGCACCCGCACCAGGATGGACGCGGTCATGTTCAATCCGCCGTCGAAGTTCAGCAGCGGGTTGAACAGCGTCTCGGGCTTCCCTGGCCTGGTCGACTGGGTGGAACCGGTCGTCGGCACGGTGAGCACCAGCGCCGCGGACGACTCGTACTGCGGCGGAATCCCGATGTAGACGAAATACGCTCCGGTGACGGTGAGCAGAAAAGCCGGGAAGGTCACATACCAGCGCCGCAGCAGAACGGCGACCGCCGCCCAGAAGTCCACGGCACCCCCTTCGCGGCCCGGCGGCCATTGGTCTCCCGAAAAGAATCGGCGGACGACCACGCGGCGTTACTCACGCGGCGGTAACATACGGTGCCGAAGTACCGAAAGCGATTCGTTTCCCGGAATCATAGCGCGTCACCTGCGGAGGAATCGGAGTATGTCGGCGTGAGCGAGCTTGCGGTCATCACGCCGAGTTATGCGCCGGATCTGGAACTCTTCGCCGACCTGCACCGTTCGGTGTTGAGACACACTCCGGAAGAGACCGTTCACCATGTGATCGTCCCGCCTCGAGATCGTGGCCTGTTCGCCCGATTCGAGGGCCCGCGATGCCGCGTGTGGATAGAGCCCGATTTATTGCCCCGCACATATATTCCGATACCGCTGTCCCGATTGTGGTTGAACGTCGCCAGACCGTGGCCTCCGGTAAGGGGTTGGGTCCTCCAGCAGTCCCTCAAGCTCGCCGCCGCGGCGCGGATGGAGGCCGACGCGGTCCTCGTCGCGGATTCCGACATCGTGCTCGTCCGCCCGGTGCGCGTACGGGACTTCATGGTCGGGGAGCGGCTCCGGCTGCATCGGATCGACCATGGAGTCCACTCCGGCATGCGACGGCACCTGCGGTGGCATGAGGCCGCCCGGCAACTGCTCGGGCGCCCGCACGTGCCCGCTCCCCCACTACACGACTACGTCAACTCGCTGACCCTGTGGGACCCGAACGCCGTGCGAGCGCTGCAGGACCGAATCGAGACGGCGACGGGACGGCGCTGGCAGGATGCCTTCTCCTCGCACCTGCACATCTCGGAGTTCATCCTGTACGGGGTGTTCGTGGACGAACTGCTCGGCGCTCCGGCGGCTTCGGACACCGGCATCTGCCACAACTACTGGGATGCCACGCCGCTGAGCATGGCCGATGCCCTCGCCTTCGCCGACCGGCTCGGTTCGCGTGCCATCGGCATGATGATCTCCGCCAAGTCCGGCACCACGCTCGAGGTGCGACGGGCCGCGATAGCACGTTGCATGGATGTCGCCCGACGGGAATCCAGCCGCTAGGTGTATTGACCCGCAGGGTTGTTGACACGGC
>BCRI01000257.1 GCA_001552515.1 Sphaerimonospora mesophila NBRC 14179 = JCM 3151
TCCTCGACCGGGTCAGCCGATTCCAGGAGCTTTTCGTCTCCCGCATCGGCTTGCCGCACGGCCGAGTCTGGGTCACCCCCGACTGTGAGGCGGCATCGGTCTGGACCACTCCGGAAAGCACCGGCATCGACGAGGTGTTCGCCGAACTGGCGCCGGTCTTCGCCGAACTGAGCGGGGAGCGAGCGCCTTTCGCCGCGTCAGCGGAGGAGGCCCTGACCCCCCATCGTCCGCGGGGGCCCGTGTGGTTCCTCGGCACCATTGGCGTCGACCCTGCCCACCAGGGGAAGGGACTGGGCCGAGCCGTGATCGAACCCGGCATCATGGCCGCCGAGAAGGCGGGCGTCCCCGCATACCTGGAAACCTCCACGGAGGCCAACGTACGGTTCTACCGCCGACTGGGGTTCGAGGTCACCGCAGAGGTTGAGCTGCCCGGTGACGGACCGCGCACCTGGACGATGATCCGCCGTCCGTGATCGAGGTCGGCGGAATCCCTTTTCGGCCTGTCAGGAGACGTAACCAGATTCGCGTTGTTGAGGGTCGGCTCTTGACGCCCCGAATGCCAAGGGCACTTGGTGATCAGGCGGCGGTGGGCGAGTACGCCCGTTATGTCGCCGACAGCGGTCACACGCTCGGCGGGGCTACACCGTCCAGCGCCTTTCCGGCGGCGCGATGATGGATTCGGTCAGGGTGGTGGTGACCAGCGGCTGTACCGCGCGCTCACCGGCCGACCGCTCCCGCCGCGACGCCGCTGACCCGGCCGTGGACGATTTCGTACCACTCCGCCCGGTCGACGCGGTCCACAGCAGGAAGCTGCGCCCGACGCCGCCTATATCACCTTTGGCTTCCGCAACCCGTCCGACCGGCGTGGCCGTTCCCGCTGCGCCACGACCCGCACGGCCCGGCACCCAGCACGAAGAGTGACCACACAAAGGTCACGCTCCGCGATCGCGCAAGATCACCGCCCCGCTCCACCGTGAAGATCCGCTTGTCCAGACACGACACCGCACAGCGGATGTCGAAACCGGTTCCAGGTCACCGGTTCGGTTGGTCGCCCACCTGGGTTCGTCGGCCCCATGCGGATCAGCGGTACCCGGGTCAGGAGGCGTACCACCAGTTCGGCGGGCCTGCCCTGATGGCCGCGCTCGCCGGGATCGACGCACTCACACGGTGCGGCGGGATCGCCGGGTTCATCGGGCCCGTCGGACTCCGCGCACCTGCGGCGTACACACCCGTGCTCGCCCGTAAGCCGCGCGCGGAGCCGTACCCGCGACCGTATCCGAGGGTGGCCAGGGGATCATCTCCGGAGGAGATCGAGCCGGCGGAATCCACGGACCGGTCCGGCCGTGGCCCGGCATGCGGACCTCCAGGGGAGGACCTCTCCATACGGGCCTCCACACGGGCCTCCGCAGGAGACTCGACAGGAGTCGGCGCATCAGCCTCCGCAGGCGACTCAGCAGGGGAATCAGAAGAGGGCGGCGTATCGGCCTGCGCGGGAGTCCGCGGATGGTCCGTCTCCTCCGGCCGCGGATCCTCCTGCTCCTGGTCCCACAACACGGCCTTCAGGAAAGGCGGGACCTGAAAAAGCGACGCTTCCCGCAACTCCTCGAACATGAGTGGGTCGACCGGCCGCAGCTCCGCCAGCCTCAGCGCCATCGGCCTCGGCCGTCCCGGCCGCATCGAGCCGTCCTGCTTCACCGGATCGCCCCCTCCACCCGAATCCCGCAGTTCGAAAACCTGTCTGAATTCTCTCACGGCCAATCAACAAACAGCAATACTTGCCGCCGATTAATTCCAAAGAAAATACGAGACGTAAATGCCGACTGTCATTAATGTTCGCATATCCGTAAGATGTGGAGATTGTGCCGATGTTCACGTTTGGGCCATGAGGAAACGCCTCGGGTAGACCGGAGCACCCTACGGTTTCGCCATGCCATCGCTCGTTGCCGCCCCGATCGAGGGCCACACGGCATCCCGAAATCCGCGCGACGGCGCACCGTACCTGGCCGTGACAGCCGTCGACCGCTCCGTCGTCGTGGCGACGCAGAACCGACCCGCCCGGCGATCCAGCGCCGGCATCGCCGATCGACGACCGGCGACCAGGCCCGCGACCCGATCGACGCCCGGCCGACCCCCCGCGAAGCGAGACCGACACCGGCTGGGCCGTACTCGGAGCGGACCTTATCGTTGAACAGATCAGCCTGCGCCGGGTCGTCCTCGCCGAGAGACTCGCAGAGCTGCAGAGCTGCAGAGGTGCCGTACCGGGTGTTACTCGACGCACGGGGTCGTCGTATCGCCGCCCGAGCCCTGTCCGCGATGTCCGCACAGGCCGTCGAAACACTCATCCGGCCGCACCGCACCGCCTAGTACTACAACGATAGATCGTTAGTATATGATCTCGGGCTGTGTCGGAGTCGGTTTCTGCTGAGGATCTACACGCCTGGCTGGCGGGGTTTGATCAGTTGTTCGCGCGGGTGGCCGGGCGGTTCGGGCGGGTGGAGCCCCGGCGGCGGGCGCGAGGATACCTGCTGGGATTGCTGGCGCCGGTGGAGCGCAAAAACAGTTGGCAGTTGGCCGAGGCGGCAGGGGAGTCGACTCCGGAGGGCATGCAGCGCCTATTGAACTTCTACGCCTGGAACGCCGACGATGTGCGCGATGACCTGCGCTCCTACGTGGTCGAGCAGTTGGGCGGGCCCGAAGGAGTGTTGGTCGTCGATGAGACAGGGTTCATCAAGAAAGGCACCAAATCCGCCGGAGTGCAGCGGCAGTACTCCGGTACGGCCGGCCGGGTGGAGAACTGCCAGCTGGGGGTGTTCGTCGCCTATGCCTGCGGGCGGGGGCGAGCGCTGATCGACCGTGAGCTGTACGTGCCGAAGCCCTGGATCGGCGACCAGGCGCGCCGGGCGGAGGCGGGGATCCCTGATGAGGTTGCCTTCGCCACCAAGCCGGAACTGGCCCGGGTGATGCTCGCCCGGGCTTTTGAGGCAGGAGTTCCGGCGCGGTGGGTGACCGCCGATGAGGCCTACGGGCAGGACGGCAAGTTCCGCGGGTTCCTCGAGCAGCGTCGCGTCGGCTACGTGGTGGCGGTGCCTAAGAGCCAGTCGATCGCTTTGGGGATGGGTACTTCCCGCGCCGATACGCTCGCGGCCGACGCCCCTGAGCCGGCATGGAAGCGCCTGTCGGCCGGGGACGGGTCCAAGGGGCCCCGCCTGTATGACTGGGCGATGGCGACACTGCCCCGCATCGACGGGCTTGCTCCGGCCTTCGAACGGTGGCTACTGATCCGCCGCAGCATCACCGACCCCGCCGAGCTGGCCTTCTACCTCGCCTACGGGCCGATAGGCACACCGATCGAGGAGTTGGTGCGCGTGGCCGGGGCCCGCTGGGCGATCGAGGAATGCTTCCAGCAGGCCAAGACCGAGACCGGGCTCGACCACTACCAGGTGCGTCGTTACGACGCCTGGTACCGGCACATCACGTTGGCCATGCTCGCCCATGCCTACCTGGTCGTCACAGCGGCAGGCACCCCAAAAGCGGCAGCCGCCTGGTCCCCGTCAGCCCAGGCGAGGTCCGCCGTCTCCTGGCACACCTGACCCACACAATCACCCGACCCCTGGAACACATCCTGGCCTGGTCCCGCCTCCGCCGCCTCTACCAAGCCCGCGCCCGGCAAGCCCACTACCAGCGCAGACACATCAACAACAACAAACTGTCGTTGTAGTACTAGTAC
>BCRI01000258.1 GCA_001552515.1 Sphaerimonospora mesophila NBRC 14179 = JCM 3151
CGACGAGAACTGAGTCGAACACGCAGTCAACCCTATGGTGATCTAGCGCTACTCTCCCCCGCCCGATTCCGACTGAACCGGCAGGGCGAAACTGTAGGGTCGCCACAACAACCACGCCCTCGGCGCGGCGTACAACGGCTTCCAGTAAGACATCTGCTACAACCGTTGCTACAACCGTGTCGGCCCGGGGTGTCCGGCGGACGGTGTCCGGCGCGCAACGGGACACGGCCGGTCAGACACCCCTTGGGCCGAGATGGTCGATCGCCCGCGCCATCGCCTCAACGACGGCGGGGTCGTACTCGCTGCCGACGCCCAGGCGGAGCCGTTCGAGCGCGGCGCCGGCCCGGTCCCGGTCGGCCGAGCCGCCCACCAGATCGTCGTAGGCGTTGGCCGCCCTGATGATCCGGCTCGCCAGTGGGGGCGAGTCGGCGACGGGGTCGCACTGCCGCCGCACGATCTCTGCCACGCCGTGGAGGACCCCGGTCTTCCTGATCACCTCGGCGCCGAGCTCGGCGATCCGCCCGGCCTGCGCGGGATCGGCCAGCACCGTCGCCCCGCCCGGGATCGGATCACGCAGGGAGAGCTGCCCGATGTCGTGCATGAGCGCGGCGTACTCCAGCTCCAGCAGCTGCGGCTCGGACAGGCCGAGCTCGCGTCCGATGGCCAGGGAGAGCCTGCTCACCCGGCGCGAATGCCCTGGCTCGACATATCCGCCGACCTCGGTGACCCGGCTGAGCGCGCGCACGGTCTGGAGGTAGGTCGCCCGGATCCCCGCGTACTTGCGGAAGGCGACCTGGGTGACCAGCAGGGGCGCGGCGAAGGCCGGCAGCGCGGTCAGGTCCATGCTGTGCGAGGCGAGCGCGAGCAGCATGCCGGAGGCGGCCACGGCCGCGCCGAGCGGCGCCGCCATCCTGATCTCGTCCCGTACGGCGACGCCGAAGGCGGTCCGCACCTGCTCGGCCCGCAGCATCGCCGCGATCATCACGTCGGCGGCGAGCATGACCGTGCCGAGTACGGCCATCACGCCCAGCGCCGGCCACCAGTTGTCGCGGAACGCGATCTCCCGGAGGAGGCCGGTCATCGGCCGGTAGGCGAAGGCCAGCAGCGACCCGGCGAGCAGCCGCCGGGCCATCGCGTCGAGCCTGGGCGGGCGGCCGACCGCCAGATGCGGCAGTCCACCCGCGATCATTCCCACCGCCATCACCGCGACGACCTGCAGGGCCGGGTGGTCGGCCGGGCGGCCGCCGACGTCGAGCAGCAGGGCGTAGCCGAGAGAGGCCGCCGTGGACACCGGGGCCACCTCCCGGTTGCCCGGCATCGTCAGCCGGGCCAGCTCCCCGGCCGCGATGAGCGCCCCGAAGCCGATCGCCACCTGGGAGTCGACCAGGCCGACCGCCGCTGTATGCGCGATTCCCGCGACGGTCAGCAGCACGGCCGCGAAGATGAGCAGGAGGTGCCCCGACTCCAGACCGTACGGCGACCTCGCCGCCGCCATCCGCCGCTGTCTCATCGCTCCGACGCCACCTGGATGGGAGTGGTGGGATCGTCGTGATCCTTGACGGTGGTCTCGACGGCCACGCCGTCGGGCGGCTCCGGCATGGTCTGTGCGTGCCGCCAGCCGTCCCGTTCCAGCGCCCTGACGAAGGTGTCCACCATGACGGGGTCGAACTGGGTCCCGGCGTTCTTGCGCAGCTCGGTCGTCGCCTCCTCGATCGACTTGGCCTTGCGGTAGGACCGGTCGGACGTCATCGAGTCGAACGCGTCGGCGACCGCGATGATCCGGGCGAACTCCGGGATCTCGGCACCGGCCAGGCCCATCGGGTAGCCCTTCCCGTCGAACTTCTCGTGGTGATGCATGATCCCGGCGAACGCCTCGTCGAGGAAGTCGATGCCCCGCACGATCTCCAGCCCCCGCATCGGATGGAGCTGGATCGCGGCGAACTCCTCCTCGGTGAGCTTGCCCTCCTTCTGCAACACCTTGGTCGGCACGCCCAGCTTGCCCACGTCGTGGAGCATCCCGGCGTACCGGATCGCCTGCAGCCGCTCGGTGCCCATGCCGAGCTCCTCGGCGATCATGGAGGACGCGGCCGAAACGCGGGTGCAGTGCCCCCGGGTGTAGTAGTCCTTGGTCTCCACGGCCTGGCACAGCGCCGCGATGGTCGCGTCGTACGACCGCTGCTCCGCGTGGTAGTGCCCGAGCGCCCAGCGGGCGACGAACAGCGGGAGCAGCACGAGCACGGTCGAGATCGACTGCACCGTGGCCCACAGGGCGGCGATCAGCAGGCCGAACACGGCGTACCCGACGTACGACCCGAGGAACTGGACGGTCGCGCGCACCGGCACCTGGTTCCTGCCGACCTCGGAGGCGAGTTGCAGGATGCCCGCGGTGAGCAGGAAGTTGATCAGCACGAATGCCCCGGTCGCCGCGCCGAACGGCACGAGGATGCCGGGGAAGTCCGCCGTCCTGGGCAGACCGGGCACGCCCCCCGCCCACTCGAAGGCCCAACCGGCGGCGTAGCCGCAGATGGCGTACTGCGCGCCGTTGAACAGCCGTTTCACCAGCGAAAGCCCGGGACGTACGTTGACCAGGGCCATCAGACCGACCAGGGCCGCGCCCTCGGGCCCGACCAGCACGACGGCGGCCAGCGCTGCGGAGTAGCTCACCGACACCGCCACGTGGGGCACGTTGAGCAGGGTCGGCACGGACTCGCAGAGCAGGAAGAGCAGGGCCAGCACGAGGAGTGTGGCCCAGTCGAGGCCGGCGACGAGGCCGGGCGTGCTTATGCTGTGCGCGACCAGGAGACCGGCGACCCCGATGAGCGCGACGAAGTAGACCCTGGCAGGCCACGGAAGTTCCCGCAATGCGGCCACCTCGGCTTAGAGAGGAGCCCGCGACCCCGCGATCTGCTCACAGATGATCAGCCACAGGGGCCACGGGCGCGGGTTGGGGTATGTCGAAGACGATGCGTCGGACAACCCCTAGATCCAGGAGATTCCCTGGGTGGTCCCGGTGACCGGACCGGCCAGAGCCAGGACCGGCGCGAGCAGCGTCAGCGCCACGATCAGCCTGACGATGGTCTTCCCAAGCATGTGCCGCCTCCACATTCGTTCGCCAGATCAGGCTACAGAACGGGACACCAGACCTCAGGGATGTCGAAGCATCGCGGCCAAACCGTAATCAAGCCATCACACCCCGTTGAATTGCCCGAGTCTGTCGTGGTTGCACGGTTGCGCCCGGCCTCAGGATGTCGAGACCCCCGAGCCGGCCGTCCCGCCGATCCCACGTACGCCATGAAACGCCGAGCGCCGAACAAGCAGGCGTCCCCTCAGCTTGTTCTGATCCTGGGCTGGAGCATCCTCAAGATCCGCGCTGCGCGCCTGCTTCATCAGTCGTCGTCGGTGGTGCCCTCGCGGCTGGTCAGCAGACGCCGGAGCGACTCCAGCCGGGTGGGCTCGGCGTGGCCCTCCGCGACGAGGCGGTCGAGTGCGCAGTCGTCGCCCAGATGGGTGCAGCCCTTCGGGCAGTCGACCGTGGCCTCGATCAGATCGGGGAAGGACGCCAGCACGGTCTCCACCGACACGTGAGCCAGCCCGAAACTGCGCACGCCGGGCGTATCGATGATCCAGCCGCCCTCGGGG
>BCRI01000259.1 GCA_001552515.1 Sphaerimonospora mesophila NBRC 14179 = JCM 3151
GGAGCACGCCCTGACCACGCACGTCGCCGTACCTCAGCGGGGACTTTCCTGACCGACCCCGACCCCGACCCCGACCCCGACCCCGGCTCCGCGACCTCGTCGGAGCTCGTTAGAGGGGGAACGCTTCGATCAGGCTCGCCCCGGCGGGGAGCGGCAGCACCCGCGACAGCGACAGGCCGCTCTTACCGAGCAGGGTGGCGTACTCGCTCCGGGTCCGTTCCTTACCACCCAGCAGGGTGAGCATCCGCAGGTCGATCTCCTTGCCGATGTGCGGTGAATCGTCGTCGGGAAGCACCATCTCCAGCAGCAGCACCCGGCCATCGTCGGCCATCGCGTCCCGCACGTTGCCGAGGATGCGCAGCGCGTCGTCGTCGTCCCAGTTGTGGATGATGCTCGCGAGCAGGTAGGCGTCCGCGCCCTCCGGAACGGCCTCGAAGAAGTCGCCGCCCACGAATTCGCACCGGTCGCCGAAGCCGCGCGTGCCGAGCGCCTCGCGCGCGTGGGCCACCACGCCCTCGCGGTCGAAGAGCACGCCGCGCAGCCGAGGGTTCGCGTCGAGCACGGCCGCGAGCAGATGTCCCCTTCCTCCGGCCACGTCCACGAGCGTGCCGCAGCCCGAGAAGTCGTAGGCGGCGGCCAGCGCCGGCTCGATCGAAGCGGCCCGGACCCCCATGTAGTCGTTGAAGTTCCGCCCGGCCTCGGGTCGTTCCGCAAGGTAGTCGTAATAGGTCCCGAAGCGCTCGATGAACGGGGAACGGCCGTGCCGTACGGCCTCGGGCAGCGTCCCCATGGCGTACCAGTAGCCGGGCTCCATCATCACCCGCAGCGCGGCGCGCATGCTGCCGGGCACGCCCTCCCGCAGGGCCTGGCCGCTTTCGGTCAGCTCGTAGACGCCGGGACCGACGGTGCGGACGATCCCGATGCCCGCCAGCTCGCGCATCACCCGTCCGAGCGAGGGGGCGTGCGCCCCGCACGCGGTGGCCAGTTCTGTGACGCTCATCGGGCCGTCCGCCAGATGATCGGCGCAGCCCAGCTCCGCCATGGTGGCCATGGCGCCGAGCCGGGTGACGCCGATGATGGCGTCCCAGATGGGGTCGGTCGAGTCGATCAATGCTGCTCCAGAACGGTGGTCGCGGTGGTGGAACCGCCTCGGACGAGACGGCCGACTTCGGCGCGCAGCCGGACGAACTCGTCGAGCTGCCGGGTGGCGATCTGGTCGCGTGATCCGCCCAGGCCGACCTCCAGATCGGCCGCGACCCGCGCGGGCGACCTGGTGAGGACGATGACGCGGTCCCCGACGTACACACTCTCGTCGATGTCGTGGGTGATCAGCAGGATCGTCATCCCCTGGTGTGCGCAGACCCGCAGCACCAGGTCCTCCAGATCCTCGCGGGTCTGGGCGTCGACCGACCCGAACGGCTCGTCCATGAGGAGGAGCGCCGGGCGGTAGGCGAGGGCACGCGCGATCGAGACACGCTGCTGCATGCCGCCGGACATCTCCCAGGGGTATTTCCCGCCGGCGTCGGCCAGGCCCACCTGGTCGAGGGCCGCCATCGCGGCCTCCCGGCTGCGCCTGCGGTCCAGCCCCCTGCGCCGCAGCGGCAGCGCGACGTTGCTCATCGCCGTCATCCACGGAAAGAGCGAGCGGCTGTAGTCCTGGAAGACGATCGCCAGGTTGTCCGGGATCCGGTCGATCGGCCGGCCGCCGAGCAGGATGCTGCCGCCGGACGGTCTGACGAGTCCGGCGATCGAGCGCAGCAGGGTCGACTTCCCGCACCCGGAGGGGCCGACGACGCTGACCAACTCGCCTTCGGCGACGGACAGGCTCACCCCGTCGAGCACCCGGTGCGAACCGTACGAATGGACCAGGTCGGTGATCTTGAGCACGGGATACCCCCTTAGTTGGTCTGCCTGGCGCCCCGGTGCCAGGCGAGCACGCGCCGCTCCAACAGCAGGAACGCGGAGTTGAGCAGGTAGCCGAGCAGGCCGAGCATCACGAGGCAGCCCCACATGTCGGGGAAGAGGTAGCTGCGCTGTGCCCAGAGAAGCTGGTAGCCGATCCCTCCGCTGCCGCCGAAGATCTCGGCGATCACCAGGAGGATCAGTGCCAGGGAGAGGGCGAGCCGCAGACCGGCGAAGATCTTCGGCATGGCGGCGGGGAGGATGACCTGCCAGAGGCGCTGGGACGCGGAGAAGCCGAAGATGCGCGCCGTTTCCAGATGCTGCCGGTCCACGCCGCGCGTGCCGTCGACGGTGTTGAGCAGGATCGGCCAGATCACCCCGAACACGATGGTGGCGAGCTGTGCCGGCGTGCCCAGCTTCAGCAGGGCCAGGAAGAACGGCACCAGCAGGGGCGGTGGTACGGCCCGGCCGAGATCGATGAGCGGGTCCAGGTAGTCGGACAGCCGGGGCGAGCAGCCGATGGCGATTCCGGCGAGCACGCCGAGGACGGCGGCGGCCAGCCAGCCGCCGAACAGCCTCGCGAGGCTGGGGCCGAAATCGCTGAGCGCCTGGTCCGTCAGCAGGAGATGGGACGCCGGGCCGGAGAACCAGAGTTCGTGCATCCGCGCGAGGATCGCCGAGGGCGGGGGGAAGAACGGCTGCTCGGCCGTGCGGGTGACGATCTCCCAGATCGCGATCGTGACGGCCACCAGCCAGAGCCGGCCGAGTGAACGGATGACAGGGACGACGGGCCCGCCGGAACGCAGGTTCATCTGGGGCTCCCCGATCTCACGCGGTGCCACCGGAACAGCCGGCGTTCCGCCGCGACCAGGACGGCGTTGGAAAGGACGCCGAACAGGCCCGCCCACAGGGTCGCGGCCAGCATCAGGTCGATCCGGCCCGCACTGGCGGCCTCGGTGATGAAGATCCCGATTCCCTCCGCGCCGCCCGCCAGCAACTCCGCGCTGACCGCCAGGATGATCGCGATGCCGGAGGCGACCCGCACCCCGGTCGCGATGAACGGTGCCGCACTGGGCAGCGAGACCCGCAATAGTACGGACACCGGTCCGAACCCGAAGCTGCGCAGGGTCTCCTTGGCGAGGGGATCGACGTCTTTCACGCCGTAGATGGCGTTCATCAGCACCGGCCAGGACGACGCGTACAGGATGACGGCCAGCCTCAGGTGCAGGTTGTCGCTGAAGAGCAGGATCGCGAGCGGGATGATCGCGACCGACGGGATGGGCCGGAGGAACTCGATGAGCGGGCGGACCGCACGTTCGACGGCGGGCAGCGCGCCGAGCGCCAGCCCGGCGGGTACGGCCACCGCCACGGTGAGCAGGAGCCCCAGGGCCCAGGCTGTCACCGTGGCGGTGGCGTCGGCGAGGAAGTCCGGGTCGACGATCAGGCCCGCGGCGCTGACGAGGATCGTCGACATGCGGGGCAGGAAACGTTCATCGATCAACCCGCTCATGCCGACGGCCTCGACCGCTGCGACGAACCCCGCAGCGCCGACGACGCCGCGGAGCACTCGGACCCGGTTCATGATCTGATCATGGTCTCGCGGCGGTCTCCGTCAGCTCGCCGGCGGTGCCAGGATCAGCGACTTCACGTCGAGATCCGTCTTCAGGTAGCCGTACTCCTTCATCAGGTCGGCCACCCGCTGGAGGCGCTCCTCGCTCAGCGACGTCGG
>BCRI01000260.1 GCA_001552515.1 Sphaerimonospora mesophila NBRC 14179 = JCM 3151
ACCTGGCCGACCTGGGTTATGAAGGCGCCGCCGACGTCGTCCGCGTCCCGCTCAAGAAGAAGCCCCACCAGCGCCGGCTCAGCGATGACCAGCACACCTACAACAAACTGCTGCGCGGCATACGCGGCGTCGGTGAACGCGCGAATGCTCGGCTCACCGTCACCTTCAAGGCCCTGCGCCGGGTCAGCCTCGATCCCTGGCGCATCGGGAAAATCATCCAGGCAGCGCTCGTCCTACTTCATCACGAGCATGACTGGACCGCGTCGCCATCACACAACGTGATCTTCAGTTACTGAGAACAGCTCATTGTTCTATCCGTGTCCTGACCAGGGGCGTTGCCGGAGCAATCTCAGATCACGTCTGAGTCCGGTGCGAATGCCCTGGTCAGAGGTACTTTGAGAGTTCTATCCCCAATAAGGCGTCTTGCGGTGCCATACCCCATGGGTGAGTCGTTGTCGGTACCGTTGCTTGGCCTTACGAGCTGTTGCTCGCCCGACTGGCCCAGATGAGTCCAGCGAGCGGTGGCGCCTTACCGAGTACGGCGCTGGTGACGAAGAACATCGACGAGGCCGAGCGGTAGGCGCACTTCCAGGGTCGGGTTAGTCCAGAGGGTGCGCCGGTCAGGCCGCTCATCTATGTTGATCCGCGACGGCCGCCCGCTCCCTGGGATCGGTCTTGTCGCGGGCAAGTCGGGACTGTTGGTCAGTCGGCACGAAGCTCTCCGCTCGCCGGGGATTTCTATCTGATCGTCCTGTTCGTTCGTCTGTGGCCCCGCAGATCTGCTCGACCTCGGCGCCCATCATCCGCTGCGCGAACTCGCGGATCATTGTGCGCAGCAGGTCCGGGCTCGCCGCGGCGAGGATGTCTTCGAAGTACTCCCCGGCAGCGGGAACAATGTCATTGACGGCCACTTCGTCCCCTTCGTGTTGATGTGAGCGAGTCGGAGTGGCCGTCTCTTGTCACATGGATCTCACCGGTACCAGTCCTAGGGCTTGATCACCCGCACACCATCTCCCTGGACATGAACGCCCGCGCGCGCACCGCAGTCAGGCGGGAGGCCAGCAGCTCCGGGCCATGATTCGCACCGATCGCGTTCTCCAGATCCCACAGCACCACGGCGCGTTCGTTGTCCACGCCGCCATCCTGTCGTGGCCGGAGGGGTCGGATCAGGGTTTTTACCGCTCTGCTCACCGAACGTGCTCTCTGTGTTTCGTACGGTGCGCATATCACGAGATTTCGATCAACGCTGCCCACAACCCCTCAACCTGTAGCGAGGCGATGCGAATACGCCTATTTGCGGCTCCAACCACTAGAATCGGCGCGGCTGCAGTGGTGTCTGAATCTTCGCGTGAACTGCGGTTCTATCGGACTCGGAGTCGAGGTGAGTGCGAGATGACAACGGTTGGCGACCAGATCCGCAGTGTGGACCAGGCGATCTGCCGGAACATCGCCTCACTCACGGACCAGCGTGCTCTGCTCTCACAGAACGTGCTCGCTCAACTCCGCAATCTGGTCGAAGGCGTAGCAGTCCGTCTTCACGCTGGGAGAGATGACGCCGAGTTCAACTACGCAGCAGTTGAGCCAGGGCTCGACTTCGTCAAGGCCAATGCCAAGCTGAACTTCCTCGGCAAGTTCCACAAGCTGATCCAGACGAGTGCCTCCCACTACACCCTGGACGGCGATGCGTCTGAGCGCTTGATGCTCAAGTACTACGAGTATCTCCATCGCATCCGCAGCCTGCTCCAGGACAGGTGTGGAATCGCCGTGCTGACGAACCTCGAAGCGTTCCCGGTCGACCTCGATCCGTCGCTGCGGGAGTACCACGAGAAAATCGCCGCGAGGATCGAGGCGGTTTATTCGACTCCGCCCGACAACAGCGCGCGGGCCCGGTACTACATCCACAAAACGCGCCCGTTCTACGTCAGCGGGCGCATCTACTACGAGGTCACCTTCTTCCGCGCCGTCAACAAGGTCAGCAAGTTCGACCGCATCATCGCCTTCACCGACATCGACTTGACTGAAAAGTACGCGGCCATGCTGACGCTCCAGCGTGACTCGATCGACGTGCTCGACCAGACCATGCCAATCACCATCATCCGCGAGTGGGAAGTCTCCATCCGCCCCTGCGAGTTCGATAACTTCGCACGTCTCCTCGGCATTACCAGGAGAGTTCGGACTGACTCCGCGGAGTATCGCTATCTGATGAAAGGGCTGACGGTGGGCTCGGGCAGCCTGCTCGACCTGATCGACATGCCCGACAACAAGTACGAGGCGACGAAGAGCGCAGGTACGGCTGGCGTGACCAGGCCTCAGATCTTCCCTGTTCTCGATGAGGCACGCCGCATCGTGCGGTCGGGCGCACCAGGCCACAACGTCATCCGCTACCTTCTGCTGCGGATGTACAACCAGGTTCTCAAGGCTCAGCACAGCTGGGATGAGTGCGCCCGACTCTCCGGGCTGAATCTACGGTACGGCTGTATCCCGTTCGACACGATGCCGTTCTGTACCTCTCTACCGGGGCACAACCCGCGGTACTGGGACCTTGTCGAGAGCCTCGAGGTGGCCGGACGTGACCATGAGCTGCTGGCTCGCCGGGTGAAGAACAACGTCGAACGCCACGGGCTTCTCTACACGCCTGTGGCCGATCTCGGGGAATTCGGAGACGTCAACGGTCCGATCGCCACTTACAACAACAAGCTTTACTACCGGCACACGGAGCGCCGGCTGGTGCTGGACAAGGGGCACGTCTTCATCAAGGGATACGAGGACGACACCGTCGCCATCGTTGAGAAGCTGCAGGAGTACGCGTCGTCGGGGATCGACGGGTATGCCGATGCCGTCGAGCGCTGGCTCGACCAGACGCCTCGTGGCGTCGACGACGAGGTGAAGAAGGATGCGCTCAAGCTGCTGTTCGGCCAGTCGCGTGTGGCGCTGATCTATGGCGCGGCCGGCACGGGCAAGTCGACGATGGTTGACCATATCGCGAACTACTTCAACGACAGGACGAAGCTCTTCCTCGCCCACACCAACCCGGCAATCGACAACCTCAGGCGCAGGGTCACCGCGCAGAACTCGACCTTCCGGACGATCAGCAGCCACATCCACCGGAGCGCCTCCGACACGGAGTACGACATCCTGGTCATCGACGAGTGCAGCACCGTCAGCAACGGTGACCTGCTCAAGGTGCTGGAGAAAACGCCCTTCAAACTGCTCGTGCTGGTCGGTGACGTGTACCAGATCGAGTCGATCCAGTTCGGGAACTGGTTCGGCATCATCCGCTCGTTCATCCCGAGCACGTCGGTGTTCGAGCTGACAACGCCGTTCAGGACCAAGAGCGAGTCACTCCTGGGATTCTGGGGCAAGGTCCGCAACATCGACGACGACATCGCCGAGGTCATCGCCCGCCACGGCTACTCGACCGTGCTCGACAAGTCACTGTTCGAGGCGCAACGCGATGACGAAATCATCCTGTGCTTGAACTACGACGGTCTCTACGGGATCAACAACATCAACCGATTCCTCCAGAGCAGCAACCCAAGCGCTGCGACTACATGGGGCGCCTCCACCTACAAGGTCGGGGATCC
>BCRI01000261.1 GCA_001552515.1 Sphaerimonospora mesophila NBRC 14179 = JCM 3151
AGCGGATGCACTGGTCGGCGTCCGGCGACCCAGCGAGGACGCCTTGGACGTCGAGCTGTTCGCCGAAGCGGAGCACGTGCAGGGGTTCGGCGTCCTCGTCGGCGTCGAGCTGGTCGAGGGCCTGATCCCAGGTCGGCAGCACCTCACCGGTTTCCGGATCGAGGTAGCCGACCCCGTCCGCCCACACCGGCAGATGGTCACCGTCGAAGACGACCCGATCGACCGGCGGCCACCACACTTGGTGGTAGGTCGCCGCGACGATCTGCCGCAGCTCCGCCCGTGGCAGGGTGCCGCGTACGGCCATGTGCAGGTGTGGCGCGAGTCGCTTCTGTGGTTCGACGGTGGCGAAGTACTGCACGTCATAGCCCGCGACGCGGCGTAGGTTCTGCACGAAGCGGTCCACGAGCTTGGAGAAGTGCAGCGCGTCGCGGGCGGCCCGCGCGTAGTCGTACGTGGCCGGGTCCACCGGCACGCCGTCGCGCACCTTGCCGTAGGAGGGGAGCGTGAGCGTGAGGAACATCGACGGGCGGAAGGTCTTGCCGTCCTTCGTGGTGAAGGTCCGCCCGAGCGTGGTGGTGCTCATCTGCCGCTTGGGCAGGTCCGGTGCGTCCTGCCGCCGCCGGGTCGAGCGTGAGCGCTTGCCGGAGGTGCGGCCGAGGACGTTGCCTCGCATGCCTGCCCGGTTGATCTCTTCGTCCAGGTCGGCAAGGGCGGTGTCCAGGTCGGTGGTGTCGTCGCCGGCCTTTTCGGTCTGGTCGCGCCAGACCTGGGCGTCGGCCCGCAGCTCGACGAGGTGGCGCTGATAGTCGTCGGCCTCGTCGGGGGTGTTGACCGGCTCCTGGTCGAGGTGCCAGCCCTCCCGGCACTGGGCCATCCGGAGTTGCCGGTTCCGTTTGGCGCACGGTGGGCACTTGCTTTCCAGCGTGGCCCCGCACGGCACATCGACGACGTCGGTCTGTCCGGTGACGAGGTCCATGCGCTTGAGCGGTACGGGACGGATGCACACGCCGTACTGTTTGGCGATCTCTTCGACGACGTCCCGGGCGAGCGGCATCGCCATCCGCACCGCCCGAGGTGTCGACCTGTCGTTCGGGTGGGTCACCAGTCGCCCCCTCGCGAGCCGACCAAATCAAGGGCGTCGAGGTTGTCGACGGCCCCGAGCGAGCCGAGGACGCCGAGGTTGTCGGCCGACTCGACGATGTCGAGCAGGCCGGGGCCGTCGACCAGGACGCGGGCCTTGTGGCCGCATTCGGCGCACTCGACGATGCCGCGCAGGTTGTCGAGCCAAAGCGCGTCGAGAGTGCCGCAGTCGGGGCAGTGCAGGCCGTCGAGGATGTGAGCAAGGCAGGTCATGGTCAGGCCGCCTCGCTTCCGTACTCGTAGCCCTCGGCCGCGCCGCCCGTGCTCGCGGAGCCGTTCCCGGTGTTCGTGCCGTCCGTGCTCGCCGAGCCGTAGCGCTGGACCATGTCGCGGATGTCGGCGTCGGAGACGTAGGCCGCGCGCACCCGCACCGGGTCGGGTGAGGTCTCCAGGCGGAGGTAGCCGACTCCGGCCCCGCGGTGCGGGATGGGTGAGATGTGGTCGGCCAGCGCGCCCCGGTCCCGTGCCCCGTCGCCGAGGACCATGTCCACCTGCTCGGACTCGTCCAGCCGGAGGGCGATCTTGTCGGGGAACAGGTTGCGGATGTTCATGACCTCCTTGCGGGGGTCCTGAAGCGCGGCCATGATGCCGACGCCCACGGCCCGGCCCTGCGTGGTCAGCGTGGCCAAGGCGGCGGTGATGCGCTGGCGAAGGTGCTTGTCGGGCTGGTAGGCGGTCAGGAACGCCACCTCGTCGACGATCACGAGGATGAACGGGTCATCCGTGGTCGGTGTGTGGGAGCGCTGGAGGCCGGCGAATCGGTCGGCCCGCCCCTGCATCACGTTCACGGCCTCCTCCAGCAGGTCGGCGCACTCGGCTGGATCAGCCGCATACCGGGAGCCGAAGAGGTCCCGGCCGAAGGACAGCTCCATCCGCTTGGGGTCCAAGGCCCAGACCTGGACGAGGCCCGCCCGCATCGCGGGGAGCAGGCCGCGGATCGTTCCCCAGAGGTAGGAGCCCTTCCCGGCCCCGGTGGCGCCTGCGATCAGGACGTGGGTGCCGTGGACCTTCAGCCGCAGCGGACGCCCGTCTTCACACCGGCCGATCTCGACCGGCCCCACCCCCGGATCACGATCACCGGGAATGGGTACGGCAGGCAGTGGCACGGCCAGCGGGTCACGTCGGGGGAAGGTCAGCACCAGACGGCCCGCCCGCGCCACCGCGACCCGACACGAAGGTGCACCGAACCCGTGGGCCAGGTGTTCGGCGCGGTCGGCCCAGTCTTTGACGGCCTGCCCGGCGAGCATCTTCACGCTGACCCTGTCGGCCCACGCATCACAGGTGACCCGGCGTAGGTGAGGAAGGTAGTCCCGGCCGCGCAGGTGGCGACCGAGACCGGAGATGACCATGACCGGCTGCCAATGCCGCCGGTACACGAACACCAGCCGCCACCAGGCGAGCAGCCGCCAGCCGACCAGGCGCAGGAACGAGTCACGCTCCAGCAGGAACCACGACAGACCCATCGCCGGAACGAACCCGGCCACGACGAGCGCCATGGTCCGGCCGTAGACGATCCAGATCACCCCGAGCCCGACCGGCACGGCGACCGCGACG
This sequence comes from Sphaerimonospora mesophila NBRC 14179 = JCM 3151, assembly GCA_001552515.1. GTDB lineage: Bacteria > Actinomycetota > Actinomycetes > Streptosporangiales > Streptosporangiaceae > Sphaerimonospora > Sphaerimonospora mesophila. The sequence continues at coordinate 2,695 of BCRI01000261.1, forward strand.
GGGTGACGGACGACGAGGCGGACCAGGCCCGCGACAAGGCGGAACAGCCAGATCACCAACGTGACGAACGCGGGGGTCTTGACGACGGCCGGGCGGAACACGACCGCCGTGTCCGGGGTGGTGGAGACGAGGTTGCGCGCCTCGTCACCAGGAAGTTTCTTGAACATTAGACTCAAGTCCTCTTCTGATGTGGAGTCGGGAGAGATCTCGGGGGCCGCTGGAATGCCCGTTCCAGCGGCCCCGCCTTGTGTGGTCAGGCCGCCGCCTGGTCACCAGGAAGGGCGGCCGAGCCGGAGCCGCTGGAGTGCTGGTGGTGCAGGCGCTCGCAGTCGGCCAGGTAGGACGCCGCGGCGTTGAAGAGTTGCCGGGCGATCTCCAGATCGGTGGAGGTGACCGCGCCGGCCCCGGTGGTCGAGATCGACACATCGGCCGTCTTGCTCCGGATGTCGAGGAACGGCCGTCCGGAGTCCAGGACGCCCGAGGTGACGCGCAGGCCGGGGGTGTAGAACGAGATCCCGACGCGCGGCGCTTCGTCGGAGTCGATCGACACCGTGACGTAGGTGTAGGGGTCCCGGCTCATCAGGCCGCCGCCTCCTTACCCGCACCCGAGCCCGAGCCGGTGGTCTTGGCCGACTGCGGACGCGGAGCCCGCATCACCCGAGCCGAGATCGAGTAGGCCAGACGGCCCGTGGCCTGCTGCACGTACGGCTTGACCTCCAAGCCGTCGAACTCCACCGGCGCGATCGGCAGCCCCGGCAGCGACGGCGGGACGACCGGCTGAACCTCAGCGAGAATCTTCACGGTCACCGTCTTCTGCGCCGCCTTCAGCGAGGGGTCGGCGTCCATCACCGGCACCTGCCACACCGGCAACCCGGTGACCTTGTCCTT
>BCRI01000262.1 GCA_001552515.1 Sphaerimonospora mesophila NBRC 14179 = JCM 3151
CTGCGCGGCCGCAGCGCCCAGCGTGCTCGCCGCGGCGTCGGCGGGAGCCGTCACCGCCACCAGAGCCGTGGCAGCGCCGAGCAGGCCCACCGCGGCCGCGGCGAGGGTCCGGTGCAGACCGCTGAATGGTCGCCGGGGTCGATCTGAGGGGGTGGAACTTGTGACCATGCTTGGGCCTCCACTGAGTCACGAAAACAGAAATTCGGCGGGGACTCCCCGCGGATAGACGCCACGTCCCATGGCCGGGGACGCACACCACGAGGGCGCCGGAGCCGGCCCCTGCCATGCACCTCCAAATCGGCAGGGGGACCGCTCTGGGGATTCAGTGTGGAAACCCATCCGAAATGTGTCAAGGACGATCAGAAAAGTTTCGGTCGCTCCATTCGCCTACCTGCCGCGTACGTGCTCGAACGCCCGCCGGCCTCCTGAAATTTTCGTCTGATCGCGCTGGAGCAAGGGCTCGGCCATGTAACTTTCAGGGCGGCGCCCTCGCCCGGTGACCGGGACGGGCCGCGCGCCTGTGCCGACATCCGTGCCAGCGCCCGCTACCAACGGCCGATATCAGGGCCCGGTGGCAAGGCCGATATCAGGGCCCGGTGGCAAGGCCGATATCAGGGCCCGGTGGCAAGGCCGATATCAGGGCCCGGTGGCAAGGCCGATATCAAGCCCGGTGCCAGGGTCCGGTATCAGGGCCCGGTATCAGGGCGTCCTGGCCCGACCCGCCTCCAGCGCGATGTGGCCCGGGACGACAGGCGCACTCCGGTTGGGGAGTGCGAGTTCGATGGGGCTGCCTCCGATCCATGACGTGACCGTCGCCGGCGCTGACGGCTCTACCGGGCGGGGAAGGGGCCCGCCGAGCTGACGGGGGACGGCCCGGACAGGGGATCGGCAACACGTCATGTTTTCGGAAGGTGTTTGAAAATTTCACCAACCCGACCTTGACCTTGGTTGGGTAGAAATGGCCGCTGGGCAAGTCTCGGCGCGCTCTCGGTGTGCTCGCGCTCAAGGAGATCTGTGCAGTTTGACGGAGGGCGTTGACAATTCGACAGGGATGGTCCGATACTTTCGTCACTGCACCGAAAGTTTCAAAAACAGCGGACACCCAACCGCCGACACCGACCACTGTCAGTCCCTGTCATTCCCTGTCACCCCCGCGACCTGGCCCTCCCGTCGTCGACCCTACGACGGCCGGCCAACCCCCCGCGTCGTACGACGCCGAGGCAGCGGTGGCCGACACCTGGGCCGCCGGCAACCTCCGGGTCGTATCACGCTGCCTGGCCCCGCCAGCCCTCACGAGGAGGAAGCATGCACATGACCGACGCCCCCGCTTACCCGAGGAGCCGCAGACGTGGCCGCGGCAGGCCGGCCATCGGCCGGGCCGGCGCCGCGGCGCTGGCCCTGGCCATCGCGATGGTGCCCGGCGTCGCCAACGCGGCCGTCACCACCAACCAGACCGGCAGCAACAACGGCTATTTCTATTCGTTCTGGACCGACAGCCAGGGCACGGTCTCCATGGAACTGGGGTCCGGCGGCAACTACAGCACCTCATGGCGTAACACCGGGAACTTCGTCGCCGGCAAGGGCTGGAGCACCGGCGGCCGCAGGTCCGTGAACTACTCGGGCAGCTTCAACCCGTCCGGCAACGCCTATCTGGCCCTCTACGGGTGGACGCGGAACCCGCTCGTGGAGTACTACATCGTCGACAACTGGGGCACCTACCGGCCCACGGGCACCTACAAGGGCACCGTCACCAGCGACGGTGGCACCTATGACATCTACCAGACCACCCGCTACAACGCCCCCTCCATCGAGGGCAACAAGACCTTCAACCAGTACTGGAGCGTCCGGCAGCAGAAGAAGACGGGCGGGACCATCACCACGGGCAACCACTTCGACGCGTGGGCCCGGTACGGCATGAACCTGGGCAGCCACGACTACATGATCCTCGCGACCGAGGGCTACCAGAGCAGCGGAAACTCCAACATCACCGTAGGTGGATCCTCCGGCGGTGGCGGCGGCGGTTCCACGCCGCCTCCGACCAACGGCGGCGGCAGCTGCACCGCCTCGCTGTCCGCGGGCAGCCAGTGGAACGACCGGTACAACCTCAACGTCGCGGTGTCCGGCTCCAACAACTGGACGGTGACGATGAACGTCCCGTCCCCGGCCAAGATCATCGCAACGTGGAACATCAGCGCCAGCTGGGACTCCAGCGGCCAGGTGATGACCGCCAGGCCGAACGGCAACGGCAACAACTTCGGCGTGACCATCCAGCACAACGGCAACTGGACCTGGCCGACGGTCTCCTGCCGGGCGAACTGATCCCCGAACGCCTCTGACACCGCACCCATGGCGCGGCGGCCCTCGGCCGCCGCGCCGTACTGCGCTCCACACCCGGGCGTCGCCGACCGATCGGAGACGGTCAGAGGTCGTTGCCGGCGTAGGACAGATTGAAGCTCTTGTTGACGAGCGGGAAGTCGGGGACGATCGTCCCGCTGAGGGCGACGGGCAGGGCCGGCCAGTTGAAGAACGACGGGTCCACGATCTTCACCCGGGACAGCGTCCCGTCCTCGGCGAGCTCGACGCGATGGACGATCGTCCCCCGCCAGCCCTCCGTGATCCCGACTCCCGACGCCGGTCCCGCCGCCGTCACGAGTTCCGCGCACCGGACGCCGGCGGCCAGGTCGTGCACCAGACGGCCGATCAGCTCGGCCGAGACCGCGATCTCCGCCGCGCGCACCTGGAACCGGGCGAGCACGTCCCCGCCGGTACGGGTGACCACGCTGAACGGCCCGAGGTCGGCGAACGGGTGGTCGCGGCGGGCGTCGGCGTCGAGTCCGCTGGCCCGCGCGACGTAGCCGAGGACGCCGAGGTCACGCGCCGCCTCGGCCGACAGCTCGGCCGTGCCGGCGAACCGGTCGAGGACGACGGTGTGCCCGAGCGCGAGATCGACGATCTCCGCGACGTCGGCGGCGACGGCCGAGATGACGCCGGGGTCGGGCAGGGCGCGCAACTCGGCGCCGCCCAGGGTGACCCCGCCGCGCAGCAGCCGGTGGCCGGTCACCTCGGCGTTGAGCCGCAGCAGGCGTTCGCGCACCCGCTGGGCGTGGGCGTTCAGGATGCCGTGGGCCACGTCGTTGCACAGCGCCCCGAGGTCGGTGACGTGGTTGTACAACCGCTCGAGCTCCAGCAGTACGGCCCGCATGAGCTGGGCGGGCGGCGGGACGGCGCACCCCGTGGCCTCCTCGACGGCCAGGCAGTACGCCAGGGCGTGTCCCACCGAGGTGTCGCCGCTGATCCGCTCGGCGAGTTCGATGCCGTCGGCGGGGGCGCGGCCCTCGAAGAGCTTCTCGATGCCCTTGTGCACGAACCACAGCCGGGCCTTCAGCTTCAGGATCGTCTCGCCCACGACCGAGAACCGGAAGTGTCCCGGCTCGATGAGCCCGGCGTGCACCGGCCCCACGGGGATCTCGTAGACGCCGGGCCCGGCCACGGTCACGAACGGATAGGGCCCCTCCGGGTCGCCGAACGAC
>BCRI01000263.1 GCA_001552515.1 Sphaerimonospora mesophila NBRC 14179 = JCM 3151
GGTTCCTGCTGTTGCGGGAGACCGAGAGCGGTGGGGTGGAGGGGGAGTTCCGTCTGCCGCGGGAGGCCGCCGCCCGGCTACGGACCCTTTTGGACGCCTACGCCAAACCCACGGCCCAGGGAGATGACCGGCCGCTTCGAGTCCGTAACGCCGACACGCTGATCGCACTTTTGGAGCAGCAGATCACCACCGAACTCCTGGTGTTGATCAACGCCGAATCCCTCCCCGACGACCCCACCCCCCACGACTCCGAACACGGCGCCGCCCCCGGGCAATCCACCCACCACAGCACCACTCCCCGCGACGCCACTCCCGGCGACGCCGCACCTGACGATGTCGCGCCCGAAGACAGCGCATCCGAAGACAGCGCATCCGAAGACAGCGCATCCGAAGGCACCACGTCCGGTGACGCCGAGCCTGATGACGCCACGCCCGGCGGCACCGCGTCTGACGACGTCACTCCCGGCAAGATCGCGCCCGACGACACTGCGTCTGAGGACACCGTGCCCGGCGATGCAGTACCAGGTGACATCGCGCCCAGCGGCACCGTGCCTGATGTCACCATGCCCGAGGGCACCATTCCCGACGGCACCATGGCTGGTGACATCGCGCCCGGTGACGCCGTCTGGAGCGACGGCCCGGCACATGCGACCGGCAAAGGGACCGGCCCGGAAACCGGCGAGGACGCCGGTGACGACCTCGATCCTGATCACACTCCCGGCATCGCTTCTGTGCCCGCGCCCGCCCCCGAATCCACTCCCGCTCCCGAGCCTGCTCCTGGATTCTTTCCCGGGGCCGACCGCAGAGACGACCCCGGAGACCCCGGCAGAGGTGACCTCGGCGATCCCAGCGGAGGCGATCCCCGTGGGGGCGTGGACCCCAGGGGCGCGACTTCCAGGAGCACAGGCTTCCGCTTCTGGAGCGTCGACGGCGGGTTCGGGGACAGCGGACCCGACGCCGGGGACTGGCGGTGGCAGTCGGTGCTGCGTACCCTGCCCGGGCTGCCGCTGTCCACCGGACACCTGCTGCCGATCACCGACATCCACCGCCTGGCCCGCACCTCCACCCTGGTCCGCCTGGTGATGAACGCCGAGGGGCAGGTCCTGGACATGGGCCGCAAGACCCGCCTGGCCACCCCCGCCCAACGCCGCGCCATCGCCGCCCGCTACGACACCTGCATGGTGAAAGGCTGCCCCCTCCCGGTGAGCATGTGCCAGATCGACCACATCGACAACTGGAGCGAAGGCGGCCGCACCGACCTGGCCAGACTCGGCCCCGCCTGCCAATTCCACAACCGCGACCGCTACCTGCACCCCGACCGATATGAACTCCGCCGGATCGGCCCCGACCGCTGGGAGTTCATCTACATCGGCCCCTCCCGTGCTGGGACACGTGGCGTACGGCCTTTCGGGTTCGAGAGGACCGTGGCCAGGACCCCCTCCCCGGTAGGGGAAGGGCGAGCGCATCCTGAGGGGGCCGCACCCCTGAAGGGCCAGCCCCTGAAGAGGTAGCAGTCCCTGAAGAGACAGGGGCTCCCGAGGGGCGAGGGCTTCGGGGCGAAACGGAGGCGGGGTCTACCGCTGCGCGGCGGTCAGCATCTTGAGTGCGTGTTCGACGAGCGTGACGAGCACGACCTTGGCGGAGGCGCGTCGCCGTACGTCACAGAGCAGCACAGGTACGTCGGGATCGAGGTCGAGAGCGATCCGTACGTCCTCGGGCTCGTGGCTTTCGGCGCCGTCGAAGCAGTTCACGGCGACGATGAAGGGGGTGCCGCGCTGCTCGAAATAGTCGATCGACGGAAAACAGTCCGTGAGGCGACGGGTGTCGGCCAGCACGACAGCCCCCAGGGCGCCGTAAGACAGCTCATCCCACATGAACCAGAAACGTTCCTGGCCGGGCGTGCCGAACAGGTAGACCACCAGGCCTTCCCTGATGGTGATCCGGCCGAAGTCCATCGCCACGGTCGTGGTGGTCTTCCCCTCCACGCCGTCGGTGTCGTCCACGCCGACGCCACGATCGGACAGCACCTCCTCGGTGCGCAGCGGGCGGATCTCACTGATCGCCCCGACCAGCGTGGTCTTTCCGACACCGAATCCGCCGGCCACGAGGATCTTGAGGGCGACCGGCTCCTCAGAGGGCGCGAAGGCCATTGATCACTTCCTTGAGAATGCGCTCGCTGGGCAGCGGCGCCACCTTGACCGGGGACCGTACGTTGATCAGTCCCAGGTCGTGGAGATCCCCGAGTAGTACGCGGACCACGCCGAGCGGCAGGCCCACCTCGGACGCGATGTCCGCCACCGAGGCACCGTGGTCGGCGATCTCCAGGATTCGCCGCTGTTCGGGCCCGATGCTCGAGTCGTCCCCCGTCGGCTCACGGGTGGCGGTAACCATGGCGATCAGATCGAAGTCGTCGCCGGAGGACCGGGTGCGGCCTCCTGTCAGCGCGTACAGCCGGACGAACTGGCCGGCCTCTTCGTCAATCCACTTGGGTTCCGTCATGTGGCCTGCCGTCTCACGGAGAGATCCGCCGGGGGTTCGTCGAGATGTGCTGGCCGACCCGCTTGACGAGCATGGCCATCTCGTACGCGATGTGGCCGACGTCCGCGTCGGAGGCCGCGAGCACGGCCAGGCAGGTGCCCTGACCGGCGGCCGTCACGAACAGGAACGCGGACTCCATCTCGACGATCGTCTGCCGGACCTCGCCGCCTCCGAAGTGCCGTCCCGCACCGCGCGCCAGGCTCTGGAAGCCGGCGGCGACCGCGGACAGGTGCTCCGCGTCCTCTCGGCTCAGCCCCTGGGAGGCCCCAACGACGAGACCGTCGGTGGAGAGGATCACCGCCTGTCGGACGGCGGCGACCCTGCTGATGAGATCGTCGAGCAGCCAGTTGAGTTCGCCGGTCGACGTCGCTTTGCCGGTCATTCGTCACCTTTCTCGCCGTGCGTGTTCCGTGGGTGGTCGCCGGGTGTGCCGTCGTCCGGCTGCTCCGACTCCTCGCGGCCGCGCTGTGCGCCCCGCTGGATCGCGGAGAACATCGCCCTGGCCTCCTCCGGAGAGCGGCTGTCGGGGGCCGCGTCCGGGGTCGGCGCCCCCAGCGGTGGCTGGCCTCGGAGTTGCGGCGCGATGCTGGCCTGGCGCACCCGGCGTGGCAATCCGGCATGCGTGCCGTTCGCGATGGAGCCTCTCACCGGCCGGGAGCCGTTCCCGGTCGATCCATTCTGGCGGAGATCGTCCGGCTTCAAACCCTTCTGTTCCGGCTCATTGTGCCTGACGGAGGCGTGCTCCGGAACGCCCAAGCCGGAACCCGCCGACTCGAAATCTGCCGAGCCGAAATCCCCAGAGCCGAAATCTCCCGAGGCGAAATCCGCCGACCCGGAACCGGCCCGAGATTCGGGGGCACGGGAGGCAGGGTCGTGGGAGCTCGGTTCGTCCAGGTCATCTCTGATCGCAGAGGGCACGGCC
>BCRI01000264.1 GCA_001552515.1 Sphaerimonospora mesophila NBRC 14179 = JCM 3151
GGGCGTCATGGGGGCCGTGGCCGTCGAGGCCGGGGACGCCGCCGCTTCCTCGACCACTCCCTCCAGCACGACATGGGCGTTGGTGCCGCTCATCCCGAAGGAGGAGACGGCGGCCCGGCGCGGACGGCCCGTCTCCGGCCACTCACGGCCCTCGGTCAGCAACTCCAGCGCACCCGACGACCAGTCCACGTGCGGCGACGGCGCATCCACATGCAACGTCTTCGGCGCCACCCCGTGCCGCATCGCCTCGACCATCTTGATCACACCGGCCACACCGGCAGCCGCCTGCGTATGCCCGATGTTCGACTTGATCGACCCCAGCAGCAACGGACGTTCCCGGTCACGGCCGTAGGTCGCCAGCAACGCCTGCGCCTCGATCGGGTCGCCCAGCGTCGTCCCGGTCCCATGCGCCTCCACCACGTCCACGTCCACCGGCGACAGCCCAGCGTTGGCCAGCGCCTGACCGATCACCCGCTCCTGCGACGGACCGTTCGGCGCGGTCAACCCGTTGGAGGCACCGTCCTGATTCACCGCACTGCCACGCACCACGGCAAGCACCCGATGCCCGTTGCGACGCGCATCCGACAACCGCTCCACCACCAGCACGCCCACGCCCTCGGCCGCACCGAAGCCGTTGGCCCCGGCCGCGAAGGAGCGGCAGCGCCCGTCCGGAGACAGACCTCGCTGGCGGCTGAAGAACCGGAACATGTCCGGGGTGGACATAACGGCGATGCCGCCGGCCAGCGCCAGCGAGCACTCGCCCGAGCGCAGCGACTGCGCAGCCAGGTGCAGGGCCACCAGCGACGACGAGCACGCCGTGTCCACGGTCACGGCCGGTCCTTCGAACCCGAGGGTGTAGGCCACCCGGCCGGACGCGACACTCGCCGTCGTGCCGGTGAGCAGGTGACCGTCATATCCGGCGGGGGGCTCGGCGAGCCGGGTCAGGTAGTCCTGGTAGCTCAGGCCGACGAAGACGCCGGTACGGCTGCCGCGCACCGACGTCGGGTCGAGGCCCGCCCGCTCCAGCGCCTCCCAGGACACCTCGAGCAGCAACCGCTGCTGCGGATCCATCGCCAACGCCTCACGCGGCGAGATCCCGAAAAATCCGGCGTCGAACCCCGCCGCGTCGTACAGGAAGCCGCCGTGCCGGACGTAGCTCTTGCCGTCCCTGTCCGGATCGGGGTCGTACAGACCCTCCACATCCCAGCCCCGGTCCTGTGGAAACTCCCCGATCGCGTCCCGCCCCGACACGACCAGCTCCCACAACCCCTCGGGAGACGACACCCCACCCGGGAACCGGCACGCCATCCCCACGATCGCGATCGGCTCATCGGTGGACGCGACCGTGACGGGCGCGGTCTCCCTCCGCCTCCCGAGCACCTGGTCCCGCAGGTGCGCGGCGAGCCCGGCCGGGGTGGGGTAGTCGAAGACGATCGTGGCCGGCAGGCGTACGCCGGTGGCGGCGGCCAGCCGGTTGCGTAGCTGCACGGCCAGCAGCGAGTCGAACCCGAGGCTCTTGAACGACTGGTCGATCACCACGGCATCGGCGGACTCGTGGTTGAGCACTGCGGCGACGTGCGTGCGCACGAGGTCGGCCACGACGCGTTCCTGCTCGTCGGCGGACATCCCGGTCAGGCGGGCCGCCAGTGCGGAGGCGCCCGTACGCGCCTCGGCGAGCTGAGCCTCCGCGGCCTCCAGCGCCCGGCGCACCTCCGGCAGGGCGGTGATCAGCGGACGGGAACGCGCGGCGGTGAAGGCGACGACGAGCCTGTCCCAGTCGATGTCCGCGACGACGACGGCGGTCTCGTCGTGGTCGAGCGCCTGGCGCAGCGCGAGCAGCGCCAGGTCTGGATCCAGCTCGCGCAGGCCGTGCCGCCGCCTGACCTCGTCGTTCTCGCCGGTCCACGGACCCCAGTGCACGACGGTGGCCGGGCGGCCCTCGGCGCGGCGGCGCTCGGCGATCGCCTCGAGGCGCGCGTGTGCGGGCGCGACGCTCCCCTGTTCGGGGACGCCCAACGTCCCCGCGAGCGAGGAGAAGAGCACGAACGCGGTCAGATCGAGCTCGTGGGTCGCCTCGTCCAGGGCCTCGACCTCGGCGGCGATGTCCAGACCGGGCGCGGTGAGGTCGGCCGCGGTGAGGGAGTCGAGGGGACGGTCGCCGGCCACGCCGCCGACGTGGACGACCGCCGTGAGCGGGTGCTCGGCGGGTACGCTGCGCAGCAGCTCGGCCAGCGCGCCACGGTCGGCGGCGTCGTCGAGCGTGCGGATGTGGGCGGCGCCCAGGTCGCTCAGCCAGTTGATCACGTGGGCGCGACGGGGAGAGGCGCCGACGACCAGGACGGTCCCCTCCGGGAGCCAGGCGCGGGCGGGAGAAGCACCGTCGGGGGAGGCGTGCACGAGCCTGCGGGCCCAACAGCCGGTGGACAGGGTCGCGCCCGGCCGGATCGCGACCTGGTCTTCGCCGGAGGTCCCCGCGAGCACGGCGGCGAGGCGAGACCCCGCTGCGGCGTCCAGGATCTCCGGCAGGTCCACCAGGCCGCCCCAGCGGGCGGGTCGCTCCAGCCCGATCACCCGGCCGAGGCCCCACACTGCGGCCTCGGCCGGAGCGCGCACCACCTCATCGCCGACGGCGACGGCGCCCCTGGTGACCAGCCACAACGGGGCGTCCGTCCCCGCTTCGTCGAGCGCACGCAGCAGCGTGAGCGTGTCCCCGGCGTCGAGCAGGGACACCACACCGCCGATCTCCCCCGTCGTTTCCAGTCGCTCCCGTACCGGCAGGGGGGTCACCACGGGCGTCGCCCCGTGCCGCCTCAACACGTCCACGACGAAGGCGGTCGGCTCTGCGCCGTCCCGTACGACGACCAGCCAGGTGCCGGTCAGCGCCGGGGTGTCGGCGGGTTCCGGCGTCTCCAGCCAAGAGATCTTGTACCGCCAGGCGTCCACCGTGGACCGAGCCCGGCGACCCCTGCGCCAGGTGGCCAGGGCGGGCAGCGCGTCACGCAGGGCGGTGTCGTCGTCGAGGCCCAGGCTCTCGCGCAGAGCCGGCAGATCCTCGTGCTCGACCGCATGCCAGAACCGCGCCTCGTCGGGGTCGAGCTCGCCCGTCGCCGACGTGGTCTCCAGCCAGTAGCGCCGGTGCTGGAAGGGGTACGTCGGCAGCTCGGCCGGTGTGGCGTCGATCTTCGGCCAGGTGACGGGAACGCCCGCGACGAACGCCTCACCCGCCGACAACAGGAACCGGTCCAGACCCCCCTGATCACGGTGCAGCGTGCCCACCGCCACCGCGTCCTCGATGTCCGCAATCGACATCGTCAGCACCGGGTGCGGGCTGACCTCGATGAACACCCGATGCCCCGCCGCCCGCGCGGCCGCCACCGCCTCAGCGAACCGCACCCGACCCCGCAGATTCGCATACCAATACCCCCCA
>BCRI01000265.1 GCA_001552515.1 Sphaerimonospora mesophila NBRC 14179 = JCM 3151
GGCCAGGTAGCGCAGCCGGCTGCGGACGCCGAGCAGATCGCCGACGCCGTCGCCGTTGCCGTCGGCGAAGCTGCGCACGTACACCTGGTAGATCACCGCGTCCCGCCACCAGCGGGTCACGCCCCTCGGCGTGACGGCGGGCTCGACGAGCTCGGTCATGAGGTCCCCCATAGAGAATTCGGATGTCATTGGGCCGGCGGTCACATCTTGGTGGCGCCGCTGGTCAGACCGGCCACGAGATGCCGCTGGACCAGCAGGAAGACGACCGCGGCCGGGATCGCGATCAGTACGGCCGAGGCGGTGAGGAGCCCCCAGTCCGACCAGTGCTGCCCGACGAACTGCTGAAGCCCCACGGCCAGCGTGCGCTTCTCCTCGGCGGACATGAACACGGTGGCGTAGGCGACCTCGCCCCAGGCCGTCATGAAGCAGTAGAACGCGGTGACCGCGAGGCTGGGCCGGGCCAGCGGCAACACCACCCGCCAGAACGTGCCGAACGGCGTCAGCCCGTCGACCAGGCCCGCCTGGTCGATCTCGCGCGGGATGGAGTCGAAGTAGCTCTTCATCATCCACGCGCAGAACGGCACGGCGACGGTCAGGTACGCGATGACCAGGCCGGGGATCCGGTTGAGCAGCCCGAGCGCGGCCATCAGGTTGTACAGCGGCACGATCAGGATGGCCACCGGGAACATCTGGGTGACCAGCAGCATCCACATCACCCCCCGGTAACCGGGGAAGCGGAACCTGCTGATCGCGTAACCGGTGGTGGAGGCGACGAACACGCCGAGCACGGTGGTCAGCGCGGCGGCCAGCACCGAGTTCAGCAGCCACGTCGGGAACGGCGTGTCGCCGAGCACCCGGGTGTAGTTGTCCAGCGACGGCTGGTTGAAGATCTCCAGCTCGGACGACAGCCATCCGTCGCGCGGCTTGAGCGAGGTCAGCACCAGCCACACCACGGGGAAGATCGAGATCAGCGTGGCCACGACGAGCGTGGCGTGCAGCAGTACGGACGCCGCCGTTCCGCGTTCGCCTCGGCGTACGGCCTTCGCGGCGCCCGCGCCGGCGCCCACCGGGACAGTGCTCACCAGACCTCCCCCTGCCTGCGCAGCGCGCGGCGGTAGACCATGGCCAGTACGACCAGCAGGGCGAGGATGAGCACGCCCCAGGCCGCCGAGCCGGAGTAGTTGCGCACCCCGGTGAACGCCTCCCGGAAGGCGTAGGTGACCAGGATCTCGCTGGAGTTCCCCGGCCCGCCGCCGGTGATCAGGAAGATGATCGGGAACATGTTGAACGTCCAGATCGTGCCGAGCAGCACGACCGTGCTCGAGACCGGGCGCAGGCCGGGCAGCGTGATGTGGCGGAACCGCTGCCACGGGGTGGCGCCGTCGACCTCGGCCGCCTCGTGCAGCTCGGCCGGGATCGACTGCAGGCCGCCGAGCAGGGCGACCATCATGAACGGCACGCCGAGCCAGACGTTCACCGCGATGACCGCGATCTTGGCCGTGGCCGGGTCGTCCAGCCAGCCGACCGCGCCTAGCCCGGCGGCCTTCAGCATCGCGTTGATCACGCCGAAGTCGCTGTTGTAGAGGTAGCGCCAGATGAACGCGGCCACGAACCCCGGGACGGCCCAGGGCAGGATCAGCAGCACCCGGTAGACGGAGCGGAAGCGCAGCTTTCTGTGCAGCAGCACGGCCAGGCCGAGGCCGATCCCGTAGTGCAGGCCGACGCAGACGACGGTCCAGGTCACGGTCCAGCCCAGCCGCTCCCAGAACAGGCCGCTGGTCAGGATGTCGAGGTAGTTGCGCAGCCCGACGAACTCGTAGCTCGCCGGGATGACGTTGACCCCGATCGTGCGGCCGACGTTGGCCTCGGTCGCGTCGGTCAGGGACAGGTAGACGCCCCGGGCCAGCGGCCAGCCGACCAGCACCCCCACCACGATGATCACCGGGGCGGTCATCGCCCACGCGTACCAGTGCCGGGTGAGGGCACGCCTGATCGGGCCGGGCCGGGCCCCGCGGTGTCCGCGGGAGCCCCCGGCGCCCGCGGCCCCGCCCCTGGCCGTGCGGACCGCACGTCCAGTCGTGATCGCCACGGTCAGCTCCAGTCCTTCATGATGCCGTGGTACTTCTCGTCGACCTGCTTGAGCGCGTCGGCGGGCCCGGTGCCGGCCAGCAGCGCCTGGTAGCCCTCGAGCAGCGGCTGGAAGAGCTGGCCTCCCTCGGGGATCCACGGGCGGCCGACCGCGGTGTCCAGGATCGGCTTGAAGACCGCCACGTCCGGGTTCGCCTGGACCTTCGGGTCGTCGAAGCTGGACGCGCGGGTGGGCAGCAGGCCCAGGTCGCCGGAGACCGTGGCCAGCGACTCCGCCGAGCTCATGAAGCGCAGGAACTCGTACGACGCGTCGATGTTCTTCGAACCGGCGTAGATGGCGAGGTTCCAGCCGCCGGTGGGCGCTCCCGCCCGGACCGAGCCGGCCGGGACCGGGGCGATGCCCAGGTTGGCCCGGTCCTTGAACTCCTTGCCCTGGTAGATCTCCGACAGCGCCCACGGGCCGTTGTAGATCATCGCGGCCTTGCCGTCCTTCAGCGCGGTCATCGCGTTGGCGTAGCTGTCCTGGAGGGCCGGCTTGGCCGCCGCCCCGGACTCGACCAGGTCGGTCACCCGGGCCAGCGCCTTCGCGTTCTCCGGCGAGTCGACGACGATCTTCTTGTTCGCCACGTCGAGCAGGTCGCCGCCCTCGCCGTAGATGAACGGCAGCAGGAAGTAGGAGTCGACGTTCAGCGCCAGGCCCTTCACCCCGGTCTTGGCCTCGACGTCGAGGGCGACCTTCTTGAGCTCCTCGACCGTCTTGGGCGCCTCCTCGTGGCCGGCCTCCTTCAGCAGCCGCTTGTTGTAGAGCAGCGCGAGGGTGTCGGTCACCTGCGGCACCGCGTACGTCTTGCCCTCGTACTTCGTGCTGCTCAGCGGCCCGGCCAGGTAGTCGCTCTCGTTGTCGACCGCCCGGGTGCCGTCGAGCGGCTGCAGGTATCCGAGCGAGGCGAACTGAGAGGTCCAGGCGACCTCGGAGCGGATGACGTCCGGGGCGCCGGTGCCCGCCTGCGCCGCCGTCTGGAACTGGCCCTGCGCCTGGTCGGACGGGACGTTGACGTACTTGACCTTGATCTTCGGATACTTCGCCTCGAACTCCTTGATGAGCTTCTGGAAGGTCGGGCCCTCGCTGTCGGGGCGGGTCGTGTCCCACCAGGTGATCTCGCCGCTGATCTGGGCGGGGTCGGCGGGGGCGGAGTTCGCGGGCGTGGCCGACGTACCGCTGTCACCGCCGCCGCAGGCGGTGGCCGCCAGCGCGAGGGCCGCGACGACGGTCACGGCTGAAAAGGCTCGCCGCATGT
>BCRI01000266.1 GCA_001552515.1 Sphaerimonospora mesophila NBRC 14179 = JCM 3151
AGACGGTAACGCTCGAGTGCGACGGCCAGATCACGGACGGGGATCACAGGCGCCACGGTCTCGAAGACAACCTTGCTGTCCATGGCCTCTCCTACGGCTGTCGGCATGGAAAATCGATGCGAGGCTATGCGGTGGCCCTGACAGTTTCACGGGTGGCCGAGGTATTTCTTAGCGCCTCCGGCGGGGGCCTCCGGCTCCGGGATGCGCGAGATCCCGGAGAGCGCGGGGCCGCGGTGGCTGAGGTGGAGACCCGCGCATCCGGCGGCCGGTGAGCTCAGTTCGACAACGTCCGTGCTGGTCCGGATGGTCCGGCCGGGTCGTGCCCAGGAGCACCCTCGTTCCTGTCGGTCGCACGCTCGGCGAGGGCCTCGAGTTCGGCGACCGCTCGGTCGGTGGCCGTCTCGGCGGCGATCTCGGTCGCCAGACGCTGCGCTTCTCGCTGGTAGGACGAGCCGTGGAGGATTCGGCCGACCGCGCGTGCGATGGTGCGGGGTGCGGCGCCCTTGCCCACGGTGATCCCGGCTCCGGCGAGTTCGACGCGCCGTGCCACCTCGAGCTGGTCGCGCCCCAGCGGTACGCAGACCAGGGGAACACCGGCGGCCAGGGACTTGACGACTGTTCCGTGGCCGGCGTGTGTGATCGTCACTGCGGCGTGGCGCAGCGCGGTGCTGTGCGGTACCCCTGCGGTGACGAGGACATTGCCGGGTGCGCGGACCGTCGCCGGGTCCACCGCCGGGCCGGTCGTCAGCAGCCCACGCACCGGCAGCGTGCCGAGGGCTTCGGCGATCCGCCCGAGCAGGTTGCGCTGGTTCATGAACGTCGAGCTCAGGCTGACCAATGCCAGTGGTGCGTCACCCTCTGGCAGCTTCAGCTCCCCGGCCCAGGCAGGGTCATCGAGCCGTGGGCCGACGTGGCGCACGTGGGAGGGGAAGCGCCGGCCAGGGTAGTCGAGCGCACGGGGGGACAGTACGAGGAACCGGTCGACACGGCCGAATGCGTCGATGACCGAGTCCACCGGCGACAGGCCGTTGCCGACGCGGGCGGCGTTGAGCGCGGGCAGTCCCTTCGCCCACGGTTTGACGATCAGCTTCGCCATGATCCGATCGCGGAGGTGCCCCAGCGCCCCGGTGGCCGGTGTGAATCCCGGACCGAATGGTGGTGCTCCTGGGGCGGGTAACGGATAGAGGGTCGTCGCGAGCGAGGCCACGGGGATCCCGGCGACCTCGCCGGCGGTGAGCGCGCCCAGCAGCGTGGAGTCGGCGACCAGCACGTCGGCCGGACGGCCGCGCAGTTCGGCCAGGGTGTCTCGGGCATAGTCGGCCGCGGGTCCACAGACGATGCGGTCTCGCAGCCGCGCGAACGCGCCTATCGGCGTACGAGCCTCGAAGTCCTTGAGAACGTCCTTGGCCGGATCGGCGGTGTCGCCCTGGGGCGCCGTCGTCCACGCGATCGGCTCCGCACCGCCGGCGGCGACCTCGTCGTACAGCGACCTGTCGGCCAGCACTCGGACGCCGTGGCCGCGTTCACGCAGGGCACGGGCGACCGAGAGGGTGGGCGGTACCGCTCCGCCGCCGGACCAGGTGGCGAACAGGAAGTTTTTACTCATGGTTCCTCTTGTGCGGATCGATCGAGGTCAGCAAGTCGCGCATGGCACGTTCGGCGTCCTCGCGCGACATCCCCAGGTCACACCGCCACAGCTTCCACAGGTAGACGTCCGTGGCGGCGTAGAGCAGGGCCAGCGCGTGCTCGCGTGCGGGGCCCCGGGCCGGGAGGCGGTCGGCGAAGACCTGCTCCAGCCATGCCCGATGCTGGCTGCGCGCGTGGGCGACCGCACGGGTGATCGCCGGGACACGGTCGGCTTGCGCGATCCAGAGCACGTTGGCGTCGCCGTGCCGTTCGTAGTCCTCGAACAGCGCGGTCACGATCGCCTGCACATCACCCGTCGGCGCCTGACGGGCGACCGCCGTTTGAGATGCCAGCCAGTCGGCGACGGCATCGGCGAGCCCGTCCTTGGCGTCGAAGTGATTGACGATGGTCTGCACCGACACACCCGCCTCGTCGGCGATGTGCTGCAGCGTGACGTCGTCGTACCAGCGCTGCATCCAGAGCGCGGCCGCGGCTTCGAGGATGCGCGCTCGTGTGGCCTCCACAGCGGCGGCCCGGGCACCCATACGGTACGAGCGCCTGACCCTACTTTCCATGGAGTCATATCTATATTCAATTTATCGGAAGGTCAAGCTAAAGTTGAGGCGCTCGCGATCCGGCCAGGCAGTGCCGGTGATCGCGCCCATGTGAGCTCACCGCGACGATCGGCCGGATCGGGGAGTGGGAGTTCGAGGACTACGAGGGGCGACGCTCCGGTTCTGAGCGGCTTCGGAGTGCGGCGATGTGCTCCGGCCACCCGGCGGGAGATCAGGTGGGCGGAGACTTGCGCGCCGAGCATGAGAAAGTGAGCCCGTGGTCGACCCCCCCTGGACTTATCAACCACTGGCTCGCGGTGTGGGAGTTGAACGGCTTTCTGGCCCGTCGGCCCGAGCAGGGCGAAGGACGGCGAACGTGGGCGGAGACGGCCATGTACGCGCTCGACAGGGCGGAAGCCGCAGGCCTGGACGCGATCACCGCCAATGTGAGCCGCTTCCACCTGCGTGCAGATCTGATCGACGACCTCGGCCCCACAGGGGCGCCCCTTTGGAACGCGGACGCATTGGCAGCGGACATTCTGGCGGCCCTCCCCCTGCGGAGGGAACAGGCCGCAGGGCTGGCCGCCAACTGGCGACAGCGGGCCCGATCAGAGATCTTGGCGCTCCGTCAATGCGAGAACCTGCTCGGGCCGGCTCAGAGCACCCGTGGTCACCTGTCCGAGACGCCGACGGTGACAGAACTTGACGACTGGCTGGCTCTTCGGGAGCGACTTCCCTAGCCGATCGAAGAGCGCAGGTGCTTGCCTCCCCGATGTGCCATCAGCGACCCATCGACCAAGGTGAACAGGGCGCGACCACGGCCATTCATGACCGACTTGCGCTTGACGCTCGGCACGACAGGCGTGGTTACGTAACGCTGGGGGTGACCCTACATGCTCCCGGGCTCGATTTGGAGGAGACGGCCTGGTCTGCCAGGTCCGTCTTCGTCCTCGAGCGGGGGAGGAATCGGCGCGGCTTGCCGCTGATCTCGGCCACGTCCTCCGGATATGGCCACCTGGGTTTATACCCCATCCGGGCTTCGAATTCGCCGCCGCACTTCAGAGCCCCTCTCGCCGGGGATGGCC
>BCRI01000267.1 GCA_001552515.1 Sphaerimonospora mesophila NBRC 14179 = JCM 3151
GCGCTGCGCGGGGAGCGGCCGCCCGGTGAGGGGGCGTGACACGGTCGTGGCGTGCCGTCAGCGGCGCCGCCCGGTAGGGTGGCAAGCTCCGGGGTAGAGGCAGTGGTTTCTCCTGGTGGAGGGTGGTGAGGAGACATGGGCACGACCGACTCGGCGGTCGTGGTGGTGACCGGCATGTCGGGGGCCGGGCGGAGCACCGCCGCGAAGGCGCTGGAGGATCTCGGCTGGTTCGTCATCGACAACCTGCCGCCGGGCCTGCTGTTCTCCGTGGCGGAGGAGGCGGGCAAGGCCGGCATGGCCGCCGATCGGGTGGCCGCGGTCGTCGACGTGCGCAGCCTCGCGTTCACCACCGACCTCAACGCCGCGATCAAGGAGCTGGACGCCCGGGGCGTGGCCGTACGCACGGTGTTCCTCGAGGCCAGCGACGAGAAGCTGGTCCGCAGGTTCGAGGCGGTCCGCAGGCCGCATCCCCTGCAGGGCGACGGGCGGCTGGTCGACGGGATCGACCGCGAGCGCGGCATCCTGCGGGAGGTCAGGGCCAACGCCGACCTGGTGATCGACACGTCCCTGCTCAACGTACACGAGCTGCGCAAGAAGATCGTGTCGTTCTTCGGCGGCGAGGACCGGCCGGGCCTGAAGGTCAACGTCGTCTCGTTCGGCTACAAGTACGGCCTGCCGGTGGACGCCGACCTCGTCGTCGACTGCCGCTTCCTGCCCAACCCCCACTGGGTGCCGGAACTGCGGCCGATGAACGGACTCGAAAGCCCCGTACGGGACTACGTGCTCGGCCAGCCGGGGGCGAAGGAGTTCCTCGACGGCTACGAGGAGGTGTTCGGGATCGTGGCCGCCGGCTACACCCGCGAGGGCAAGGGCTACGCCACGCTGGCCGTCGGATGCACCGGTGGCAAGCACCGCAGCGTCGCCATGTCCGAGCAGCTCGCCGCCCGCCTGCGCGAGCGCGGCATGGACGTGCAGGTCAGCCACCGGGACGTGGGCCGCGAGTGATGCCCGGCCCGGCCGCAGCGATTCGGAACGATTCGGTTACGTGATCCCCCTGGACCCCAAGGTCGTCGCCCTCGGTGGCGGGCACGGCCTCTATGCCTCTCTGTCCGCGCTCAGAACCGTGACCGGACGGCTGACCGCCGTCGTCACCGTCGCCGACGACGGCGGCTCCAGTGGCCGTCTCCGGCGTGAGCTGGGCGTGCTGCCGCCGGGCGACCTGCGGATGGCCCTCGCGGCGCTGTGCGGCGACGACGAGTGGGGCCAGACCTGGAGCGAGGTCGTCCAGCACCGGTTCCGCAGCGAGGGGGAGCTGCACGGCCATGCCGTCGGCAACCTCCTCATCGTCGCCCTCTGGGAGCTCCTCGGCGACACCGTGAAAGGGCTGGAGTGGGTGGGGCGGCTGCTGGGCGCGCACGGCAGGGTGCTGCCGATGGCCTCGGTGCCGCTCGACATCCAGGCCGAGGTCGAGCTGGACGGGCGCGTCACCACCGTACGCGGGCAGGTGGCGTGCGCGCTCACCCCGGGCCGGGTCAGGTCGATCTCGCTGCTGCCGCCCGACCCGCCCGCCAGCCCGCAGGCCGTACAGGCGATAGAAGAGGCCGACTGGGTGGTCTTCGGGCCGGGTTCGTGGTTCACCAGCGTGCTGCCGCACCTCAAGGTGCCCGCGCTGGCCCGCGCGCTGCACACGACGCCGGCGAAAAGGCTGGTGATCTTGAATCTCGCCCCGCAGCCGGGCGAGACCGACGGCTTCTCCCCGGAAAAGCACCTCGAGGTGCTCCGGGAGCATGCCCCCGACCTGGCCGTCGACGCGGTCATCGCCGATCGAGGCGTGGTCGGCGATCTGCGTGCGCTGGAGAAGGCGGCGGCTTCAATGGGCGGGCGTTTGGTTTTGGCGGATGTGGCGGCTTCTGACGGTTCTGCCCGCCACGATGGACCACATCTTGCCGCGGTCCTGGATGAGATTTTCCGTGGGAAGCGGTGATTGCCTCCTCCCAACCTGCGAGAGACTGGCGGCAGAGTCTTGTTTTGGGGGAGGCACGCGTAGATGGCCATGACGGGTGTGGTGAAGGACGAGCTGAGCCGACTTCCGGTGCTCAAGCCCTGCTGCCGCAAGGCCGAGGTCTCGACGCTGCTGCGGTTCGCGAGCGGCCTGCATCTCGTGGGCGGGCGGATCGTGATCGAGGCCGAGCTCGACACCAACGTCACCGCGCGACGGTTGATCAAGGACATCGGCGAGGTGTTCGGCCACAAGGCCGAGGTGCTCGTGCTGGCGCCGGCCGGGCTGCGCAAGGGTTCGCGCTACCTGGTGCGCGTCTACAAGGACGGTGACGCCCTGGCCAGGCAGACGGGCCTCATCGACAACCACGGCAGGCCCGTACGCGGCCTGCCCAGGCAGGTGGTCTCCGGGGCCACCTGCGACGCCGAGGCGGCCTGGCGCGGCGCCTTCCTGGCGCACGGCTCGCTGACCGAGCCCGGCCGCTCGATGTCCCTGGAGGTGACCTGTCCCGGCCCGGAGGCGGCGCTCGCGCTGGTCGGCTCGGCCCGGCGGCTGAAGATCCACGCCAAGGCCAGGGAGGTGCGCGGCGTCGACCGGGTCGTGGTCCGCGACGGCGACGCGATCGGCGCGCTGCTGACCCGCATGGGCGCCCACGACAGCGTGCTGGCCTGGGAGGAGCGGCGGATGCGCCGCGAGGTGCGGGCGACCGCCAACCGCCTGGCCAACTTCGACGACGCCAACCTGCGCAGGTCCGCGCGTGCCGCGGTCGCGGCCGGGGCCCGTGTGCAGCGGGCGCTGGAGATCCTCGGCGACGACGCGCCCGAGCACCTGGTGATCGCCGGCCGGCTGCGGGTGGAGCACAAGCAGGCGTCGCTGGAGGAACTGGGCCAGATCGCCGATCCGCCGCTGACCAAGGACGCGATCGCCGGCCGGATCCGCCGCCTGCTCGCGATGGCCGACAAGCGGGCGCAGGACCTGGGCATCGCCAACACCGAGGCCAATCTCACAGCCGACATGCTGGCCCAGTGACGGTGCCCCGTGGTCTACACCAATTTGGGGCGCGATAAGGTCTGTGATTGAGATTCAAGAGTTCGTCGCCGGACTCGCCGGCGCAAGACGTACGAGGAGATCTGTTCCGTGAGCATCCGCGTAGGCGTCAACGGCTTCGGCCGTATCGGCCGCAATTTCTGGCGCGCTGTGGCGGCCAGCGGCAAGGACATCGAGATCGTCGCGGTCAATG
>BCRI01000268.1 GCA_001552515.1 Sphaerimonospora mesophila NBRC 14179 = JCM 3151
CCTCGGCGAACGCATCGAGCATGGGCTCCATACGTGGCGAGTGGAACGCATGACTCACCCGCAACCGCCGCGTCCGCCGCCCAAGAGCAGCGAAATGATCCGCGATCCGGACCACCTCGTCTTCGTCCCCGGACACCACCAGCGAACCCGGCCCGTTGAACGCCGCGATCGACACCCGCCCACCCAGCAACGGCAGCACCTCGGCCTCATCGGCCTGGACCGCGACCATCGCCCCACCCGCGGGCAGGTCCTGCATCAACCGTCCCCGCGCCGCCACCAACGTGCACGCGTCCGTCAAGGAGAGCACCCCGGCCACGTGCGCGGCGGCCAGCTCCCCGATGGAATGCCCGACCAGCACGTCCGGGCGTACGCCCCAGGACTCGACCAGCCGATACAACGCCACCTGAACCGCGAACAGCCCCGCCTGGGTGTAGACCGTCCGATCCAGCAGACCGCCCTCGGCGATCACCTCACGCAACCGGCGGTCCAAATGTCCATCGAGCTGCGCGCACACCTCGTCGAAGACCCGGGAGAAAACCGGGAACCGGGCCGCCAGCTCCAGCCCCATCCCGGCCCGCTGACTCCCCTGCCCCGAGAACAGGAACGCCACCCTGCCCTTGGTCGCGGGCACGGAGGCCGTCTCTCCCGCCGCGATCGCCTCCAGCCCGGCCACGATCTCGGCGCGATCGCGCGCGACGACCACGGCCCGATGCTCGAACACCGGGCGCAGGGCGGCCGCGCCGGCGATGCCGAGCAGATCCTCCGCCTCCTGGTCCGCGGAAAGGCCGGGGGAAGACGCGTGGCCGGTGACGCAGAAGGCCGCCAGGCGGCGCGCCTGCTCGCGCAGCGCCTCCCCGGTCTTGGCCGACAGCACGACCGGCTGGGGGACGGGCGCGGCGACCGGCTGGGGGACCGGCGCTGCGGCCTCCTCCACGATCACGTGTGCGTTGGTGCCGCTCAGCCCGAACGACGACACCCCGGCGCGGCGCGGTTCCGCACCGTCGGCGTGCCACGGCACGGGCTCGGCGAGGAGACGCAGACCCCCGGCGTCCCAGTCGATGTGCGGGGTGGGGGTGGCGACGTGGAGCGTACGCGGAAGCACGCCGTGCCGCATCGCCTCGACCATCTTGATGACGCCGGCCACTCCGGAGGCCGCGAGGGTATGCCCGATGTTCGACTTGACCGAGCCGAGCCACAGTGGCCGTCGCCGGCCCTTGCCGTACGTCGCGAGCAGCGACCGCGCCTCGATCGGATCACCGATCGCCGTGCCGGTGCCGTGCGCCTCCACCACGTCGACCTGGTCGTACGTCAGGTCAGCGGCGGTGAGCGCCTGCCGGATCACCCGCTGCTGCGAGGGACCGTTCGGCGCGGTCAGGCCGTTGGACGCACCATCCTGGTTGATGGCGCTGCCGCGGATCACGGCGAGCACGCGGTGCCCGTTGCGGCGGGCGTCGGAGAGACGCTCCATCACCAGGATGCCGACGCCCTCGGCCATGCCCATGCCGTCCGCTTCGGCGGAGAACGCCTTGCAGCGTCCGTCGGCGGCGAGCACCCGCTGCCTGCTCAGCTCAACGAACGAGCCGGGCGTGGAGAGCACGGTCGCGCCGCCGGTCACCGCGAGCGCGCAGTCGCCGTTGCGCAGCGCCTGGGCCGCCAGGTGCAGGGCCACCAGCGAAGTGGAGCAGGCGGTGTCGATCGTGACGGCCGGGCCCTCCAGGCCCAGGGTGTACGAGATCCGCCCGGACGCCACGCTCGGCACCACGCCCGTGGACAGGTGGCCCTCGACGCCGGGCAGGGGCTGATGGAACAGCGGGCCGTACTGGTGATGGTTGATGCCGACGAAGACGCCGGTACGGCTGCCGCGCAGCGCGGTGGGGTTGAGACCCGCCCGCTCCAGTGCCTCCCAGGACACCTCGAGCAGCAGCCGCTGCTGCGGGTCCATCGCCAGCGCCTCGCGCGGCGAGATGCCGAAGAACTCCGCGTCGAACCCGGCGGCATCGTCCAGGAACCCGCCGCGCCGCACGTACGACGTGCCGGACCGGTCCGGGTCGGGGTCGTAGAGCGTGGCCAGGTTCCAGCCCCGGTCGGCGGGCAGGTCGGAGGTCACGTCGCGGCCGGCGGCGACGACGTCCCAGAGCTGCTCGGGCGAGGCGACCCCGCCGGGATAGCGGCAGGCCATGCCGACGATCGCGACCGGTTCGCGGTTCCGCTCCTCGGCCTCCTGCAGCCGTCGCCGGGTCGCGCGCAGCTCGTTGGTGACCTTCTTGAGATATTCGCGAAGCTTCTCGTCATCCGACATGCGAAATGCCTTCCGCCATCGTTCCTAAGTCGGGTCTGCTGGCTGTCCTGGGCCGGGTCCTCCCGGGCGGAGCGGTCAGGGCGCCCCGAACTCGCGGTCGATGAGATCGAAGATCTCCTCATCGGTCGCGGTCTCGAGGTCGTCGTAGTCCTCCTCGGGGGCGGACTCGCCGACGCCTTCCGTACGTACCTCGATGGGCGTCCCTGCGGGTACGGCAGGGCCGTCGTCGCCGAGCCGCGCCGCCAGTGCCGCGAGCCGCCGCCGCACCTGGGCACGTTCCGGCCCGTCCGTCGACAGCACGGCTATGGCGGCCTCGATGCGGTCCAGCTCCGCGTGGATGGAGATCTCGTCGTCTCCGACCAGTTCCGCGCGGAGGTGGCGGGCGAGCTCGGCCGGGTTGGGATGGTCGAACACCAGCGTGACCGGCAGCCGCAGGCCGAGGGCGGCGCCCAGCCGGTTGCGCAGGTCCACCGCGCTCAGCGACTCGAAGCCCAGCTCCTTGAACGGCCGGTCGGCCGTGACCGCGTCCGGCGAGGCGTGTCCCAGCACCGCCGCGACCTGAGCCGTCACCAGCTCCAGCAGCGTGGCCTCCTGCTCGGCTGGCGGCAGCCCGCCGAGGCGCTCCGCCCACGAGGGGTCCCCGGAGGGCCCGGACCGCCCGGGCGACCCGGCCGTGGCGTCCATGGCGGCCCGTGCCTCCTCGATCGCGGCCAGCAGCGGCCGGGGCCGGGCCGAGGCGAAGACCGGCGTGAAGATCTTCCAGTCCACGTCGGCCACGGTCACGAACGTCTCTTCCCCGGCGAGGATCGCCTCCA
>BCRI01000269.1 GCA_001552515.1 Sphaerimonospora mesophila NBRC 14179 = JCM 3151
CACGATCTCGGCCAGGGCCTGTCGCAGCTGTGCCTCAGGAGCGTCCAGCAGATCGGCGATCTGGCGTAACGGCAGGCCGAGTCGCTGCAAGCCGCGGATGCGTTCCAATCGTGACAGCTCGGCCACGCCGTACCGACGATAGCCGGTGGACCGGTCCACCGCTGCGGGAGGCAGCAGTCCGATCTTGTCGTAATGGCGTAGGGTCCGTTCGGATACGCCGACCATACGCGCCAGTTGTCCGATCCGCCACACCCTGGCTCCTCTCCCCGGCGTGTTGACTTTGTCCCTGCGGCAAGGTCCTACCGTCACCGTCCATGACCGATTCGAACCCTCGGACCCGGCTTATCGGTGTCCTGCTGGTGACCTCGTTGGTGGCTATGATCGCCGGTGCGGCCATAGTGGTGCCATCGGGGTTGACCCTGAATTCGACCGACCCCGATGCTGTGCTGGCCGCGGTGGGTGAGCAGTTCGGGCTACATCTGACCGAGCTGGCCCTCGACGTGCTGGGCTGGCTGGCGCTGACCGCGGCCGGGCTCGTGATGTCCGCTCGCTCTGGCCAGGCACCCGGATCGCACCTGGTGACGCTGGCCGGCGGACTGCTGGCCGCCGCCGGGCTGGCAGGCCTGCTTCATGACGCTGGGAACCTGGCGCTGACTCAGTTGGCCGCTGACCCCGCTGCCCCGGCGGTCGCCACCGTTGCCTGGGCGGTACTGCTCACCGCCAAGTGGGCGGTCAACCTGGCCGGGCTGCTGTGGGCCGCCGCCACCGCCGCCGCAGCGGTCGGCGTCCCGATGCCGACCGGGCTCCGCATCGCCGGTGCGGTAGCCGCGACCTCAGGTTTGGCCGCGGTCGCGCTTCCGTGGACGACCGGGACCGACGGGCCGACGGTGGCGCTGGAACAGCTCGGGTACGCCCTCCACCTGCCGATCATGATCTGGTACGGGGCGCTGGGCTGGCGCTATCTGCGTGACAGATGACCGCCGCCCGTGAACCTGTGCGTCCTTCTGCCTGGCGGCTCTGAGCGAGGCGCCAAAGGCAGCTCGTCAGCCACCGGCGTCTCCTGCCCAGTGGGTCTGAGCACGGCTTCACAACGTCGGCATGTCTCGTGTGAGAACGCTGCTTTTCATCCGGTGGGAATCGCGCACCGCCGAGTGAACAAGGCGGTCTTCGGTGAGATCTCGGTCGCGTCAGGTGCTCTCGATGGAGGCCTGCTCGCCGTTCTCCTCGTGCGAGGCCTTGTGCCGTGAGGCCGGAACCACGATCTGTTCGGTGTCCTTGTTACGAGTCACCCAGAAATAGATCAGCGCGCCGATGAGCAGCGCGATCGAGGTCCACTGGTTGATCCGCAGCCCCAGGAGCGTCACCGCGTGGTCCACCCCGCCCACCGGATCGATCCGCAGCCCCTCGATCCAGAACCGCCCGAACGTGTAGCCGGCCACGTAGAGGGCGAACAGCCGGCCGTGGTGCAGCGTGAACCGCCTGCCGGCCAGGATCAGTACGAAACCGAGCGCCGCGTCCCACAGCGACTCGTACAGGAACGTCGGGTGATTGAGCACCCCCGGCTCGCCGCCGTGCGCCTGGTCGATCTCCAGACCCCACGGCAACGTGGTCGGACTGCCGTACAGCTCCTGGTTGAACCAGTTGCCCCAGCGGGCGATCGCCTGCCCGAACGCGATGCTGGGCGCGATCGCATCGGCCACGGCGCCCAAAGGCAGCCCCCGGCGGCGGCAGGCCAGCCACACGCCCACGCCTCCCAGGGCGACCGCGCCCCAGATGCTGAGCCCACCTTCCCAGATGAACAGCGCCCGGTAGGGCTCCTTGATCGCGCGCGGGCCGAAGTAGGTCTGCCAGTCGGTGATGACGTGGTAGAGGCGAGCGCCGATCAGCCCGAAGATCACTGCGGGGACCGCGATGTCGCTGATCGTGCCCTTCTCGCCGCCGCGGGCGCGCCAGCGGTGCTCACTAAGCCAGATGCCGAAGACGATCGCGAGGATGAAGCACAATGCGTAGGCCCGGATCGGGATGAATCCGAGATGCCAGACCCCTTCGGAAGGGCTGGGAATCGAGGCAAAGGGCATACCGGTGAGGCTAGTCAGTGTGAGGTCGATTGGCCGCTTCGTGATCTGATCGCTAACCGGCTGCGACGTGATGCGGCGTGGACGAATCGGTGCAGCAATCGACCGCGACCTTAATATCGGGTCCGTTATCGCGCCCGTGGCCAGAACTGAGCCGGTAGATGTCCACCTGGTACCTGCCGCGAGGGAAATCCGGCTCCCCAGAGCATCGGTCACGTAATGTCACCGGTGTTCGGCGGCTTCGGTCCCTCCACCCACGAAAATTCCTCGCAGGCTCGGAATTTCCGCGGGGCCCGGGATGCGCCGGGAGGAAGCTTCGGTCCGCTGCGAAACCCGCCGGCCGCGGGTTTCGCGTGCGGTCCTCGCCCCCTCCCGCTCCGCTCCCCACCCCCGGGATATCGGTTACCCGACCGGCGTTCTAGGGACCGCATTGTGAGATTTGCGGGCGACCGTAGACGAGGCGGGGTGCGTGCTGGACGACCAGAGAGAGCCGGGGAGCGATCAGGCAATACCTGTGGTCGGTGGAGTTATCGTCCGATGGTCCGGCGCCATCGCATCTCGCCGTCGTGCCACTCGTTGGTGGGTGCGAGTCCGGCGGCGACGGCGACGGCGATGGATGCCTGATGGCCGGGATGAATGTGGGCGATGACGGCCTGCACCGGTTGGTCGCTGAGCCAGTCGACGAGTCCTCGGGCCGCTTCGGTGGCGATGCCTCTTCCCTGCCATGGCGTCCCCACCACCCAGGCGATCTCGGCAATGAGGCCGTGGCCGGAGGGGCCGACCGTCGCCTGGACCGTGCCCGTCAGACAGGCTTCATCACGGAGCCGGATCACCCAGTTCAGCCAGGAGACGGCCGGATCGGGAGAGCCCGCGGTCATGCGCCGGTAGCGCGAGCGCAGGGCTTGCGGGGTGTCCGGGGAGCCGCCGATGAAGGTATGAAGAGCGGGATCGGAGAGCACCACGGCCATCTCCTCGGCGTGGTCGAGGTGAAG
>BCRI01000270.1 GCA_001552515.1 Sphaerimonospora mesophila NBRC 14179 = JCM 3151
GCCAGCGCGCGGGCCCCCTCGGCCAGCTTGGCCGCGCCCCACACCGCGCCGGGCGCCGCCCGCAGCGCCGCGCCGGCTCCCGGCCGGGGCCCCGCCATCGCCACCTCGACCACCTCGGCTCCGGCGGCGACCAGCTGGGCGGCCACCACCGGCAGCAGCGGATGGGCGCCGGCCAGGACGATCCGGCCCTCCGGGACAAGGCGGCCGGCCTTGGCCAGGGTCTGGACGCCGCCGGCGCTCATCACCCCCGGCAGCGTCCATCCCGGCAGCGCGGCGGGCAGGTCGTAGGCGCCCGAGGTCACCACCAGCGCGGGAGCGCGGATCTCCGCCGTCCCGGCGCTGTCGTGCACCCCCACCACGTGCTCACCGCTCCCGCCGTCCGCGTCGTCGAAGACACCCCAGGCGAGCGTGGAATATCGCCAGGTCGTTCCCGGCGCCGACCGTGCGGCGGCCAGCAGCCGGGCGCGCAGGGGATCCCGGCGGGGCCGGGCCTCCGGCAGCCCCTCCGGGGGCCGCCGCCAGATCTGCCCGCCCGCCGCCGGCTGCTCGTCGACGACCTGGACGGCCAGGCCGGCCTCGGCCAGGCGGGCGGCCGCGGCGAGACCCGCCGGTCCCGCACCGACCACGAGAACGTCCGCCCTGTTCATCTCGGCTCCCCCGTCGTGACCCGCATCCCCGCCGACACCGGGGTGACGCAGGATCTGACCCCGCGCCGCCCGTCCACGTCCACCACGCATTCGAAGCAGGCGCCCATGTTGCACAGCGGGGCGCGGGGCGCCCCCGACGGTGTCCGGCGGAAGGCACGGACGCCCGCCGCGAGCAGCGCGACGGCCAGCGGCTCCCCGGCGTACGCGGGGACCGCCTGGTCGTCGACGACGATCTCGACCGGATCGGGGTATCCCCCCTTCACCGGCACACGGCGCGTCAGCATCGGATTCCCTCCTGTCAGGCCTGTCAGGCGAACGTGAGATGGCCGAACCTGGCCGGGCCGTAGTCGGCCACGGGCAGGTCGGGGCGCTCCCCCTTCATCAGCCGGGCGAGCAGCCGCGCGTAGGTGGGCCCCAGCGTGAACGCGGAACCGCCCGTGGCCGCGTACAGCCCGGGACGCCGGGGGATCTCACCGAGCAGCGGCATCTGGTCCGGCAGCAGCGACGTCGTCCCGGTCCAGACCCGCAGCAGCCGCAGCGGGGCCACCTCGGGCGCGACGAGCGCGGCCGCCGCGTTGCCTCTGATGGAGTCGAGTCGGGGGCGCGGCGAGGCGGACAGGTCGACCCGGCCGTCGTGCGCGATCAGCCGGGAGGGCCATCCCCCACCGATCAGCACGTTGCCCTCTGCGGTCTGCTTCATCGACAGCCGGCGCCCGGCGTGCTGCACGAGATGCGGGATGATCGGGCGGGCGCGCTCGGTGACCGACATGGTCAGCGCGGCCGGGACCACCGGCAGGCGGACGTCCGCGAGCTGGGCCACCTCGCCCGTCCAGACGCCGGCGGCGATCAGCACCTGGCCGGCCGTGATCTCCTCCGGGCGTCCGCCCGCGGGATCGGCGACGGAGATCCGCCACCCGCCGGAGCGCCGGCGCAGCCCGACCACCGAGGCGCCGGTGCGCACCACCGCCCCGTGCCGCCGCGCCGCCAGCGCGTACGCATGGGTGACCCGGCGTGGATCGGCCTTGCCCTCGGCCCGGCACAGCGCGGCCGCGATCACCCGGCGGGACAGGTACGGCGCGGCCGTACGCAGGGCCTCGCCGTCGAGCAGCTCGACGGGCAGGCCGTACCCGGTCTCCAGCTCGGCCTTGAGCTCCAGTGCCCGCACCTGCTCCCGGGTCTCGGCGAGCATCAGCCCGCCGGTCCGCGCCACGCCGGCGCTCGCGCCCAGCCGGTCTTCCAGCTCGCCCCAGGCCCGGGCCGCGTCCACGTGCAGCGGCAGCGCCCGCGCGTTGTGCTCGGCCTGGGCCGTCCCGTGCTCGAACATCCGGTATTCGAGCTGGAAGTGGAGGCTCCCGGCGTTCTGTCCGGAGGCGTGCAACCCGAGTTGATCGCGCTCCAGCAGCAGCACGCTCGCGCCGGCCGAGGCGAGATGGTACGCGGCGGAGACGCCCAGCAGTCCCCCGCCGACGACCACGACGTCACTGGTCACCATCGCCTCAACCGGGGAGCAGGCCGAGCTCGTCCATCGTGGCGGCGACGCGGTCGACCTGCTCCGATGTCAGCGGCAGCAGCGGCCGCCGCACGTGGCCGGCGGGCACCCCGCGCATGCGCAGCGCGGTCTTGAGAATGCCCTGGGCGCTGGCGAACCGGGGCCCGAGATCCTGGGTGAACCAGCGCTCCATCAGCACGCGGTCGCGCGCCCCGCAGCGGCGCGCCGCCGCCAGGTCGCCGGAGGCCACGTGCCGGAAGAAGTCGGCGTGGTCGCCGCCGAGCACGGCCCCGGCGCCCATCGTGCCGTCTCCCCCGACGTCGCGCAGCAGCGTGATGCCCACCTCGTTCATGGGGAAGCCGAAGTAGCGCACCCGGTCCTTCAGGGCGTACAACCCGTCGATCCAGGCGGCGAAGTTCCCGGTGGAGTTCTTGATCGCGACGACCCGGTCCACCTCGGCGAGGCGGGCCAGCAGTTCCGTCGGCATGTCGACGTTCGTGCCACGCGGCCAGTTGTAGACGCAGATCGGCAGTCCGACGGCCGAGGAGACCTCCTGGTAGAAGGCGACGATCTCGTCGGCGTTCGGCACGACGTACGGCGGCGGGGTGAGGAGGATGCCGTCGCAGCCCGCCCGTTCGGCCGCCCTGGCGTGCCGGATCGCCTCCTCGGCGGTGTAGGCGTTGCAGCCCGCGATCACCGTGATCCGGCCGGCGACGCTCTCCACCGCCACCCTGCAGAGGTCGGCCCGCTCCTCCTCGGTCATGCTGAACCACTCGCCGGTGGTCCCGGCCAGCACGACGCCGTGCAGCCGCTGCTCCACCATCCACTCCAACTGGGCGGCCCACGCGGTGAGATCGAGCCGTCCGTCCTCGCCGAACGGC
>BCRI01000271.1 GCA_001552515.1 Sphaerimonospora mesophila NBRC 14179 = JCM 3151
ATCCCACAACCCCTCCGGCGACAACACCCCACCCGGGAACCGGCACGCCATCCCCACGATCGCGATCGGATCGTCGTCGACGGCGGCGACGGCCGACGCCGCCGGGGCCGACTGAGCACGTACGCCTCCGGACAGTTCCTTGTCCAGGCGTCGCGCGACCGCCTCGGGCGTCGGGTGGTCGAACACGAGCGTCGCGGGCAGCCGTACACCGGTGGCGGCGGCCAGCCGGTTGCGTAGCTGCACGGCCAGCAGCGAGTCGAACCCGAGGTCCTTGAACGCGCGGCCGGTCTCGACCGCCACCGCGCCGGCGTGGCCGAGGACGGCCGCGACCTGCTCACGCACCAGATCGAGCAGCACGCGCACGCGCTCGGCGTCGGACCGGCCGGCGAGCCTGCGCCGCAGCGTCGTGTCCCCGGCCCGCCGTGCCGCACGCCGAGCCAGGCCGCGTAGCAGCGGCGGGACGGGGTCGGTCAGACGGCGCGCATCGAGCCGCGCGGGCACGACCACCGCGGCGTCCACCCGCATGGCGGCGTCGAGCAGGGCGAGGCCCTCCTCCGTGGAAACGGCGCTGACGCCGACGTCGCGCCACCATCCGGTCTCCGTCTCCCCGAGGTCCCCGGTGAGCGTGGTCCGCTGTTCCCATGCGCCCCAGGCGAGCGACAGCGCGGGCAGCCCGCTGGAGCGGCGGAACGCCGCGAGCGCGTCGAGGACGGCGTTGGCCGCGGCGTAGTTGGCCTGGCCGGGGGCGCCGAGGATGCCGGACAGCGACGAGAACAGCACGAAAGCCGACAGATCCCGGTCCCGGGTGAGCTCGTGCAGGTGCACGGCGGCCTGCGCCTTGGGCCGCAGCACGGCGTCGAGGCGTTCGGGCCGCAGCGACTCGATCACCCCGTCGTCCAGCACTGCGGCGGTGTGCACCACCCCGGTCAGTGGCCGGTCGTCCGGCAACCGTTCGAGCAGGGCCGCGAGCGCGTCCCGGTCCGTAACATCGCACGCGGCCACCGTCACGGCCGCGCCGGCCTCGGTGAGCTCCGCGACCAGTTCGTCCGCCCCGGGAGCCGCCGCGCCGCTGCGGCTCACGAGCAGCAGGTGCCGTACGGCATGCGCGCGCACGAGGTGCCGGGCCACCTCCCCGCCCAGGGTCCCCGTACCGCCCGTGATCAGCACGATGCCATCGGGATCGAACGCGACACCTCGCGGGAATGCGGCACCGCCCGAGGCGGCGGGCGCGGCCGAGCGGACCAGCCGGGGGACGTGCAGCCGACCGTCCCTCATCGCGAGCTGCGGCTCACCCGCCGCGAGGGCCCGTACGACCGCCTCGGGCGAGTCGTCGCCGGACGGGACGGCGAGGCTCGACAAATCGTCACAGTCCAGCAGCACGAACCGGCCCGGGTGCTCGGACTGCGCCGAGCGGAGCAGTCCCCAGACCGACGCCTGCGCGAAATCGACCTCCTCGCCCGGCGTTCCGGTGGCGACGGCGCACCGGGTGACCACGACTAGGGGCGCGCCCGGCTCACCGGGGCCGTCCTCGGCCAGCCGACCACGCACGAGGTCGAGCGCCCACCGGGCCGCCTCCCCGGCGTCGGCCGTCTCGGGGCAGACGGCGAGCGTCACGTCCGCCGTGTTCTCGCCCGCGCCCTCCTCGTACGCACCGTCGGGAAGCGGCGTCCACTCGATCTGGAACAGCGCGTCGGCGAGCGCCGTACGGGCATCTGCGAGCCGCCGCTCCGACACCGGCCGGACCGCGATGGCGTCCGCCGAGATGACCGTACGCCCCTGGTCGTCGGCGGCCAGGAGCCGTACGCCGCCGTCGGTCCCCGGCCGCAGCAGCACTCGCAGCGACGACGCGCCCGTGCCGCGGCGGCGGATGCCGCTCCAGGCGAAGGGCAGCAACACCTCGCCGGCGCCCGGGGCAGGGACGAGCGTCCCCAGCCCGACGGCGTGCAGCGCGGCGTCGAGCAGCGCGGGGTGTACGACGTAACCGTCGGCATCGCCGTCCAGCTCGGCGGGCAGGCCGACCTCGGCGTACACGGCGTCGCCGGAGCGCCACGCGGCCCGCAGGCCCTGGAAGGACGGACCGTAGTCGTAGCCCTGCCCGGCCAGATCGTCGTAGTGGCCGTCGACGTCCACCGGCTGCGCCCCCGGCGGCGGCCACGCCGTGAGGTCGTCCGCCCCGTCCGAGCCCGTGTCGCCGCCGCCGAGCACACCGGTGACATGGCAGGTCCACGGCGTACCGGGCTCGGCGTCCTCCGGCCGCGAATGGACGCTCACCGTGCGCCGTCCCGCCGCGTCCTCCGGCCCCACGCTCAGCTGGAGGTGCACGCCGCCGTGGTCCGGCAGCGTCAGCGGCTCCTGCACGGTGAGCTCCTCGACCTCGCCGCCGGCCTGCAGCGCCAGTTCGACGAACGCCGTTCCGGGCACCAGCGTGCGGCCCCACACCGCGTGATCCGCCAGCCAGGGGTGTGTCTCCAGGGAGACCCGCCCGGTCCTGATCGACCCGCCGCCCTCGGCGGCGTCCAGGGCGGCGCCGAGGAACGGATGCCCGCCGGGGGTGAGCCCGAGGTGCCGGGCGTCCGTACGCGGCGGCGGCGCGTCCAGCCAGTAGCGCGCGTGTTGGAAGGGGTACGTCGGCAGCTCGGCCGGTGTGGCGTCGATCTTCGGCCAGGTGACGGGAACGCCCGCGACGAACGCCTCACCCGCCGACAACAGGAACCGGTCCAGACCCCCCTGATCACGATGCAGCGTGCCCACCGCCACCGCATCCTCGATGTCCGCAATCGACATCGTCAGCACCGGATGCGGGCTGACCTCGATGAACACCCGATGCCCCGCCGCCCGCGCAGCCGCCACCGCCTCGGCGAACCGCACCCGACCCCGCAGATTCGCATACCAATACCCCCCG
>BCRI01000272.1 GCA_001552515.1 Sphaerimonospora mesophila NBRC 14179 = JCM 3151
TCAGCTCTGCTTCGGCCGCTCGCCGACGCAGGCGGTTGCCTTTGCTCATAGGCTCACCATCCTGTTCGGAGGCTAGAGATTGGGCGTGATAGACCGCCGTCATGGATCGAAGACCCCGCCCGCTGCCTCGCCGCCCTCAGCCTCACGCATGGGTAAACAGGCTGCGGGCGAGTTAGAAGGCTTAGTACTCCAGCCATAGATCCTGATTATGGCTCGTGAACGGCTTGCCGCCGGTAATGGCTCATCCGGGCGCGGCCTTGATGACGTCGTCGCCAGCGGGACCAGCACAGCATGGCGGTCATGTTGTGGGCGGTCTGGATGAGCAGCCGGACGAGCAGACGTCGGATCTCGCCGAGCGTCAGTGGCGCCAGCTCAGGTTCGGTCGGCTGGTCGGCTCGTTCGCGGGCGGTGACCGCGACCAGGAAGGCGTGGGCGAGCATGACGAGGGTGGTCCACCGGTACCAGGACGTCCACCGGCGGACTTGATGCTCGTCCAGGCCGGTCAGTCCCTTGCCGGTCTGGAAGAACTCCTCGATGGTCCAACGGCGGCCGGCCACCATGACCAGAACCGCCAGTGGCACCGGGCCGGGGGCGTAACAGCGGTAGAAGGCCAGCTCACTACTGCGCCGGTTCCGGCGAATCAGCAACCAGTGCCGGCCCTGGCCTGCCAGGATCAATACGAACTGGCCCCCATTCCCTCATTCCTCAGTCTCCCCCGCCTCCAGACGAAGGATGCGTGATCGTCTGGCCAGCAGATCGCTCAATGGCATGCGGTCGTCCGTGCGGCGCATGCCTGGCCGAGGGGTTCGACGGCGTGGCTCAGGCGGGCAGTCTGCTGGAGCGGGAAGACGATTAGTCAGGATGAAACGGCCGACTCCGGTTCTGACCGTAGGAGCGCTTGGCTGATGACGTGGCTCATCTGACGCTGGACAGGTACGCACGCGGCAGACGGAGCCACAGGCAGAAGGGAGCCGACCGTCATGTCAAGTCTCAGCTACAGCCGAACGCATCCACCTGGGGATGGACACCTCCAAAGACACGACGTGGTCGCCATCCTACGACCGGGTGAGGAGATCCCGATCGTTGATCGGATCTTCCACGACGACGATTCCGTACGCCAGCTGATCGGCCGTTTCTCCGACCGGTCCCAGCTGGCGACCTGTTACGAGGCAGAGCCGGGAGGATACGGGTTGCATCGGCTGCTCACCTCCATGGGCGTCGCCTGTGACGTCGTCGCGCCGTCGCTGATCCCCAAAGGATCTGGCGAGCGGATCAGGCCATGGCCTGCCCGGCGCACCCGGCGAACCCGGAATCGATCATCCACACGCCTCCCGCCGATCACACGACACGCGAACCGGCCAGATCAGTGCGCCCACAATCGAACGAACACAAAACCCCACAAGTACAGTCAACGGCCCCTTCCAGGAGAAGGAATCAAGCAGAGGACAGCACGAGACTTGACGGGCCGTTTCATATGAACCAGCGGGGCGTCTAGCCACAGCTGGGCGAGTCGTTTGTTTGCGTGTTCACCGATTTCCGTGGCCGGTGGGAGGGATATCGTTGGTAGATCGCCGTGCAGGTAGCACGACGCCCCGCGTGTGTCCACCCCTCGGTCACGCCCGGCGAGCAAATGCCGGGCACGCCCGAAATTGGGTAATCAGCAGGAACACCACAGCCTTCGAGCCGCCCCCCTTTTTTTGACGAGCAAGGACACCCCCAACTGATGGCAGTGACACAGCAGGAAATCGAGAACCGGTTGCGGGATGCCGCCGACGAGCTGGCCGCCGAACAGTAATGCCCGGCGGTGGGCAACACCGCGACCTTCCCGCCGCGGGCCTCGGGCGGAAGACGTAATGTGACCGTCCGCCACTCCAGGCCGCGGCCGCCGAGGTAGCTGAACCAGTCCTTCAGATCGTGGGCGTAGGCTTGACGGTGTTCGGCGATCGCTCGATCGAGGCCAGGTAGACCAGGAACTGCTCGACCGGCTCGACCGGAGCCTGGTCGTCGCCGAGTACTGTAAAGTCCACGACTCCTCTTTCGAGTCCGGTATGAGCACCCGCTGAACGCGTATCAAACCTCCCATTTACGTGATGGGCAGCGGAGGGCAATCGCATCCACAACGCGCGCTGGGGGATCTTCAGGTGCTTCGCACGCATGAAGGACACGTCGGCGCGGGCCCAAGATAACGGCCGCAAGCGCAGCATCGTGGTCGACACGCTCGGACTGCTGCTCGCGGTGTTGGTCACCGCCCCCGGCGTGTCCGACGGCACCGCCGGCCGGTAATTGCCGGCAACTGTCGCCGCCACCTACCCGACGATCACCAAGACCTGGGCCGACAGCGCCTACATAACCTCTAACGGACCGATTCGGATAGAATAAAGGGATTTGTCCCGGCTTCTGAAGGCTCTGGCTATAGGGGCTCAATGAATTCCTCTGATTCGTGCAGCTTGACGGAGTAGAGGAGTTTCGGTGACCCAACCTTGCCCGGCCTCCCCGATTACCTCGGATAAACCGGGTAGTGCCTTCACGAGTCCCGAGGTAATGCCTTATGGAGGTTAAAGCGGGGGAGTCACATGACCCATAGCAACACATCGGCCGCCGGGGGCGCGGCGGTACAAGAGGAGCAAGGCGCTACGCGAGGCGCGGACCGGTTCCCCATGCGGCCGCAGGCCGGAGCCAGTCTGGTGACGGAGCACGGCCGTACCACGATCGCGGACGAGGTCGTCGCCAAGATCGCGGGGATGGCGGCCAGGGAGATCCCCGGTGTCTACGACTTCGGCACCGGTGCCGCCCGGGCCTTCGAGGCGATCAAGGGCAGGCTCGGCGGCGAGGAGAGTCTCACCCGCGGCATCGACGTGGAGGTCGGCGAGCAG
>BCRI01000273.1 GCA_001552515.1 Sphaerimonospora mesophila NBRC 14179 = JCM 3151
CGGGTGATCGGTCAGGCGCTGGCGAACGCGGGGTTGTCGCCCGCTGACGTGGATGTGGTGGAGGCGCACGGCACGGGGACGACGCTGGGCGATCCGATCGAGGCGCAGGCGTTGCTGGCGACCTACGGCCGTGACCGGGAGCGGCCGTTGCTGCTGGGGTCGATCAAGTCGAACATCGGGCATGCGCAGGCGGCCGCGGGTGTGGCCGGTGTGATCAAGATGGTCGAGGCGATGCGGCACGGGGTGGCGCCGAAGACGTTGCATGTGGACGCGCCGTCGCCGCATGTGGACTGGTCGTCGGGTGCGCTGGAGTTGCTGACCGAGGGCCGTGAGTGGCCGGAGGCCGGGCGGGCCCGGCGATGCGCGGTGTCGTCGTTCGGCATCTCCGGCACCAACGCCCACGTCATCCTGGAGCAGGCACCGGCCGAGGAGGAGGCGCCCGCGCCGCCTGCCGACCCGAGTCCTGCCGCGCTGCCCGTGGTGCTGTCGGCCAGGACCGAGCGGGGACTGTGCGACCAGGCCGCCCGGATCGCGGCGTATGTGCGCGAGCACGAGGACGTGCCGCTGCGCGACGTGGCGTACTCGGCGGCGCTGCGCCCGCGGTTCGATCACCGCGCGGTCGTCGTGGCCGCGGATCGTACGGAACTCCTCGCCGAGCTCGACCACCTCACGCCCTCGACCTCCACGGTCAGGGGCAGGGTGGCGTTCCTGTTCTCGGGGCAGGGGAGTCAGCGGGCCGGGATGGGGCTGGAACTGGCGGCCCGGTTCCCGGTTTTCTCCCGGGTCTTCGACGAGGTGTGCGCGCAGCTCGATGGACATTTGGATCGCCGGTTGCGTGAGGTGATCGCCGAGGGTGGCGGTCTGCTGGATCGGACGGTCTACACCCAGGCGGGGTTGTTCGCGGTTCAGGTGGCGTTGTATCGGCTGGTCGAATCCTGGGGCGTACGCCCGGACGTGCTGGTCGGGCATTCGATCGGGGAGTTGGCGGCCGCGCACGTGGCCGGGGTGCTCTCCTTGGCGGACGCGTGCACGTTGGTGGCGGCGCGGGGACGGTTGATGCAGGACCTGCCCGCCGGTGGGGCGATGGTCGCGGTCCAGGCCGATGAGGCCGAGGTGCTGCCGTTGCTGGGTGAGCGGGTGTCGATCGCGGCGTTCAACGGGCCGGGTTCGCTGGTGGTGTCCGGGGACGAAGACGACGTGGCCCGGATCGCCGACCACTTCGCCGCGCTCGGGCGGCGGACGCGGCGGTTGCGGGT
Organism: Sphaerimonospora mesophila NBRC 14179 = JCM 3151; assembly: GCA_001552515.1. Taxonomy (GTDB): domain Bacteria; phylum Actinomycetota; class Actinomycetes; order Streptosporangiales; family Streptosporangiaceae; genus Sphaerimonospora; species Sphaerimonospora mesophila. Next base: position 1,257 of record BCRI01000273.1, read on the forward strand.
GAGTCATGCCTTCCACTCGCCTCGCATGGAGCCGATGCTGCAGCCGTATGAGGCTGTCGCGTCGACCTTGGAGTTCCGTGCGCCGGTGATTCCGGTGGTCTCGACGGTGACGGGTCTTGCGGCCGAGGGGTTGGATTCGCCGGGGTATTGGGTGCGGCAGGTGCGGGAGCCGGTGCGGTTCGCCCAGGCGGTCGCGGCACTCGGCGAGGACACCACGCTGGTGGAGGTCGGGCCGGACGGCGTGCTGACCGCACTGCTGCCCGACCACCCCGTGGTCGCCCTGCTGCGCCGGGATCGCGACGAGCCGCGCACGCTGCTGACCGCGCTCGGCGAGCTGCACACCCGAGGCGTGGACGTGAGCTGGCGGGCGATGCTCTCCGGCAGGCTCGTCGACCTGCCCACGTACCCGTTCGAGCACGAGGACTACTGGCTGCCCCGGGTCTCCGGCGGGGACGCGACCGGGCTGGGCCTGTCCCCGGCCGGGCATCCGCTGCTCGGGGCGGCGGTGACGCCGGCCGACGGCGACGGCGGGCTCGTCTTCACCGGGAGGTTGTCCACACGGACCCACCCCTGGCTCGCCGATCATGTGGTCGCGGGCGCCGTGGTCGTCCCGGCCGCGGTCTTCGCCGAGTTGGTGCGGCACGCGGCCGAGCACGCGGGCGGCGCCGACATCGGCGAGATCACCTTCGAATCCCCGCTTGTGCTCCCCGAGGGCGGGGAGGCGACGCTCCAGGTCCTGGCCTCGCCCGACGGGCGTACGGTGACCGTGCACACCCGGTTCGACGACGGGCCGTGGACGCGGCACGCCACGGCCGCACTCTCCACCGGCCATTCAGCTCCCGGTGATCTGCCCGATCTGGCCGAGTGGCCGCCACCGGGTGAGCCGGCCGACGTGGCGACGCTGTACGACGAGCTGGCCGTGGCCGGTCTCGAATACGGGTCGGCGTTCCGCAACCTGCAGGCCGCCTGGCGGGACGGGGATCGCGTCTACGCCGAGGTCGCCCTGCCCGAGCGGCTCCGCTCCGACGCCGAAGGATTCGCACTCCACCCGGCCCTCCTCGACGCTGCCCTGCACGCGACGGGGCTCGGCGCGTCGCCGGAGGCCCGCGTCCCGTTCACCATGTCGGGAGTCCGGGTGCACGTGCCGGGGGTGACGGTCCTGCGCGCCCGGCTCACTCCGCTCGGGCCGGACTCCCTGTCCCTCACACTGGCCGACACCGCCGGGCGCACCGTCGCCACCATCGACGCGCTGACCTTCCGCCCGCTCCCGGCCGGAGACCTGGCCGGGGTCGGCCGGCACCTGTTCCGGGTCGAGTGGACCGAGCTTCCCGTGCCCGAGGCCGCGCCCGCCCTCCGCCTGGCCGTCCTGGGCGGACCGATCACCGGGCCGGACACCGGAGCGATCACCGGGCCGTACGCCGGGGTGGACGCACCGGTGTACCCGGACCTGGCGGCCTTACCCGACGGCGACGCCGCCCCCGACGTGGTGCTCGTCCCCTTCCCAAGACCCACCGACCCCGACGCCGACACGGCCGGGGCCGTACGCCGTGCCGCCGAGCGGGCGCTG
>BCRI01000274.1 GCA_001552515.1 Sphaerimonospora mesophila NBRC 14179 = JCM 3151
ATAGTTCTCCGCGGCCAGTACGACCGTCACGGCCGCGCCGCCCCGCCAGCGCAGCGGTTCGTGCGCGGCGAGGGCGCCGGTCGCGCAGGCGAGCAGCAGGCCGCCGAGCGGCGTCTCCAGCCGGTCGAGCACGACCTGCGTCTCCGGGTCGCCGAAGCGGGCGTTGAACTCGATGACGCGCGGGCCCGCCTCGGTCAGCGCCAGGCCCGCGTACAGCACGCCGGTGTACGGCATGCCGCGGCGGGCCAGTTCCGCGACGGTCGGCAGCACGATCTCGGACATGACCTGCTCGGTGAGGCCGGCGGGAGCCCACGGCAGCGGCGTGTAGGCGCCCATTCCTCCCGTGTTCGGCCCCTTGTCCCCGTCGTAGGCGCGTTTGAAGTCCTGCGCCGGCTGCAGCGGTACGGCGGTCACGCCGTCGCACAGTGCGAACAGCGACACCTCCGGACCGTCGAGATACTCCTCGATGACGACCCGTTCGCACGCCCCGGCGTGCGCCAGGGCCTCGTCCCGGCCGTCGGTCACGACCACGCCCTTGCCTGCCGCCAGGCCGTCGTCCTTGACCACGTACGGCGGGCCGAACTCGTCGAGCGCGGTGGCGGCCTCCGCCTCGGTCACGCAGGTGCGGGCCCGGGCGGTCGGCACGCCGGCGGCCAGCATGACGTCCTTGGCGAACGCCTTGGACCCCTCGATCGCCGCCGCCTCCCGCGACGGGCCGAAGCACGGGATGCCGGCCGACCTGACCGCATCGGCGACTCCGGCGACGAGCGGCGCCTCGGGCCCGATGACCACGAGGCCGACCTCCAGTCGCCCGGCCAGTTCCGCCACGGCCGCGCCGTCGGTCGCGGCCACCTGATGCAGTTCGGCGATCTCGGCCATGCCCGGATTCCCGGGCGCGCAGTGGACTTCGGTGACGGTGGGGTCGAGCCGCAGGGCACGGCAGAGGGCGTGCTCGCGCCCCCCGCTTCCAATGACTAGTACGCGCACCGGCATATTGTCTCGCACCGCCCCGACCCGACCTCTCCCCGCCGAATCCCCAGAGCCGAATCCCCGCAGCCGAATCCCCCCGCGGATTCTCGTGGAGCCCAATCGGATGCCACAGGTATGGCCAGGATGTGCCGGCCGCTTTCGGCAGGAAGTGCATGATCGGCCATGCTTCCTGGGGGTACCCTGGTAAAGGTGCTGTCCTGTGGTAGGTTGGGCAGGCTGTCAGTGCTGTCTTGTGGCGATTGGAGGTGGTCCGGGATGAACCCTGGTGATCCTGTCAGTACGTGCCGGCGCACGTGCGACGTGCGCATTCCCGACCACCTTGAGACCAAAGCCTGAGGGGCAGCTCACGCCTGTAATTGAGGGGTGACATCACGTCGCGCGGAGAGCGTGCCGGCTCGGGCGGGAAAGGCTCGCCATGCGCTCCTCGATTCTTTTCACCCGCATCAACAGGCACGGCAGGATGATTCCCCCTCGCCTCAACGGGGCCGTGTCGGCCACCGCAACGGGGCCGAGCGGCCCGCCGGACGACTCCGTGGTGGAGTTCGGCGCCTACGTCGGCGGTGAGAAGGTCGCGGCCCAGGGCATCCCCGAGGCGGTCAGGCTGGTCCGCGAGCACAACCACGACAGTCCGGTCCCCGACGCCTACGTGTGGGTCGGCCTGCACGAACCCGCCGCTCCCGAGGTCGAGTGGCTCGCCGAGCTCTTCGGTCTGCACCCGCTAGCCGTCGAGGACGCGATCAAGGCGCACCAGCGGCCCAAGGTCGAGCGGTACGGCGACTCGCTGTTCGTCGTGCTCAAGACCGTTGCCTTCGTCGACCACGACGCGACCGCCGGCTCCGGTGAGATCATCGGCACCGGCGAGATCATGCTGTTCGTCGGGCCCGACTTCGTGGTGACCGTACGGCACGGCGGGCACTGTCCGCTCGGCGACGTACGCGAGCGGATGGAGACCGAGCCGAAGATGCTGAAGCGGGGGCCGGTCGGCGTGCTGCACGCGATCGCCGACCACGTGGTCGACAGATATCTGCACGTCGCCGACCAGATGCAGGCCGAGCTCGAAGAGGTCGAGGCCGCCGTCTTCGCCGAGGTGAGCTCCCGCGACATCAATCGGATCTACCAGCTCAAGCGGCAGATGCTGGAGCTCAAGCGGGCCGTCGGTCCCCTGCAGACGCCGTTCAGCGCGCTGCCGCAGCGCCGCATGATCCCCTCAGAGATGCGGGAGTACTTCCGTGACGTGGGAGACCACCTCTCCCGGGTGTGCGAGCAGGTCCAGGCCTCCAACGAACTGTCCGACTCGATCCTGCAGGCCGCGCTCGCGCGCTCCAACGCGCTGGCGAACGAGGACATGCGGAAGATCTCGTCCTGGGTCGCGATCATCTCGGTCCCCACGATGATCGCCGGAATCTACGGCATGAACTTCGAACACATGCCGGAGGTCAAGACGGCCTGGGGTTACCCCCTCGTGATCGGCCTGATGGTCGTGGCCTGCACCCTCCTCCACCGCGCTTTCCGTCGCAACGGCTGGCTCTGACCGTCCACGTCTCGGTTGACCCCCAATTTCCCCCGGTCCGGAACCTTGATGGTCGGACTTCGAAGTCGCCCTGAGCCCGGGGGTGAGATTTCCCCCGGGCCACCCCGCGCTCATCGAGCGTGTCGTGCATCTCGCCGACGAAGGCCCCCTTTGAGGAATGCCGCCCGCTCTACAGCAGCACGGGAAGGGCGATAACGGGAAGGGCGATAACGGGAAGGGCGATAACGGGAAGGGCGCTAACACGGGAAGGGCG
>BCRI01000275.1 GCA_001552515.1 Sphaerimonospora mesophila NBRC 14179 = JCM 3151
CTAGAAGTGGAGATAGAAACATAAGGCCGTACATAACGAATCCACGAGCCGACCAAGTCGTGTTTCGGGTGACCAGGCGGTGATCAGAGATGCGGGAAGAGACTGCGGCATCAAGCGATATCGCTCAGACGGTACGGCTCAAGCGGCCGACCCGGACAGCGGCTCCGCGAGGACGGCCGCATTGCTATCTGTCACGTCCTTCGTCGCGGCGAGCAGAGTCACCCAGGCCTCACTCGTTCAGTCCACGAAACCGATCGAGGGCAGCGGGTCGCCCAGCTCGGCAATGCGACAGTGCCGGAACTCCTCGAACCTCTCCGGCACGTGGCCGTACCACTTGCGCAGCTCAGACGACGGCACGACATCCTTGAGCCACTCGTCCAACTATGCGGTCTCCTGGCGCGGACAGCGCAGCCAGTCGGGGTCCTTGAGCACGTGCACCCCGTCCTCCAAGGTCGGCGACCGTACACGGGTGTAGGGATCCTGGGGCGGGGTGGACCGGCGGCCGCGCTGGTGGGTGTCTCCGGAAGCCGTTGCGGTGTTCCATGATCCCTCACGGTGCGCATTTCCGGAGCCGTGACCCCATTTTACTTCCCGAATAGTTAGATTCCGGAAATTGTGAGATAGTCTGAATGTACCGAGGACAAATCGTGCGTTGGCAGTCAGGTCGGCGTCGCCCCCGGCGAACCACCGCTAGGCCCCTCGCGGGGCCCGGACAGGCCAGGCAGCCATGACGCCGACACTTCTTTCTCATCTCAGGCCGCTAAGTGCCGTCGCGTCCGCGGTTCCCGCAGTCGACTCGACGGTCCGGCTTTCCTTCAGTCCCGTGCTTGACCGGCGCGCCACGGTGGACGGGGCGTGGTGGCCCTATTCGCGAGATGCCGCCGCTGAGCTGCCCGGCCTCATCGCCGCCGTCGATCAACGGCTCGACCGCACCACGCTGCGAGTGGGCGTGTACCGGGACGCATGGGATAACATCCCGCGCCGTATCCCGGCACGCGGGCGCCAGGTGAGGGTCGGCTGGTTCCACCACTCCGACCCCCGCGTGGTCACCTTGAGCCTGGCGGGCGCCGAGGAGATCGTCCTGCTGGTCATCGCGCCGGGCACCGCGAACGGTCCCGCCGAGGCCGCGCTCACACTCGCCACCCACGACACGACCGGCATGGTCCCGGCCGACATCCTCACCATCGCTCACAGGCTCACCGAGCCCGGCACCGGCACGCCGGAGGTCGACGGCACGGCCCGTTGGGACAACGAGGGCGGACACATCATCGACCAGGATTCGCAGGGCGCACTTGCCCGCTGTTGATCACCAAGACGACCGGCAGCTTCTTTCGATCGGAGCATCCCATGAACGTCATCGACACCTTCCCGCTCGGCAGAGCAGACCCATCGGCCCCGACCACCATCCACCTGTCCGGTGAGATCGACGCCTTCAGCAGCCCGGCGCTGCGCCGACGCCTGGTGGACGTCCTGACATCCAGCAGGAGCCTGCTGATCCTCGACCTGTCCGGCGTGTCCTTCTGCGACGCCTCCGGCCTGGCCGTTCTGGTCGGCATCCAGCACCGCGCCCAACCGATGGGCATCACCCTGGCCCTGGCCGCGCCCCGCCCGTTCATGTCCAAGCTGCTGCACATCACCGGCCTGGACCGCAGCCTGCCGATGATGACGTAAACGGGAATACGCGCGTCAGCGGTGTCCTGGTCGCCGACGGGATCGACCGCCAAGGCGAACGGGCGGCGCGGGACGGGACCGAGCGGGAGAGCCGCCCGCCGACCTGCTGGGCGGCGATGCGGGCGGTCGTGCCGCGCTTGATATGACTGGTACGCGCCGATTCCGAGGCATCGCGTACAGCTACCTTGCGGGTGGCTGCGCGGATCAAGGGCGGTGCCGCTCATATGGGCGCAGGACAGACCATTCGCTGGGTGTCCGCCTGCGTCACCATCGGTGCCTAGACATGCCGGAACGCGTGCACGAGGACCTGCGATGGCCGCAGGAGCCCATCCCATCGTCTTGGTCAGGGAAAGAGCGTCTGGCCCAGCCGTTTCCGGCTACTCGGCCTGCCCCTGTGGTCTTCGAGAATGCGCCGACGATCGCCCGAAGTCGAGGCCCGCCGGAGGATCTGCGTCTTTACTCGCGAGGGGTAGGAGGTCCGGCGTAGACGGGAACCGTCGAGGGAGTGTCATGCAGAGCGAGAGTGAGGAGATGCTGGGCGGCCTGCTGCGTGCCAGCCACCTGTCCTCAATGGAAGACCTGCCGGCCCTGGTCGCCGAGCACGTCGCGTTTGTCGGCTTCTCCCAGACGATGCTGTATCTGGCCGACCTGCAGCAGCAATTCCTCGTGCCGCTGCCCGGTCAGCGCGACGAGGCCGGGAACCCGCTCGAACGCATCCGCATCGACGCCACCATGGCCGGGCGGGCCTTCCGCAATGTGGAGGTCGTCCAGGCTCGTCCCGACGCCGAGCCCGCGGAGCCGTACGCAGGTGAGGGCCCGCGGCGGCTGTGGGTGCCGCTCCTGGTCGGCACCGAGCGGGTCGGTGTGCTCGGGGTGACCGTACCCGAGGTCGACGAGACCACCCTGACGCGGGCGAGCCGGCTGGCCGCCCTGATCTCCCTGCTGGTGGTGAGCAAACGCGCCTTCAGCGACTCCTACACCCTCGTGGTGCGCGCCCGGCCGATGACCATGTCCGCCGAGGTGCTGTGGAACCTGATTCCGGGCCGGACCTTCGCCAACAACCGGGTAGTGGTCAGCG
>BCRI01000276.1 GCA_001552515.1 Sphaerimonospora mesophila NBRC 14179 = JCM 3151
AACCCGGCCACCCCACCACATCAGTCCCAACCCCCCAGCCGCCCCAGACACCCCACTCACCCAGCCCCCCAGCCGCCCCAGACACCCCACTCACCCAGCCCATTTGACGGCCGCTGGGCTGGCACGATGCCCGTCGGCACGATGCCCGTCGGCTAGCGACTGATGGCGCATCAGCTGACGGTGCCGACGGGCAGAAGCTGAGGCCAGTGAGGCCAGCGAGAGTGAGGCCGGCGAGGCCGCGGCGGTTCAGCACACTCCCGCACAACCTCGCTCAGGACTTCGTTCAGGGCAGTGGTGGACGGTGGGTCGACGGCGCGTTCTGATCGTTCCGGGATTCTCGGGCGCCGATATCTGTTTGCACGGACCTGCTCAGGGCAGCGAGCATGGAGTTAGAGTGGAACGGTACGAGGATCGACCAACGGAAGATGAAGTTACTGGACCTCCACATTATCGAACCAAAAACAATTAAATGCTCGGGCGTGTCGGTAGGGCATCGCTGAGGCGTGGATTACGGTCCCTTGTATCGGGACGAACCCGGAAGAGGACAAGTCGGAAAAGGACGAGCCGATGGGGGCAGTGCGCAAGGTGGCAAGCTACCTTGGCCTGGGTGCAGCGGATCAGTACGACGAGGCTTACGGCGACGAGGACTACGCGGATGACTGGATGCCGGCCGCAGAGCGGGCGGCCAAGCGGTGGCAGCCTGCCACGGAGGCCGCGAAGATCGTGATGGTCCGTCCGCGGAAGTACGACGACGCGCTGACCCTTGGTCGGCATTTCCGGGAGGGTCATGCTGTCGTGATGGACGTGGCGGGAATGTCCACGGCGGAGGCTACCCGGATGGTGGATTTCGCGGCTGGACTCGCTTATGGGTGTGAGGGTCGCATCGAGCGAATCGCGGACAAGGTTTTCCTGATCACGCCGGCGAATGTAGAGGTTTCCACTGCTTGATCAAATGAATTCCGCAATCGATTCACCGGCCGCTGATCCGAGAATATAGGGTTTATGTCCCGAACGGTCTCGGCCGGGAGTCGCGGAGTTCTGACGAGTATGGCGTGTTCTGATCCTTTTCAACGTGTTTCCACGTCTTTCCGGCGTACTGCCGTGCCTCTGGGTCGTCCCCGTATCGCCTCTGCAGGGTGTCCGCATCGTCGCCGGCAGAGCAGCGTGATTACGCACCGGTTCCCGGTCTGCCCGGTCTGCCTGCTCTGCCTGGTCTTCAGGTCTTATCGGGCCACCGATCGATGGTCGGCTACGCGGCGCGGGGGCCGCGGCGGAGCAGTCGTGTCAGTTCGGCCAGGTCCTCGGTGGCGGCCTCGGCCCGTGCCTCTGCCTCTCTGGCGTACTCGTGCAGTGCCCACACGGCCTTTTCGGCGAGTTCGGACAGTTCCCGCGCCCGTGCTTGGACGTTCTGGAGTTCGGCCTGTTCTCGCCGGCGATCGCGCCAGACCAGATATCCTCCGTAGGCGCCCGAGGCCAGGCCCAGGCCTGCGAGGGTCCAGCCCGATGTGGCCCAGTCCCAGGGGGCTCGACCCAGGAGAGAGCCGTCTCCCAGGGTCTGGAGCAGTGCGAGGGCGGAGCCGGTCACGAACGCCATGACCGCCAGGCTCAGCAGGAGGTATCCGGGCCAGGGGTGAGAGCGCCGGGGAACGGATTCGGTCACGATGCGATGTTCGGCGGTGGCCAGGGATTCCTGGTCGGGCCCTTCTGGGCGGAGTTTCACCTCGTATCCGAGGATCGGCACGGTCATGGTGTCCGGAGGGGGCTTGCGTACCACTTCGATGAGGGTTTCGGCCGCGGCCTTCACTGCGGGTGCCGCCAGATAGATCGCGAGCGCAGCCATGTGCGGGTCGCCGCCTGGCCGTACGTCATGGAGCAGGTGACCGGTGAGTGAACTCATCGGGCCTTGGGGTTCGCCCTGGCCGATCAGCGAGCGGAGCACGGCGAGGGGTTCGTCTTCGGCCCAGATCATGCCGCTGACGACCTTGGTCACCTCGACCGCGCCTGCGCTCTCGCTTCGTCGCGGAGCGGAGGTTATCTCCGCGCACCGTTCCCGCAGCCGCCGCAGCCGGGTCGCCGCGTCGATCGCCGTCGCGATCTCCGGTACGTTCGCCAGCTCGGGGAAGTCCCGGAGCGACGGCGGCACCGTCACCGGCCCGTCCTGGCCTTCCTCACCAGCCGATGCACTCGTCTGCGGGGAATCCGAAGCACCGGTTCCACTCGTCTGCCCGGCATCTGAAGCACCGGTTCCACTCGTCTGCGGGGAATGCGAAGCGCCGGTTTCCCCGGCGGCCGGGCCGCCGTCGGGCGCCGTCGTACTTTCCGGGCCGTCCGATGTCGTACCCAGGGCCGCGAGCCATCGCTCGTCCTCGGCCGGTACGGCCACCGCATCGAGCTTGCGCAGCACGAATATCTTGCCCACCGGACCGTAGGCGCCGCGCGCCGCGGCGAGCCACAGGGCTCGCTGGCCGTGGGTCACCGGGCGCTCGGCGGACAGTTCGCCGAAGGCGGTGCCGAGCCAGGAAGCGTGGATCCGGTCGCCCTGGCCGCATACGGCGAGGGCGAGACACAGGAAGAGCGTCGTGCGCCGAGCGTCGAGCCGGGTGGCGAGGGCCAGGGGCTCCAGGGCGTCCTTCCCGGACATGAGGAGCACGAGGGCCTCGATGGCGGGTGCCAGCCAGTAGTCGGGGACATCGGTGACGCCGGGTGGGAGGGCGGGGGCGCTGCCGTCGGCC
>BCRI01000277.1 GCA_001552515.1 Sphaerimonospora mesophila NBRC 14179 = JCM 3151
CGGTGAAGGCGCGGGTGAGCGTGCGTACCACCGGTCCGATATCGGGTTGATCTGCAAGGCGGACAGACATCGACACAGCCACTCCGAACGCGAGGGATCATAACGACGCGGTTCCCACACCGTAATGCGTCGCCGTCCGCATCGCGCGCTGGTGGCCGTGGACGACGGATCCCCCCGGGCGAGCCGCTGCCCGGGGGGATCCGATGGTTCTCATGGAGGAGCGTCAGAGCGGTGTGCAGATGACCGGGTCCGGGACTTCGGCGGGAACGGGACCGCTGGCGGCGAAGCCGAAGACGGTAGAACCACGGACGGCCAGTTCTCCGTTGTACTTCTCGTTGCCGAACGCCTGGGTGCCGACGACACCGATGACGGGAACGGGCACCGCACCCCAGACCTGGGTGATGACCGTGCCGTTGGTGTAGCGCCACGACACCCGCCAGCCCTTCATGGGGGATGAGCCGGTGTTCTGCACGGTGACCTGGCCGAGCGCGATGCCGTCGCGGGTGCTCGTGGCCGGCAGCGTGTTGGTGATCTGGTAGACCGCCTTGCAGGCCAGGACGTCGACCGAATTCGAGGCCGAGGCCGAGGCCGGGACCGCCACCAGCGATCCGACGATCAGAGCGGCGGTGGCGAGCGTGGGTTTGACCATCATGCTCCTCCTGTTTCGATCAAATGGCGGTGCAGCTCATGATCGAGGGGGCGCCGTTGCCGCCGGACGAGCTTCCGGTGAAGCCGAAGGTGGTCGAGGCGCCGCCGCTCAGCGTGCCGTTGTAGCTCTCGTTCTTAACGGTCACGCTCGACCCGGACTGGGTGTAAACGCCGTTCCAGAGCTGGGTGATCTTCTGGTCGTTCGGGAAGGTCCAGGTGACCGACCACTTGCTCTGCGTCGACGAGCCGTTGTTCCTGACCGTGACCTCGGCCTGGAAGCCACCCGGCCACTCGTTGACGGTCTTGTACGTCGCGGAGCAGGCGCCGGCCGGAATCGGGGTTTCCGTGGGCGTCGGCGTCGGGGTGGGCGTCGGCGTCGGGGTGCTCGATCCGCCGAGGGCGGCGAGCGTCGCGTTGTAGGCCGGCTTGGGGTTGTAGTTGTCGTCGTACAGCAGTGCCGCGCCCTGACCCGAGAAGACGTCGGGCACCCACGAGTACTTGTCGGTGACGCCCCAGACCGTGATGCCGACGCAGCGGGAGACCGCCAGGCAGGCCTGAGTCACATTGCGGTAGTCGGTGGCCTGCTGGTTGAGCTTGCCGCTGTCGGCGGGCAGCTGCATGCGGATGTCCACCTCGGTCAGCGCGACGTCGACGCCGAGGTCGGCGAAGCGCTGAATGTTCTGCCGAATGTCGGACGGGAGCTGGCCGACGATGAGATGTCCCTGCATGCCGACGCCGTCGATCGGGATGCCCTGCTCCTTGAACGACTTCACCATGTTGTACACGGCGGTGCTCTTCGAGTTGACGCCCTCGATGTTGTAGTCGTTGTAGTACAGCTTGGCGTTCGGGTCGGCCGCTCGGGCCGCCTTGAACGCCTCGGCGATGTAGCCGTCGCCGATCGTCGTCTGGAACACGGTCTGACGGCGGGTGCCGTTGTCCTCGAACGCCTCGTTGACCACGTCCCAGTGGGCGACCTTGCCCTTGTAGTGTCCGGCCACGTTGGCGATGTGGTCCTTCATGACCGTCGTCAGCGTGGCGGCGTTGAAGCCGCCGTTGCTCACCCACGACGGGAGCTGGCTGTGCCACACGAGCGTGTGGCCCCGGACCTGCTGGTCGTTCGCCTGGGCGCGGCTGACCACGCTGTCGCCCGGCCCGAAGTTGAAGGACCCCCGCGAGGGCTCGGTGGTCTCCCACTTCATCTCGTTCTCGGGGGTCACCGAGGTGAACTCGCGGTCGAGCACGGTGGTGTAGGCCGACTCACCGAAGTGGCTGCCGGCCGAGGCGGTGCCGAAGTAGATGCCCTGGGCGGCGGCCGCCTGTCCGAGCGTGGTCGCCGCATCGGCGGTGGCCGCGAACGCGAGGGCGGGGACCGCACCCAGCAGGATCGCCAGGCCCGTCTTCCATCCGGCGGATCGAACCGACATCGAAACCACCTTTCTTTCGTGCAGATAATTTCGCCTCTATATCGAAAGTTTCGTATGGAGCGAAATGGATGCCCCGCCCTCCCCGGAGAGGGGTCTGTCCGGGGAAGGCAGGGCCGCTGGAAAGCCCCTACCGGGGGGTGCAGGTCACGGGCGACGGTACGGAGTTAGTGCCGTTCCAGTTGCCGGTGAACCCGAAGCTCGTGGCGGCGCCGGCGGCGAGGGCGCCGTTGTAGCCGACGTCCTTGACCGATACGTTGCCGCCCGACTGGGTGAGGGTGCCGTTCCAGAGCTGGGTGATGGTCTGACCGTTGGCGAAGGCCCAGGTCACCGACCATCCCGAGATCGCCGAACCGCCGGTGTTGCGCACCGTGACGTCACCCTGGAAGCCACCCGGCCAGGAGTTCGTCACCTTGTAGGTGGCGGTGCACTCCTTGCCGACGGGCGAAGGCGACGGGCTGGGCGAAGGCGAAGGCGACGGCGATGGGGACGGCGACGGCGACGGCGACGGCGACGGACTCGGACTGGGAGAGGGCGACGGAGACGGAGACGGAGACGGAGAGGGCGACGGGCTGGGGGAGGGGCTGGGGCTGGGGG
>BCRI01000278.1 GCA_001552515.1 Sphaerimonospora mesophila NBRC 14179 = JCM 3151
GTCGGGAGCTTGCCCCAAGTATGGATGAGAACCGCATGGAGCAGGTCGATGTCCTTGCGCGGGATCGGGTTGCGAAAGGCCTGCTTGTAGCCGTAGCCGTTGCCCTTGAGCTTTACGCCGGCAGCGTTGGCAGCGTCGATGACCTTCCGCCCGAACACCGGGTCGCCCCAGATGCCGACGAGGTGAAGCAGCCAGCGGCGGTAGGCAGCCTCGTTTTGGAGTTCAACGGCGTCGGGAAACGCTTTGGCGAGCTCCTCGGACCAGGCTGGTAGGACGCCAGCGAGGGCGACGGCGGCGGAGGCGACGAGGGGGCGGCGGGCCCACCAGATGTGGAGGAAGGAAAGCGGTGGGAGGGCGGAGGCGGCGCCGCGCTCGCGGCGGGACTCGATGCCGAGTTCGGCGACAGGGAGCCAGTCCTCTATGAGGACGCGTGGCTTAGTGCTTCTCAAGGGTAGCTCTTTCAGGCGTCGGAGAGGAGGGTGCGGAGGGCCTTGCGGGCGCGGTTGGCGTCGATGCCAATGCACTTGGAGTACCAGTAGTAGGTTTCCTCGGTGCTCATGGCGTTGATGCCGGCGACAAGTGCACGGACGCGCTCGTGCTTGGCAATGGGCTGGGTGGCCATCAGGATCAGGGACAGGCGTACGCCGTAAGATTCGGCAAGCCGGATGGGTGCTTTTCGGGTGAAGGTCAGCACACTGGGCTGGTGGCCCGATCCCCTTATGGCTGCGAAGAGGGCGTCGATGACGCGGCCCGTCTGCTGCGGGGTGAGGGTGACGACGGCCGTGGCAAGGACGGAGCCGACCTCGCCGTAGGTCTCCTCGATAGTGAGGCCGTAGGTCTCGCCACGGCCGGGCTGCACGATGAGACGGAAACCACGGACGCCCGTGACAGCAGCGAGCCGACGGCTCAAGGCAGTCGTCACGTACTGGGGGGCGGTCACTTGGTCACCTCTGCAGTCATGGTGGTGCTCTTCATGCCAAGCTTCTTGATGACGTCGTGAATCTGTGCGAACTGCGGGTCGTTGACGTCGAGTGCCGGGTCGAACAGGAAGGTGAGGGTGACGTCGCCGACCACCTTCGTGGCAGCGGTGAGCGCCTTCTTGGCGTGGCCATAGGCCATTTGGAAGTCGGCGCGCTCGGCGGTGCCCTGAAACTGGATGCCGCCTCCGGTGAGACCCTTGTATTCCGCGCGGATGGTGGAGCGGACCGTGATGGTCTGCTTCTGCAGCATGCCGAGCGAGACGACGGCGAGGTCGATGTCGCTAGTGCCAGACGCAGTATCCGCGCTCACCTTCAAAGTGAGAGTCCTGATAGTGCGGATCGCGTAGTCGGAGACAGCATCAAGCAGGGTCTGCATGGCCGCGCCGCCGGGGCCGTTCGCGGTGAAGGTCTTGGCGGTGGCAATGCGAGTGGGGACCTCGACGCCGATCTCATCGGCGGCCTCCCGGGGGAGGATGTGGAGGCTGTCGAGGCCCTTGTCCTTGATCGCCGAGGGTGAGAGCGCCCGGACGCTGGCGGCAGGCTCGATGTCGGTAACAACAAACCAGCTGTACTCACTGGACTGGACGGCGGTGGCTAGCAGGTCGAGCACCTCGGTCTTGGAGGGCTCGCCGCCGCAGACGGCCTCAAGGCGGGTGCGGACCTCGGCGCCCGTGAGCTGGTCGCTGGTGAGCACCGAACGAAGGTCAGTCTGGGTGGGTTTACGGACCAGCAGGCCGCGCTTCTGGGCCTCGGCCATGGTCATGACCTCGGCGTCGGCACTGAAGGTAATCGACATGCCAGCCTGGTTGTGGGCCGTGTAGGCCTTGCCGCTGGCCGAGTCGTAGTACACCCAGTTGTCGTGGCTAACGCCGTTGACAATCGCGTCACGCAGCAGGGAGGGATTGCGAACGATGGAGGCCTTGTGATCGGACCAGAAGTAGTCGGCGATCGCCGCCGTGCTCGTGGCCTCCTTGTTGGCCCAGGTGCGGTTGCGGAGAAAGGAGGCGGTGAACGGGCTAGTACGGATCTTGTCCTCGTCGGTCAGCAGGGTGATGACTGCAGAGGTGGCGTTCTTCGGGTCGCCCTGGGACTGGGCCGGAAGCTCCCGGTGGCGCAGGTAGCCGGTGGCCTTCTCGTCGGCCGGGTAGTAGATGTGCTTGAAGCACCGGGTGACCGCGATGCGCGCCTGGAGGCGGGCCTCCTTGTCGTAGGCCTCGACCTTCTTGCGAACCTCCTCGCTGAACTGACCCAGCCGGTGGGTATCGGCGGCGAGGTTGTTGGAGGCGATAAGGGCACGTGCACGGTCCTTGAGCACGTGGATCTGCTCGGCGTCGGCCAGGGCGAAAACCAGAGAGTTGCGGTATTTGCGTGGCGTGCCGACCGAGCCGACCTTGTCGAGCATCTCTATGATCTGTGCCGGTGGCTGGTCGACGTGGGCTGGGTCGACGGTGACGACATCGTGGTCGAGCACGACCACACGAAGCGCGTCCTTGTCCGGAATCTCAGCAGGGCCTGATGGGAAATGGATCGCGGTGACGCCGCCATCGTTCGCGAACGCCTTCTTAATCAGG
>BCRI01000279.1 GCA_001552515.1 Sphaerimonospora mesophila NBRC 14179 = JCM 3151
ACGGTCCCCTCCGGGTCCCAGAGGGGGCGGGGCACGGTCAGGACGACCTTCCCGATGTGCCTGGCCTGGCTGAGGTGACGGAACGCCTCCGGAGCGCGCCGCACGTCCCAGGTGGTGAGGGGCGGCAGGCTGAGCGCGCCCGACGCGAACAGGTCGAGCAGGTCGGCCAGCATCCGCTGGACCAGCCCGGGATCCGCCCGCATCAGGTCGAACGGCAGGTACGTCACCTCGGGGTGATCGGCCGGGTCGCGCAGGTCGGTCTTGCCCATCTCCAGGAACCTGCCGCCCGGCCGCAGCAGGCCGAGCGAGGCGTCGAGGAACTCCCCGGTGAGCGAGTTCAGCACCACGTCGACCCCGCCCGCGAACCGCTCGGCGAACTCCAGCGTGCGCGAGGAGGCGATGTGCGCGTCGTCCACGCCGAGGGCGCGCAGCGCGTCCCACTTGGCGGGGCTCGCGGTGGCGAAGACCTCGGCGCCGAGGTGCCGGGCGAGCTGGACGGCGGCGGTGCCGACGCCGCCCGTGGCGGCGTGCACGAGCACCTTCTCCCCCTGCCGCAGCCCGCCCAGCTCCACGAGGCCGTAGTAGGCGGTGAGGTAGGCGATCGGCACGGCCGCCGCCTCCTCGAACGTCCATCCGTCCGGCATGCGGGCGAGCACCCGGTGATCCGCGACCGCCGTCGGCCCGAACGCGCCGGAGAACAGGCCGAACACGCGGTCCCCCGGCGCGAGCCGGGTCACGCCGGGGCCCACCTCGGTGACGATCCCCGCGCCCTCACCACCGAGCGGCACGTCCTCCGGATAGAGGCCAAGGGTGATCAGCACGTCCCTGAAGTTGACCCCAGCCGCCCGCACCCGGACGCGTACCTCACCGGGCGCGAGCCGTTCCGGGGCGGGCGCTGCGGCCAGGACGAGCCCGTCGAGGGTGCCCTTCACCGGCGCCTCCAGCCGCCAGTCCGGCACTCCCGTCGGCGGGATCAGCCCGGGACCGGCGGAGACGCGGGCCAGCCTCGGCGCGTACGCCGTACCGGCACGTATCGCGAGCTGCGGCTCGGCGGCGTCGACGGGCAGCGGCAGTCCGGCGGGTGTGCCACCGCGCGCCCCGGCCGTCCAGGTGTCCCGGTCGTCGATGTCGACCAGGAGGATCCGGTCCGGGTGCTCGGCCTGGGCGCAGCGGACCAGACCCCAGACGGCCGCGGCCGCCGGGTCGGGGGCCGCGTCGCCGGGCACGGCGGACACCGCCCCGCAGGTCACGACCACCAGGCGGTCGCCCTCGGCATGGTCCTGTGCCAGCCAGTCTCGTACGGCGTCCAGCGCCCGGTGCACCGAGACGCGGGCCGCCTCGGCGAGGTCG
This sequence comes from Sphaerimonospora mesophila NBRC 14179 = JCM 3151, assembly GCA_001552515.1. Lineage (GTDB taxonomy): Bacteria > Actinomycetota > Actinomycetes > Streptosporangiales > Streptosporangiaceae > Sphaerimonospora > Sphaerimonospora mesophila. Next base: position 1,351 of record BCRI01000279.1, read on the forward strand.
CCGGCCTCCTCAGGGAGCGGGCCGCAGTACGCGACGGAGACGCCGGGGGCCGGAGCCGGGTCGAGCTCGACGGGCGTGTGCGTCCACTCGACCCGGAACAGGGAGTCGTCGTGGGCGGCACCGGTCGCCCGCGCGAGGGGCCGCAGGACCAGGGACTCGACGGTGACGACGGGCCGGCCGGTGGGGTCGGCCGCGGTGATCGACACGGCGTCGTGACCGGCGGGCGACAGCCGGACGCGCAGGGCGGAGGCGGCCGCCGCGTGCAGCGTCACCCCAGACCAGGAGAACGGAAGCCGCACGGCCTCACCCGACCGCGCCGCCTCGTCCTGGCCGGGGGCGGCGGCCACCGCGAGGGCGTGCAGGGTCGCGTCCAGCAGCGCCGGATGCAGTCCGTACGCCCCGGCGTCCGCCGCGACGGCCTCGGGGAGGGCCACCTCCGCGTAGACGTCGGCGCCTGACCGCCACACGGCACGCAGCCCCCGGAACGCCGGGCCGTACCCGAGCCCAGCCTCAGCGAGATCGTCGTAACGTCCGTCCAGCGGCACGGGGTCGGCCCCCGGCGGCGGCCACTCACCGGTGACCGGGGAGGAGGCGGCCGGGCCGGTGGCGAGCACACCGCTCGCGTGCCGCGTCCACTCCTCGCCGGACGCGCTCGAATAGACGCCGAGCGTACGCCTGCCGGACTCGTCGGCCGGACCGACGAGGAGCTGCACGGACAGCGCGTCGTGCTCGGGCAGGGCGAGCGGCGTCTCGACGGCGAGCTCCTCGACGTGGTCACAGCCGACGTGGTCGGCCGCGCGTACGGCCAGCTCGACGAAGGCGGCGCCGGGAAGGAGAGGGGTCCCGGCGATGGTGTGGTCGGCGAGCCAGGGATGGGCGTCCGGCGACAGCCTGCCGGTGAACAGCAGACCATCACCATCGGCCAGCGTCACCGCCGCGCCCAGCAGCGGATGACCGGCCGGGGACAGCCCCAACCCCGCCGCATCGGCACTCGGCGGCGCATCCAGCCAGTAGCGGCGACGCTGGAAGGCATAGGTCGGCAGATCGACCACCCGACCGGGAAACACCT
>BCRI01000280.1 GCA_001552515.1 Sphaerimonospora mesophila NBRC 14179 = JCM 3151
GATCTCGCCGCTGATCTGGGCGGGGTCGGCGGGGGCGGAGTTCGCGGGCGTGGCCGACGTACCGCTGTCACCGCCGCCGCAGGCGGTGGCCGCCAGCGCGAGGGCCGCGACGACGGTCACGGCTGAAAAGGCTCGCCGCATGTCTATCTCCTCATCGGAACGCTCAGGGGGATCGGACGCCGGAGCGATGGCTCGTCGACGTCCCGGGGCGAGCGTGACGTTACGCGCTTGCAAGAAATTTTGAAAGACCTTGCAATGATCGATTTCCGTTTCGTTATTCAGGCACACACGGCACCTGGATGACTACATAGCGCGAAATGTCGACATGCATACGGGGCAAATCGGACAGAACCCCGACCTCGGCTCACGACGTGGTAGAAAAACGCGCCGGAAATTTCCGCAACGTATTGCAAAGACGGGGATCTCTGGGTAGCTTCCAGGCGACACCGGGGAAACCTGAACACGGAGGCCCTATGGTGTGCCCGCCCCCCGCCGGCCCGAGGTCGCGCCTCGCCCGCGCTCCGCCCCCACCGCCCGCGCCTCGACACCGTCAGTCGTCCCGACGCCGCCGCTCTCGTGACCCACGCCGCGGTTCGTGCGCGACGACGTGCGCTCGACCGTCGGCGGCCCATGCCGCCGTCCGAAGAACCCGTACGCCTCTCGGCAGGCGTTTCCCTTAGTGGCGGGCCAGGTGGTCGGCCCCACCCGGCCCGCACTCGCGGGATCCCAACCTCAGTTCTGGAGACCCCCTCATGAGACTTTACAAGGCAATGGTGACGGGCGTGCTGACCGTGACCGCCGCGGCCGGCGCGGCGGTGGCGCTGCCCGCGCTCACCGAGACCCCCGCCAACGCCGCGTCCGGCCCCGGCGTGACGGCCAACCTGTGGAACTGGAACTGGAGGTCGGTGGCCAGGGAGTGCACCGACGTCCTGGGCCCGGCAGGGTACGGCTCCGTGCAGGTGTCCCCGCCATCCGACTCCATGTCCAAGGGCGGATCGGTCTGGTGGGACATCTACCAGCCCGCCCGTTACGTGCTGACCGGCAAGTTCGGCGACGAGGCCGCGTTCAGGAACATGGTCGACGCCTGTCACGCCGCGGGCGTGAAGGTGCAGGTCGACACCGTCATCAACCACATGACGGGGCAGGGGGCCACCAGCTACGGCGGCTACGGCTTCAGCAAGTACGACTATCCCGGGCTCTACTCCTCCCAGGACTTCCACCAGCCGGCCTGCGGCATCAACGACGCCGACTACGGCAACAACGCCTGGCGGGTGCAGAACTGCGAGCTCGTCGGCCTGTCCGACCTCAACACCGGCTCAGAGTACGTACGCGGTCAGATCGCCGCGTACATGAACAAGTTGCTCGATCTCGGTGTGGACGGCTTCCGTATCGACGCGGCCAAGCACATGAGCCCCGATGACCTGACGGCGATCAAGTCCAGGCTCAAGGGGTCGCCCTACATCCACCAGGAGGTCATCTACGGCGAGCACGAGGCGGTCCAGCCGAGCCAGTACACCGGCGTCGGCGACGTCGACGAGTTCGTGTACGGCCGCAAGCTCAAGGAGCAGTTCACCGGCCAGATCAAGTGGCTGCGGACCTTCGGCCAGAGCTGGGGCCTGTCGGTCGGCAGTGACAAGGCCATGGTCTTCGTCGACAACCACGACACCGAGCGCAACGACTCGACGCTCAACTACAAGTACGGCGACGCCTACCGGTTGGCCAACGTCTTCATGCTGGCCTGGCCGTTCGGCAAGCCCAACGTCTACTCCTCCTTCACCTGGAGCGACAAGGAGGGTGGTCCGCCCTCGGCCGACGGCGGGTTCGTCACCGACACCGACTGCTCCAACGGCCGGTGGACCTGCTTCGACCGGGAGATGTCCGGCATGGTCGGCTTCCACAACACCGTCGCCGGCACCTCGGTCGGCAACTGGACCGACAACGGCGGCAACCTGATCGCCTTCAGCCGGGGCGACAGGGGCTGGGTGGCGATCAACAACGAGAGCGGCGCCGTCACCCGCACCTTCACCACCGGCCTGCCGGCCGGGACGTACCCGAACGTCGCGGGCGGCGGCACGGTGACGGTGAACGCCGGCGGGACGGCGACGGTCACCGTGCCGGGCAAGAGCGCCGTGGCCATCCGCGTCGGCGGCCCCCGGCCCTCCCCCACCGTGACACCCACCGGTGACGACACGGCCACGGTCTACTACAAGACCGGCTGGAGCACGGCCAACATCCACTACGGCATCGGCGGCACCTGGACCACCGTCCCCGGCACCCCCATGGAAACCGCCTGCACCGGCTGGAAGAAGAAGACCATCGACCTCGGCACCACCACCACCTTCGAGGTCACCTTCAACAACGGCTCCGGAACCTGGGACAACAACCAGGGCA
>BCRI01000281.1 GCA_001552515.1 Sphaerimonospora mesophila NBRC 14179 = JCM 3151
GACGGCATACGAGATAAGCTAGTGACTGGAGTTCAGACGTGTGCTCTTCCGATCTCGGGTCGTCGGCGAGGAACGGCGGCAGCCCGTGGCTGCGCGCGACGTCCAGCATCCGGTCGGTCCGCCGCTCGGCCATCGACGCGACGTCCGCGACCGCGATGGCCAGGAAGTCCAGGACGTAGCCCACGGGCGCCCCGTGGAAGTTGCCGTTGGACTCCACCCGGCCGTCCGCGAGCACCACCGGGTTGTCGATGGCGCTGGCCAGCTCCCGCGAGGCGACCAGGGAGGCGTGGGCGACGGTGTCGCGGGCCGCGCCGGCGACCTGCGGCGCGCAGCGCAGCGAGTAGGCGTCCTGGACCCGGGTGCAGGAGCCGTCCCGGTGCGAGGCCATGATGCCCGAGCCGTGCAGGAGTGCGCGCATGTTGGCCGCGGCCGCGGCCTGGCCGGGATGCGGGCGCAGCGCCTGCAGATCGGCCGCGAACACGTGGTCGGTGCCGAGCAGGGCCTCGACGCTCATGGCCGCGGCGATGTCGGCGGTCTTCAGCAGACGGGTCAGGTCGTCGATGGCGAGCACCAGCATGCCGAGCATGCCGTCGGTGCCGTTGATCAGGGCCAGGCCCTCCTTGGCGGCCGGTTCGACCGGTTCGACGCCGCACTCCTTGAGCACGTCGGCGGCGGGCCTGAACCGTCCCTCGGCATCGCGGACGACGCCCTCCCCCATGACCGTGAGCGCGACGTGCGCCAGTGGGGCGAGGTCGCCCGAGCAGCCCAGGCTGCCGTACTCGTGGACCACGGGCGTGACATGGGCGTTGAGCAGCGCCTCGAGGACCCGCGCGGTCTCCGGGCGGACCCCCGTGTGCCCCGTGGCCAGCGTGTGCAGCCGCAGCAGCATCAGGGCCCGGGTCACCTCGATCTCCACCTCGGGGCCGGAGCCGGCCGCATGGGAGCGGATCAGGCTGCGCTGGAGCTTGGCCCGCATCGACGGCTCGATGTGCAGGGTGGCCAGGGCGCCGAACCCCGTGGAGACGCCGTATGCGGGGGTCTCGGCCCGGGCGAGCTCCTCCACCCTGCTCCGGGACGCGGCCATCTCGGCCACGGCGTCGTCGCTCAGCCGTACGGCCATGCCGTACCGGGCGACCCGGACGACGTCGGAGAAGGACAGCGGCTCGGGCCCGACCGCAACGACCTCGTTGTCGCGCATCTTCCAACTCTCTCGGGGGTCGTGTCGTCTGCCGTAACCAGCGTATCGAAGATTGGGTCCTTACATTTCGGGTCGATTTGGGGAGCAGCCGGGAATTGGATAAGGTTCTCTGCGTGAGTCCGGCTCACGGACGGCACGCGGAAGTGGCTCAGTTGGTAGAGCATCACCTTGCCAAGGTGAGGGTCGCGGGTTCGAATCCCGTCTTCCGCTCGCGGCTACACCTGGTGGAGTGGCCGAGAGGCGAGGCAGCGGCCTGCAAAGCCGCGTACACGGGTTCAAATCCCGTCTCCACCTCTTGAGGGCGATTAGCTCAGCGGGAGAGCGCTTCCCTGACACGGAAGAGGTCACTGGTTCAATCCCAGTATCGCCCACCACGAAGTCCCGGTTCAGAGGCCGGATCCCGAGACAGCGGATCCGGCCTTTTGATCGTTCGACCGCCATCGGGCCGTGACGCTCCCCGAGCCGATCAGGTCGACGCCGTCGCCACCTCGGTCGTCAGCGAGGTCCAGCGGTGGGCGAGGCGCTTGGTCAGGGAGGCCATGGTGGTGTACTCCAAATCCTCCAGCGGCAGCCGGTGCGGCTCGAACGGGCCGTGCCGCCGCAGGTAGTCCATGACCTCGGTGGCCTGGGCACGGGCACGGTCGAAGGCCGGTCGTCGAACATGTCGCGCGGGCCGACCGGCCTGCCCTTGACCGGTTCCGACGGACGCTCCTCGAACTCCAACTCGGCATAGCCCGGGCCCATCCCCCGCAGGTTGCCGGAGAAGGCGTCCGACAGCAGGTCCTGGCCCGCGCCGTACAGGCCGAGCTCTTTGGCGATGTGGGTGGTGGCCTGGAAGGTGTCCCAGGCGAAGGAATGGATCAGACCCGCGTCGCAGCCGTAGGTGTGGGTCAT
>BCRI01000282.1 GCA_001552515.1 Sphaerimonospora mesophila NBRC 14179 = JCM 3151
CGCCGGGGACGAGACGCAGCCGCACCCGCGCGGGGAGGCGGGTCAGGCCGAGCGTGGTACGCAGGTCGGCCACCGCCTCGTCGTGCAGCCGCGTGACCAGGTCGCTCAGATCGGCCGATTCCCGCGCGGTGATCCCGAGGTCGAGCCGGGGGGCGTCGGAGGGGCCGCGCAGCGCGGCGTGGGCCCGCCGCACGTCGGGATAGGCGCCGACCTGGGCCGCCAGGGCCTGGCTCGCCGGGTGGGAGTCGACCTCGGTGACGCCCGACGAATCAGTTTCCACACGCCAGCGATCCCTGCGGTCGCGCCGGAACTGGGCGAGTAGCCAGGACAGCCCGATGACCCCGATGACGATGCCCGCGGCGGCCGCTGCGGGCCAGAACCACGGACGGGTCCGGGCGAACGCGGCGATGTCATCTGTCAGCAGTGGCCGCCCGGCGGCGGCGGCGCCGAAGGCGCCCAGGGACCGCGCGACCGCCAGCCCACCGGCCGTCAGCAGGATCAGCCCGAGCAGGGTCAGCCCCACACGGTTGACCCTAGAGGCACCTCGGTTCACCGCCGACCCCCTTTCGACGACTTCCGGCCGGGTTCACTGCAGGCCGCTGACCCGTACACTCACCGACATCCGGTGGACGGGCGAAAGCCTGGCCAGTTCCTGGTCCACCGCCGCCCGCACCCGCCCGGAGACGGTGGTGGTGTCGCGCAGATCCGTCCACGCGCGCACCTTCGCCCTCTGGCCGGACACCCGCACCCTGGCACGCCGTACACCGTCGACTGCGCCGGCCACGTGCCGCAGTCGCCGGGCCAGCGCGTGCCGCGACATCCCGACGACCAGGTCGGGGTCCGCGGTGCGCAACGCGAGCAGGTGCCCCCGGCCCGGCACCGCGGCCAGCAGCAGGAGCAGCGCTCCCAGCAGCATGAGCACGCTCGCCGCCGCGAGCGCCGTGCTGCCGTCCCAGGTCGTCGTGCGCGCCCACCCCAGCACCGCCTCGTACGGCACGAGCCTCATGGGGCGGCCGAACAGGGCCGAGACCACGTGGACCGCGGCCAGTACGCCGACGGCCAGCAGCACCAGGGCCGCGATGGTGGAGGGAACGGCGCGCGTGGGCCGGAAGGCCCGCTTGCCGCTCCGGTAGCCGGGATGACGGACAGCCATGAACATGCCACCGCGATGACCGGCGCCCGCGCTCGGCATGGCGGTCTGGGACGGGGCCTGCGCGCCGCCCTCCGCCCATCGCTCCGGCTCGCTCGCGGCATGCTCCTCCGGTCGGCTGCCCGCGTAGCGGGCTTCCCGGCCCGCTGCCGGACCGAGCGCGCGCAGGTGGCGGGGTGTGGGCATGTCCGCCGCCGCTCCGGGAAGCCGTACGATCTCGATGTCGATGTTCTCGGCGGACAGCCCGGTCAGTTCGCGCAGCCGGCGGCGTACGTTGGCGCGCAGTTCGGCCGCGAGCCGTGGCACCGGCGCCGGCGATGGATAGCGGACCGCCAGGTCCAGGTGCACGGCGGCGATCGACCCGCTCACCGAGGCGGAGGCGTGCGGTCGGCCGGCCAGCCGGTCGTCCTCCGCGGCGACCTGTTCGGCGATCTTCACCAGGGCACGGTCGGACACGGTCGTGCCGCCGCGCCCGCCGGGCGCGCTCATTGCCGTCGCGTGCGCAGCGTCGGCATCTGCACGCCGCCCTCCATCGCGAGGCCGACGAAGAAGCCGATCACGCCGAGCACCAGGACGATGAGGAAGGCGTTGAGGCCGCCGAACGCTCCCACCACACCGAGCACCGTGCCGAACGCCAGCCCTGCCAGGGCCCATACGGGGAACCCATTCATGATCGTTCTTCCTTTCCGGTGTTCTTCTCAGCGGGCGTGAGGTCCTCGATGGTGACGTTCACGCGCCTGCCGGCGGAGAGGTCGCCGAGAGCGTCGCGTACGGACGCGGCCAGCTCCGGCAACGGCGTGCCGTACCGCGCGACCAGGTGAACCTCGATCTCGTCGTCGCGGACCGTGACGCCGGGGACGACCTCCCTCGGGAGGTAGGTCACCAGAGTCCCGAACGGCCCGG
>BCRI01000283.1 GCA_001552515.1 Sphaerimonospora mesophila NBRC 14179 = JCM 3151
GCGGTCAGGGCCCGGTCGGGGTCGAGGAACGGGAGACCCTGGCGGCGCAGGTGCGCCTCGTCCACCTCGGGGGACATCCGCTCGCTGTGCCACACGCCCCAGGCCACCGAGGTCACCGGCCTGCCGAGGGCCCGGCGATGCCGGGCGAACGCGTCCAGGTAGGCATTGGCCACCGCGTACGCGCCGTGGTCGCCGCTGCCCCAGACCCCGGCGACCGAGGAGAAGCAGACGAAGTGGTCCAGCTCGGCGGGATCGAGCAGCTCGTCCAGGTGTCCTGCGCCGAGCACCTTGGACGCCATGGCCGTGCCGAACTCGCCGACGGTCGCGGTGGCGAGCGGCGCGAGCCGGGCCGCCGTCGGGGCGTGCAGGACCGTACGGACGACCTCGCCCGCGGCCCGCAGTCGCGCGAGCAGGTCGGCCACCGCCGCACGGTCGGCGACGTCGCAGGCGACCGCCGTGGCCCGCACACCGAGGCCTTCGATCTCCCGGACCAGTTCCTCGGCTCCCGGGGCGGCGGGACCGCGGCGGCTGACCAGGACGACGTGCTCACTGCCGCGCTCGGCCAGCCAACGGGCGAGGTAGGGGGCGAGCGAGCCGGTCCCGCCGACGAGCAGGGCGGTGCCGCGCAGGCGCGGCGCGCCGTACGGCCTGGCACCGTCGAGCGGGGCGCGGACGAGGCGGCGTACGAACACCCCGTGGGGGCGCACCGCCACCTGGTCTTCCTCACCCGATCCGGCGGGCCCGCCCAGCCCCGCGAGCACCGCGCACAGCCGGGCGCACGCCGCGTCGTCCAGGCTTTCCGGCAGGTCCACCAGCCCGCCCCACAGGTCCGGGTGCTCCAGTGCCGCGACCCGCCCGAGGCCCCAGATCTGCGCGTGCACCGGACGCCGCAGCGGATCGTCGGCGCCCACGGACACCGCTCCGAAGGTGGCCGACCACAGCGGCACCCGCGCGCCGGCCGCCGCCATCGTCTGGATCAGGGCCAGCGTCGCGGCGACCCCACCGGGCACTCCCTCCGGCCCCGGCCGCTCGTCCAGCGCGAGCAGGGACAGCACCCCGGCGGGCTCGGACGCCAGAGCGCGCGCGAGCGCGTCACGGTCGGGCGCGGCCGGATCGACGGGCACGGTCTCCGGGATCGCCCCGTGTCGCTTCAGCGCGGCCACGCACTCGGCGACGACGTCGTCCTGGAGATGGCTCTCCGGCGCCACGACCAGCCATCGGCCCGCCGGTGCGGGCGTGGCGGGCACGGCGGCGGGTTCCCAGGAGATCGTGTAGCGCAGCGCGTCGACGGCCGACCACTCCCGGCGGGTCCTGCGCCAGTCGGCGAGGGCCGGCAGGACGGTACGCAGTGGCGCCTCGCCGTCGACCCGCAGCGCCCGGGCGAACCCGTCGAGGTCGCCCTTCTCGATGACGTCCCAGAACTCGGCGTCCACCGGGTCCTGCCGGGTGTGCTGCCGCTGCTCGATCCAGTAGCGCTCGTGTTGGAAGGGGTACGTCGGCAGCTCGGCCGGTGTGGCGTCGATCTTCGGCCAGGTGACGGAAACGCCCGCGACGAACGCCTCACCCGCCGACAACAGGAACCGGTCCAGGCCACCCTGATCACGGTGCAGCGTGCCCACCGCCACCGCATCCTCGATGTCCGCAATCGACATCGTCAGCACCGGATGCGGACTGACCTCGATGAACACCCGATGCCCCGCCGCCCGCGCGGCCGCCACCGCCTCGGCGAACCGCACCCGACCCCGCAGATTCGCATACCAATACCCCCCGTCCAGGGTGGCCGTGTCCACCAGACCACCGGTGACGGTGGAGTAGAACGGCACCCCCGCCGACCGCGGAGCCACCTCGATCGCCCGAACCTGCTCCTCGATCGGCTCCACCAACGCACAATGCGAGGCGTAATCCACGGCGATCCGCCGCGCCCGCAACCCCTGCGCCTCACACCCGGCCACCAGAGCCTCGACCGCCGCCACCGGGCCCGAGACCACCGTCGCGGCCGGACCGTTCACCACCGCGATCTCCACCCCGGC
>BCRI01000284.1 GCA_001552515.1 Sphaerimonospora mesophila NBRC 14179 = JCM 3151
TGTGGAGTCGCAGTGACAACCAGGAGGTTGGCTTAGAAGCAGCCATCCTTGAAAGAGTGCGTAATAGCTCACTGGTCAAGTGATTTCGCGCCGATAATGTAGCGGGGCTCAAGCATACCGCCGAAGTCGCGGCACCTGTGATCGGACGTTGTCTGGTTGTGGGTGGGTAGGGGAGCGTCGTGCGTCCGGTGAAGCTGTCGAGTGATCGGTGGTGGAGGGTGTGCGAGTGAGAATGCAGGCATGAGTAGCGAGTCAGAAGTGAGAAACTTCTGCGCCGGATGACCAAGGGTTCCTGGGGCAGGTTGATCCGCCCAGGGTTAGTCGGGGCCTAAGGCGAGGCCGACAGGCGTAGTCGATGGATGACGGGTTGATATTCCCGTACCCGCTGTGGTGCGCCCATACTGAACCTGGTGATACTAAGAGTCCTTAGCTCGGCCGGCCTTTCGGGGCTGGTGTCAGGGTGAACGCTCGGCCTGAGCTGGTAGTAGGTAAGCGATGGGGTGACGCAGGAAGGTAGCCCATCCCGGGCGGTGGTTGTCCCGGGGTAAGCATGTAGGGCGAGGGGTAGGTAAATCCGCTCCTCATGGTGCCTGAGGTGTGATGCCGAGCCGATTGTGGTGAAGTGGGTGATCCTATGCTGTCGAGAAAAGCCTCTAGTGAGTGCTATGGCGGCCCGTACCCTAAACCGACTCAGGTGGTCAGGTAGAGAATACCGAGGCGGTCGGGTGAACTGTGGTTAAGGAACTCGGCAAATTGCCCCCGTAACTTCGGGAGAAGGGGGGCCTCTGCTGGTGATCGGCTTTTCGTTGTGAGCTGGTGGGGGTCGCAGTGGCCAGGGGGAAGCGACTGTTTACTAAAAACACAGGTCCGTGCGAAGTCGTAAGACGATGTATACGGACTGACGCCTGCCCGGTGCCGGAACGTTAAGGGGACTGCTTAGCCTGCTTTTGGTGGGCGAAGGTGAGAACTTAAGCGCCGGTAAACGGCGGTGGTAACTATAACCATCCTAAGGTAGCGAAATTCCTTGTCGGGTAAGTTCCGACCTGCACGAATGGCGTAACGACTTCCCCGCTGTCTCAACCACAGGCCCGGTGAAATTGCAGTACGAGTAAAGATGCTCGTTTCGCGCAGCAGGACGGAAAGACCCCGGGACCTTCACTGCAGCTTGACATTGGTGTTTGGGGCGGCTTGTGTAGGATAGGTGGGAGACGGTGAAGCGGTGACGCTAGTTGTCGTGGAGTCATTGGTGAAATACCACTCTGGTCGTTTTGGATGTCTAACCCGCGCCCGTGGATCCGGGTGGGGGACAGTGTCTGGTGGGTAGTTTAACTGGGGCGGTTGCCTCCTAAAGGGTAACGGAGGCGCCCAAAGGTTCCCTCAGCCTGGTTGGTAATCAGGTGGTGAGTGTAAGTGCACAAGGGGGCTTGACTGTGAGACTGACGGGTCGAGCAGGAGCGAAAGCTGGGACTAGTGATCCGGCGCCGGCGTGTGGAAGCGGTGTCGCTCAACGGCTAAAAGGTACCCCGGGGATAACAGGCTGATCTTCCCCAAGAGTCCATATCGACGGGATGGTTTGGCACCTCGATGTCGGCTCGTCGCATCCTGGGGCTGGAGTAGGTCCCAAGGGTTGGGCTGTTCGCCCATTAAAGCGGTACGCGAGCTGGGTTTAGAACGTCGCGAGACAGTTCGGTCCCTATCCGCTGCGCGCGCAGGAGACTTGCGAGGGGCTGTCCCTAGTACGAGAGGACCGGGACGGACGAACCTCTGGTGTGCCAGTTGTTCCGCCAGGAGCATGGCTGGTTGGCTACGTTCGGTAGGGATAACCGCTGAAAGCATCTAAGCGGGAAGCTTGCCTTTAGATGAGGTCTCCCACCCGTGATGGGGTAAGGCCCCCTGGAGATGATGGGGTTGATAGGCTGGGAGTGGAAGCGCGGTAACGTGTGGAGCTGACCGGTACTAATAGGCCGAGGACTTGTCCTCAAGGGTTTTGCTTGCGTCCACTGTGTGATTTTCGGGCAGCAA
>BCRI01000285.1 GCA_001552515.1 Sphaerimonospora mesophila NBRC 14179 = JCM 3151
GCCGAAGTACCGCCCGCTCTGCGCGGCGGCCGCAGCCAGCGTGCTCTCCGCGGCGTCGGCTGAAGCCGACACCGCCACCGCGGTGGCCATGCCGAGCACGCCCACTGTGGCCGCGGCGAGAATCCGGCGCAGACCACTGGATGGTCGCCGGGATTCGGGCGTGGGTAACGCGTTTGCGTCCATGCCTGAGCCTCCATAACTCAATCACCGAAAGGGGGAACGCGTGGGAATGCTGCTCCACGCGACGGACGCCGCGCCCCGTCACCGGGAACGCACTGAGGCGTCGTAGGACGGCATGCCCCCGCAGTGCACCGCCAGCCGGCAGGGGGAGACCGCCTTGAGGAGCCAGTGTGGAAACCACTCCGAAATATGTCAAGAACCTTGCGAAACTTTCGGCGGATTTTTCGGAGACCCTATCGGGGAAAGATGGCGACGTCCGCCTGTGACCTTCATAATCTCCCAGCATGACCTGGAGATCTTGACGAAAACTCGAGGAGTGAAACTTTCACCATCGTCGGCGTCCGGGTCGGTGTGGCGAACCCGAAGAACTCCAGATGAGCCGCACCCTGCGACCCGAGAACCTCCCACGCCGTGGGCCCGGACCTTGACGGCTCCCACCGGACTCGTATTTGCTCCGCCCCGTCACCACATTCGAGCGCCGCAGCGGAGGGAACCGGACGGACCATTTTGTTAGCGTTAACAACACCCCTGTCCCCACCCTGAGCGTCCGGTGATCAGAGCACCGTGAGTCAGCACCGGCGCCACATCCCGCGCCTCCTGCGCCACGGGAGAAACGGCCGACCGCCCGGTCCCGTGTCGGACGCCGCCACGTCCGGCGCGACGCCGCCGATTCGAAAGGACATGACGTTGAAACGCAGGCTCAAGGCGATCCTGGCCGCCGCCGCCTTACCTTTGGTGATCGTGAGCATGCTCATGGCGGCCCGCCCCGCCGCTGCGGCGGCGCTGACGCGGGTGACCGGCTTCGGCAACAACCCGACCAACCTGAACATGTACCTCTACGTGCCCGATCGGGTAGCGGCCCGCCCGGCGCTGCTGGTGCTGGTGCACTACTGCGGCGGATCCGCCGGCGCGATCTTCAACGGCAACGGGCACGACTACGCCACGGCCGCGGACCGGTACGGCTACATCATGGTGCTCCCCGAGGCCACCCGCAGCGAAAAGTGCTTCGATGTGTCCACCCCGGCCGCGCTCAGCCGTGACGGCGGCGGCGACTCCACCGGCATCATGGCGATGGTCTCCTACGCCCGCCAGCGTTACAACGTCGACCCTGCCCGGATCGTGGTCAGCGGTTTCTCCTCCGGCGCGATGATGACCAACGTGCTCGCGGCGCAGTATCCGGACGTGTTCTCGGCCGCCTCGGCATTCTCCGGAGTACCGGCCGGGTGCTTCGCGACCACCAACGGGTCACTGTGGAACAGCCAGTGCTCGGGCGGAAACCTGATCAAGACCGCTCAGCAGTGGGGGGACCAGGCAAGGGCGATGTATCCGGGGTACGCCGGGCGCTATCCACGGATGCAGGTGTGGCATGGCACGACCGACACCACGCTGGCGTACCCGAACTTCGGCGAAGAGATCAAGCAGTGGACCGACCTGCACGGTCTGAGCCAGACCCCGGCGTTCACCGATCACCCGCAGTCGTCGTGGACCCGCACTCGGTACGGCGCCACGGGCACCCAGGCCACCGTCGAAGGCATCAGCATCTCCGGAGTGGGCCACCAACTGCCGATGAACGGCCAGCTCGCCTACGCCATCTCCTTCCTCGGTCTCGACGGCACCACACCGTCCACGTCACCGTCTCCGACCGTCTCCCCGACACCCCCGCCAGGCGGTGGCGGTTCCGGGCTGATCAAGGGCGTCGGCTCGGGCCGCTGTGTTGACGTGCCCAACTACAGCACCGCCGACGGCACCCAGCTCAACCTGTGGGACTGCCACGGCGGCACC
>BCRI01000286.1 GCA_001552515.1 Sphaerimonospora mesophila NBRC 14179 = JCM 3151
GGCTGCGGACCTGGTAGTGACCAGGACCGCTGCCGTTCGGCGGGTGTCCCGGACCAGACCGCCTTCGCCACCAAACCCGCCCTGGCCACGCAGATGATCGCCGCGGCGTTGGACGCCGGGATCGACGCGCCCTGGGTGACCGGTGATGAGGTCTACGGCCAGGACCCGCGCCTGCGTGCGCTGCTGGAAGCGCGGCAGGCCGGGTATGTGCTGGTGATCGCTGGCACGCTGCGGGTCAGATGTGAGGGCGTCGACTGGCAGGCCGCCCAGGTCGCCGCGCACGTCCCCGGCGACCATTGGCACCTCTACAGCGCCGGGCACGGCGCCAAGGGGCACCGCTGGTACGCCTGGGCCTGGACACGCATCCACCCACCGCCCCGGTCACCGGTGGCTGCTGATCCGCCGCAATCTGTCCACCGGGGAACTGGCCTTCTACCGCTGCCACGCACCCACCCGGTGCCGCTGGCCGCCCTGGTGCGCATCGCCGGCATCCGCTGGGCGGTGGAGGAGTCCTTCCAAGCCGCCAAGGGCCAGGGCGGGCTGGACGGGCCGGCCAGGAGCGCTCGGGCAGGTAAAGACGGCGATCGATCAATGCCCGCCCGCGTGAGGTGGCGTAGGCCAAGAACACGCCGAACTGGCTGTTTTCGATCCGGCCGGCCGTACCGGTGTACTGACGTTGCACCCCGGCCGATCCAAGGCCCTTCTTGAGGAAGCCGGTCTCGTCGACGATCAGGACACCGCCCTCGCCGAGGTGCTCGCTCACGTAGCCCGCACATCGTCGCGTACGGCCTCGGCGTCCCAGCGTGCGGTGCGCAGCAGGCGCTGCATGGTCTGCGGGCCGGTCAGCCCGGCGTGCTCGGCCAGGTTCCAGCAGTTCTTCCGCTCGACGTCCGACAGCAGGCCCCGGACGTAGGCATTCGCGGCCCGACGGGGCTCTACTCGGCCGAATCGGTGCGCGATTCGTGTCATCAGCTCGTTGAGGGTGACGATCCAGCGGTCAGGGTCTACGCTGTCGGCCACGGCCATCACGTGATCTTCAGGTGTCTTCACAAACTCCGCATGATCACGTGATGGCCGTTCTCATGTCACCTCAACGGCGAAGATCGCGAAGTGTCACTGGAGTATTAGTAGCAGCGCTCCTTAACCGTGATGGTGACGGGGTCGGACAGGGTCTGTGTTCCGTCCGAAGCGGTCATCTGCGCCGTGTAGACGCCGATTGGGAGCGGGTCGAACTCTGCGAAGACCCAGCCGTTGACCGTCGTCGAACCGTTGGGCTTGGTGTGATTCGAGCCGGGAGGGATCTGGGCGGACTCGGTGACGACCCCCCCGGGAGGCAGGTTCTCCACCGTGACGTGGACGGTCGACGACCAGGTGCCGACGACAGCGGCCAGGAAGTAGGTCCAGTGAGAATAGCCCTGCTGGATGCAGATTTGATTTTCCCCCATGAGGTCCCATGTCGATGCGGAGGTGGGTGTGCTGCCGGCTAATGCGATGGACAGTCCTGCCGTCACACCGAGCGCAGCTCTGGCGGCGCGGTGACTCATTTTCACGGCTGCCTCCCTTGATTCTCGCAGAAACCTCTGACTCGGCAATCATTGATGATTCAACGACTCTTGGCAAGAAGTTTCTGGTTCTTATGAAATTTTCATTTCCGAGGGCGCCGCGACGCGGTCCCCGATCCGCGCAGCCGCCGGGGACGCCGCTATCGGCTCGGCCCGCGCTCGCGTTATCCCTGCTCGCCGTACTCGGAGGGGGCAACCTCCCGCAAGGGTCGTCACCGACGGCGGCCACTAACTGTTTCTCGTCAAGGGCGACCAGCCCACCCTGCATCGCAGGTGAAACATCACTTGACACTCCCCAGGGGGCGCTTGTCGGAGTGCTCATCGGTGTGCGGTCGCGAGGATGGCG
>BCRI01000287.1 GCA_001552515.1 Sphaerimonospora mesophila NBRC 14179 = JCM 3151
TCAGACCTCTTCGACGCTGCTCGGCTCACGCCGGGACAGGTCGATGCCGAGTTCCTCGGCAGCGCGGAAGACGTCCTCGTCGGTGTCCCTCATCTCGATCGACATACCGTCGCTGGACAGGACCTCGACATTGAGACACAACGACTGCATCTCCTTGATAAGGACCTTGAAGGACTCGGGAATACCCGCCTCGGGAATGTTCTCGCCCTTGACGATCGCCTCATAGACCTTCACCCGGCCCACGACATCATCCGACTTGATCGTCAGCAGCTCCTGCAGCGCATACGCCGCACCATAGGCCTCAAGAGCCCACACCTCCATCTCACCGAACCGCTGACCACCGAACTGCGCCTTACCCCCCAACGGCTGCTGAGTGATCATCGAGTACGGACCCGTCGACCGCGCATGAATCTTGTCATCGACCAGATGCAGCAGCTTCAGAATGTAGATGTACCCCACCGAGATCGGATGCGGGAACGGCTCACCCGAGCGCCCATCGAACAACCGCGCCTTCCCATGGTCCCCGACCAGACGATCCCCGTCCCGATCCACCAGCGTATGCCGCAGCAGACCGACGATCTCATGCTCCTCGGCACCATCGAACACCGGCGTGGCCACATTCGTGTTCGGCTCGACCCGCGCGATCCCCTTGTCCCGCAACCGCTCGGCCCAGGCCTCCTCCACCCCGCTGATATCCCACCCCTGCGAGGCGATCCAGCCCAGATGCGTCTCCAGCACCTGACCCACATTCATCCGCCCGGGCACCCCCAGCGGATTCAGAATGATGTCCACCGGCGTACCGTCCTCCAAGAACGGCATATCCTCCACCGGCAGAATCTTCGAGATCACACCCTTGTTCCCGTGCCGGCCCGCCAGCTTGTCCCCATCGGTGATCTTCCGCTTCTGCGCCACATAGACACGAACCAGCTCATTCACCCCCGGAGGCAGCTCATCGCCCTCCTCCCGGGAGAACACCCGAACCCCGATGACCTTGCCCGACTCCCCATGCGGCACCTTCAGCGAAGTGTCGCGCACCTCACGCGCCTTCTCCCCGAAGATCGCCCGCAGCAGCCGCTCCTCCGGCGTCAGCTCCGTCTCCCCCTTCGGAGTGACCTTGCCGACCAGAATGTCCCCCGTCACCACCTCCGCGCCGATCCGGATGATGCCCCGCTCGTCCAGATCCGACAGCACCTCCTCCGACACGTTCGGAATGTCACGGGTGATCTCTTCCGGACCCAGCTTCGTATCGCGCGCGTCGACCTCATGCTCTTCGATGTGGATCGAGGACAGCACATCGTCTTGCACCAGACGCTGCGACAAGATGATCGCGTCCTCGTAGTTGTGGCCCTCCCACGGCATGAACGCCACCAGCAGGTTCTTCCCCAGCGCCATCTCACCGTTCTCGGTGCACGGCCCATCGGCGATGACCTGACCGACCTCGACCCGATCCCCCTCGGCCACGATCGGCTTCTGGTTGAAACACGTGCCCTGGTTGGACCGCTTGAACTTCGCCACCCGGTAGGTGATCCGCGTGCCATCGTCGTTCATGACCGTGATGTAGTCGGCCGAGACCTCCTCCACCACCCCCGCCTTCTCCGCGGTGATGACATCCCCGGCATCGGTCGCGGCGCGGTACTCCATCCCGGTCCCGACCAGCGGCGCCTGACTCTTCAACAGCGGCACCGACTGCCGCTGCATGTTCGAGCCCATCAGCGCGCGGTTGGCGTCGTCGTGCTCCAGGAACGGGATCATCGCGGTCGCCACCGACACCATCTGCCGCGGCGACACGTCCATGTAGTCCACCTCGGACGGATGAACCGCCTCGAACTCCCCGCCCTTACGCCGGGCCAGCACCCGCGACTCCGCGAAACTCCCATCGG
>BCRI01000288.1 GCA_001552515.1 Sphaerimonospora mesophila NBRC 14179 = JCM 3151
CCTCGGGGAGCACGAGCGCGCTGCGGGGCGTCGGGTCCGGCCGGTGCCTGGACGTCGACGGCGCCTCCCAGACCAACGGCGCGCAGACGCTGATCTGGGACTGCCACGGCGGCGTCAACCAGCAGTGGACCTCCACCAGCGCCGGCGAGCTGCGCGTCTACGGCAACAAGTGCCTGGACGTCAGCGGCGCGGGCACGGCCGACGGCTCCAGCGTGATCATCTGGGACTGCAACGGCCAGAACAACCAGAAGTGGCGCCTCAACTCCGACGGCACCATCACCGCCGTGGGCGCCAACAAGTGCCTGGATGTGTCCGGGTACGGCACCGCCAACGGCTCCAAGGTGCACATCTGGAGCTGCCACGGCGGCACCAACCAGCAGTGGACCCGGACCTGACGCCGGCGGTCTCCCTTCGGGGATAGCCCCGGATCGCCGTGCCCCTGCAGATCTCGTCCGTTCAGCGACCCCGGCACCGCGGCTTCGTGAGAAGTGGCCGCGGTGCCGGAGTTCGCCGAGCCGGCGAAAGCGTGCGACGGCGACGCCGACCGCTCACGTGGCCCCCCGCCGCGTCGCCGGCCGCCGGCGAGCCCGATGCGAACGCCGGGACCTGGCCGCGGTCCGGGCGTCTCGTCTCGCCGCCCCCACAGGGCCATCCGAACAACCTCCGACCCGTGGGAAACGATGAATCACGGCGCGGGCCGCGCCGCGCGTGCGAGCTCCACGGCTCCGACCACTCCCGCGCGATCGCCGAGGGATGGTGCGGTGACGTACTCGTTCATGGTTTCGGGGTCGGCCGGCAGCGGCGGACCCGGGTAGCCTCCGGCGAGACCGAGCAGGCGCGCCCGCACTTCCGGAAGCAGCGAAGGGTGCTCGGCGACGCCTCCGCCCACGACGATCCGCTCGGGAGACAGCGTGTAGGTCAGGTTCATGACGGCGAGGGCGACGTACTCGGCCTCGAGTCTCCAGGCCGACTCGTCGTCCAGATGCTCGGCGGGCCGCCCCCATCGCCGGCGCATCGCCTCGCCCGACGCGAGCCCTTCGAGGCAGTCGCCGTGGAAGGGACAGCAGCCCGGGAACGGGTCCCGGACCGGATCGTGGGGGATGCGGATGTGCCCGAACTCGGGGTGCAGGAGTCCGTGCACGAGCCCGTCGTTCACCACCGCTCCCACGCCGATTCCGGTGCCCACGGTCATGTAGGCCAGCGAGCCGAGCCCCACGCCCGCTCCGCGCCGCCATTCCCCCAGCGCGGCGGCGTTGACGTCCGTTTCCAGGCGGACGGGTACACCCAGCGCGGCGCGCAGCGGGAAGACGACGTCGGTGTTCGCCCAGCCCGGCTTGGGCGTGGCCAGGATGCGGCCGTACGTCGGCGAGCCCGGCCGCACATCGACCGGGCCGAAGGTGCCGACACCGATCGCGGCGAGGGGCCGGCGGTCCCCGAAGAACCGCACCACGGCGCCGATGGTCGTCTCCGGCGTGGTCGTGGGGATCACTTCGGTCGCGAGAACGTCTCCCCCGGCGCCGGCGACCGCGCACACCCACTTCGTCCCGCCCGCTTCGATCCCCCCGTAGACGGGGGCAGTCGCTTTCATCGGAGACCTCCGAGGAAACCCCCGCCTTCAGGCGTGGGAGGAATCGGATTCCTGCGGAGCAGGGCAGGGAAAGACGAATCGCCGCTGGGCGATCGTGGTCTGCCGGCCGAATACGCCGCAGGGCTTCACAAGCTGACATGGTAGATCGGAACCTCGCCCGCAAGGCCAGGGGCGAGGGGGCCAACCGGGCCAAGGCCCGGCGCAAGGTCGCGCGGATCTACGCCCGCATCACCGACCGCGGGCGCGACCACCTGCACAAGCCGACCACTC
>BCRI01000289.1 GCA_001552515.1 Sphaerimonospora mesophila NBRC 14179 = JCM 3151
CCTTCTCCTCCTTGTACGCCTCGTAGGTGGCCTTGTCGACCTCCTTGAACCAGGCGTAGGACTTGAGCTCGTCCCACTTACGGTCCTTGATCAGCTGCCGCACACCGTCGAAGCCGGCGTGCGGCATCTTGATGCCGTTGTAGACGGTGACGAACGCGTAGTTGCGGTCGGCGTCCTCGTACACGTCGAAGTCGTAGTGCGTGAACGCCTGCTTGCCGACGTAGACGCCCCACGGGGTCTTGCCCTCGTAGTAACCCGGCACGAACACCCAGTAGTCGAGGGTGGCCTTGTTGCTCGCCGTGTCGTAGACGCAGTGTCCGGCCGTGGCGACCAGGTTGCGGTACTGCGCCTGCACCGAGGTCGCGGTGCACCAGTGCGGCTTGTTGTCGGCGCCGAGGAAGAACACCTTGCCCATGGTCTTGGGCAGGTTGACGTTCTTCGACTTGGACGCGGCCTTCTTCTCGTCGCCGATCGCCGGAACCACGCCGGGCTTGCTGTCAGCGGACGGGCCACCGCCGGAGACGTGCTTGGCGGCGACCTGGGTCTCGACGTTGTACGGCGTGGCCTGGATCAGGTTGGCCGCACGCTCGGCGAACCAGAACGCGGCGATGTTGTGGGCCTGGATGCCGGTGGCGGCCAGCGGCTTGCTGGCAACGTCGCCGGCGGCCTGGGCCGGAGCGGCCAGGCCTGCAGCCAGGAGGCCGGCGGTGGCGACAACGCCACCGAAGGCGAGAGTGCGCTTCATGGAAACTCCTTGGTCTGTCGTGGAACGCCCCTTGCGTCCCATACGTCAGTAAAGGGATGACACGCACCATACAGCGGAGATCAGCTCCTGGTAGGCCCGCTTTCGGCACTCGTTGGTCGCTCCAGTGGCCGATATCGTCCCGTTATCTGGATGACAGGCCGAAAGTGTCCCAGTAATGGATTCGCGTCCGGGATCTCCGCAGCTGAATGGACGTGGAAGAGCCCTCTTGCCGTGCGGTGTCGGCGAAATCCACCAAGATCGAAGTCGCGTGCTGTGGCGCAAATCACACAGGTGGGATGGCACCGGAGGATGCGTCGTCTCGTCTAAGCCCGGCTGTGGGGCTGCGAGCCGCCGATGGCCGTCGGTCCGCCGGGATCGGGGAGAAACGGCCGGAGAACGCCGGAAGGGCCCGGCTGGAGAGCCGGGCCCTTCGGTTGGAGCTGAATTCCGTCAGGGTTCGGACCCCGACGGGTGATCGCTCGATCTCCGCGGTGGGAGGATCAGACGATCTTGCCGGACCAGTTGGCGGCGGCGGCCTTGTAGACGCCGTAGGTCTCGCCGTCGAAGTACGGAGAGACGCTGGTGTCGATGCGCTTGTTGCCGTCGGTGTCGGAGACGCCGATGGTCACGCCGTTGAGGTAGCCGATCCGCTTGGCGCTCTTGTACTGGAGCAGCCAGGCCGAACCCGACGAGCCCTCGCCGGTGAAGGAGGACTTGATGCCCTGCAGCTCCTCGGCCTTGATGGCCGGGGCCTGCGCGGCGAAGGTCTTGCCGTAGCTCCACTTGAGGGTCTTGCCGGAGTAGGCGTGGTTGCCGTCCGGGTGCGAGCCGCTCGGGTAGCCGAACACGAAGACGTTCTTGCCCAGCTTCTGGTTGTAGGCCAGGCCCTGGCCGCCCACGTTGTCACCGAGGCGACCGGTGTCCGTCAGGAACTGGAAGTACTCGGTGCCCTTGTGCCTGAACCAGATGTAGGGGTGCGCCTGGCTGGTCTTCGACCGGTAGTCCGCGACGATCTTCTTCTCGGCGTCGGTGAGGTCCGAGGCCTTCTTGATGGCGCCACGGTTCACACCGTTGTAGACGGTGACGAACGCGTAGTCGCGGTCGCC
>BCRI01000290.1 GCA_001552515.1 Sphaerimonospora mesophila NBRC 14179 = JCM 3151
CCCCGAGTCCGCTGTCCCCGAACCCGCCGTCGACGCTCCAGAAGCGGAAGCCGGTGCTCCTGGAAGTCGCACCCCCGGGGTCCACGCCCCCACGGGGATCGCTCCTGCCGGGATCGCCTCCGCCGGGATCGCCGGGGTCCCCGGGGTCGCCGCTGCCGGGGTCGTCCCTGCTGGGGTCGCCGGTGGCGGGGTCTGCTGGGTGCGTGCCGATGTCGGCACCGGTGGGAGTGGTGTCCGCGGTGTGCTCGTCTTCACCGGCCCGGTTGTGGATGCCGGTGCGGGTCCCCGAGCCGCTCTCGGTCTCCGGCTCGTCGACGCTTCCGGGCTCGTCAATGCTTCCGGGCTCGTCAGTGCTTCCGGTCCCGGCCGCAGCGCCGAGCTCGACCGCTGGGCTGGCCTCGGCCGCGGGGCCGGGCTCGTCGTCACCTGTGGTGGCCGGGCGGATGGGGGTGCGGCCTTCGCGCGAGTTCTCGGCGGGCCACTCAGGACCCCGGCCGCAGGTGGGATCACCGCCCGGAGTCGCGTCCCCCCGGTCGTCCCCTCGGTCGTCTCTGCGGCCGGCCCCCGGAAAAGCTCCGGGAAGGAACCCGGGAACAGGCTCGGAAGCGGCGTCGGGAACGGGATCGGATTCGGGGGCGGGCGCGGGCACAGAAGCGGCGCCGGGAGCGTGATCAGGATCGAGGTCGTCACCGGCGTCCTCGCGGGTTGCCGGGCCGGTTCCTTTGCCGGTCGCACGCGCCGGGCCGTCGCTCCGGACGGCGTCACCGGGCGCGACGTCACCAGCCATGGTGTCGTCGGGCGTGGCATCACCGGGCGCGATGTCACCAGGCACAGTGCCCTCGGGCATGGTGACATCAGGCATGGTGCCGCTGGGCGCGATGCCACCTGGTACTGCGTCGCCGGGCCCGGTGTCCTCAGGCGCAGTGTCCTCAGGCGCAGTGTCGTCGGGCGCGGTCTTGCCCGGAGTGACGTCGTCAGACGCGGTGCCGCCGGGCGCGGCGTCATCAGGCACGGTGTCACCAAACGTGGCGCCCTCAGAGGCGCTGTCTTCGGATGCGCTGTCTTCGGGCGCGACATCGCCAGGCGCGACATCGTCAGGTGCGGCGTCGCCGGGAGGAGCGTCGCTGGGAGTGGTGCTGTGGTGGGTGGACTGCCCGGGGGCGGCGCCGTGTTCGGAATCGTGGGGGGTGGGGTCGTCGGGGAGGGATTCGGCGTTGATCAACACCAGGAGTTCGGTGGTGATCTGCTGTTCCAAAAGTGCGATCAGCGTGTCGGCGTTACGGACTCGAAGCGGCCGGTCATCTCCCTGGGCCTTTGGTTTGGCGTAGGCGTCCAAAAGGGCCCGTAGCCGGGCGGCGGCCTCCCGCGGCAGACGGAACTCCCCCTCCACCCCACCGCTCTCGGTCTCCCGCAACAGCAGGAAACGGGCGTCGTAGTCGGCGGCGGCGTCCTTGACCTCCCCATCGGGGTCCAGCACCGCCCGCAGATACCGTCCCGCTTTGGCGATCTCCTGCGGCCCGGCGCAATCGGCCAGTTCCACAAGGATCGTCTCGGCCTTGGCCGCGTCCTCATCACCGAGCCCGGTGGTGGCCGCGCAGATCGCCGCCACCACCGCCTCGGTCAGGTTCCCGGCGGCGTACCGCGCCCGTACTTTGGGCAGGCGTGCCAGTTCGACGCCCAGGGCGACGGTGCGGTAGGCCGTCCGGCGGCTCATCCCGCACACCGACCGCAACCACGTCCGCGTCGAGGCATGCCCGGCCGGGCGGGCCGCC
>BCRI01000291.1 GCA_001552515.1 Sphaerimonospora mesophila NBRC 14179 = JCM 3151
CCTCGGGCTTTCGCGGTGAATTTCTCCGAGGTTGATCGTTTACATGAGAAAAGCGCCTCTGAACTGGGAGGATCGGGCTTGTCGAGAGTCCTGTCCGCACCAATTCAGAAGGCACTTTTCACGTGCAGACTATCGCTTCCCAACGCAAGATCGTGGTCTCCGCCGATGGAACGGGACTCGTCTCCCAAGCCGGTGGGCTGCTCCTGCTGGAGACACTGCGGATCACCGGCCTGAACAAAGCCCTATCAGCCCAGATGGAGCGATGGCGGCCACCACGGGCCGTCCACGATCCCGGCAAGGTCATCACCGACCTGGCCCTCACGCTGGCGCTGGGCGGGGACTGCCTAGCCGACATCGCGATGCTCCGCGCCCAGAGCGAGCTGTTCGGCCCGATCGCCTCCGACCCGACCGTGTCCCGGCTGATCGATCGGCTGGCCGCCGACTCCGTTCGCGCATTGAAGGCGATCCGCATCGCCCGAGCCACCGCGCGACAGCGGGCCTGGACGCTGGCGGACAACCACGCGCCGGGCGCGGACGGGGAACTGATTCCCATCGACATCGACGCGACCATCGTCATCGCCCACTCCGGCAAGGAGCAGGCCGCGCCGACCTGGAAGAAGACCTTCGGGTTCCACCCGATGACGGTCTTCGCCGACCACGGCGCGGGTGCTGCCGGCGAGCCGCTGGCCCTGCTGCTGCGGCCCGGTAACGCCGGGTCCAACACCGCCGCCGATCACATCGAAGCCACCCGCCTGGCCTTGGCCCAGTTCCCCAAACACCGCCGCCGCCAGGTGCTGATCCGTACTGACTCCGGCGGCGGCACCCGAGAGTTCCTCACCTGGCTCACCAAGCCAGGACGGCAGCTCGCCTACTCGATCGGGTTCACCCTCACCGAGGAGGTGCAGACGGCGATTCTGGCCCTGCCCGAGCAGGCGTGGACGCCCGCCTACGACGCCGAGGGCCAGGTACGGCCGGGTGCCTGGGTCGCCGAGCTGACCGGCATGGTCAGGTTGGAAGGCTGGCCGAAGGGGATGCGCCTGATCGTCCGCAAGGAGCGCCCGCACCCGGGCGCGCAGCTACGCTTCACCGACATCGACGGGCACCGCTTCACCTGCTTCGTCACCAACACACGGCGCGGTCAGCTCGCCGACCTGGAGTTACGCCACCGCCGCCGGGCGCGTTGCGAGGACCGCATCCGCTGCGCGAAGGACACCGGCCTGGCCAACCTGCCGCTGCACGACTTCGCCCAGAACCAGATCTGGTGCGAGATCGTTGCGCTTGCCTGCGAGTTACTGGCGTGGATGCAGATGCTCGCCCTGCACGGCAGTTCCGCTCGCTGCTACGAACCCAAACGCCTGCGGCTGCGCTTGTTCGCGGTCGCCGCTCGACTGGTCCGTGGCGGCCGCCGACTACGGCTGCGTCTGGCCGCGCGCTGGCCCTGGAGCGAGCAGCTCGTGACCGCGATCACCCGGCTGCAGGCGCTCCCGACACCGACCTGACCTGCACAAATCCGCCCCTACGACCAGGAAAGGACAATCTTCGGGCCCGTGGAACCCCGCCCTCCCGGCGCGACAGCCGGGCGGCCAGGCTGACCAGAACCCCAAAATCACACTCCAGCCGAAACCCTCAGCCAGCCACCACATCGGCGTGAAAGATCGAGG
>BCRI01000292.1 GCA_001552515.1 Sphaerimonospora mesophila NBRC 14179 = JCM 3151
GTTGAAGGCGTTCTGCGCGTCGGAGAAGTTCATGTGCATGCGCATGTCGATGATGTTCATGCCGGAGAACTTCGAGTGGTCCGGCGCGTGGTAATCGTTGCCGTTCAGGCGGGCGTTGGTGCTGGTGGGCTGGTTGCCCGTACCGAGCTGCTCCTCGTAGTTGTACTGCTCGATCGCGGCCTTCTCGTCGTCGGCGCTGTACTCCTTGCGCTCCTTCCAGGTGTAGAACTGCGCGGAGTGGTTGACAGAACCGCGGTTCCACTTGTCGTTGACGAAGGCGGCCACCTCGCCGAACACGTAGAAGTTCTTGGCCTTCTCCTCGCCGAACTTCTCCTTCACCCGGTCATAGATCGCCGGCAGGAAGCGGCGGTTCCAGGTGACGCGGGGGATGTGAATGGCGGTGTCGATGCGGAAACCGTCGACGCCCATGTCGATGTACCGGTTGTAGGCGTCGATGAGGTACTTCTGCACTTCGGCGTTCTCGGTGTTGAAGTCGGCCAGGTCATCGTGCAGCCAGCAACTGCGCGAGTCCTCGCCCTCCCAGTTGCCGATCCAGCACTGGTGGTAGTACTTCGCCGGGAACATGCCCGAGGTCGGGCTCGGCCACTGGCAGTTGTAGATGGTGTAGCCCTCGGGGCTGAACCACTGCGTCGGGGTCCCCCAGTTCTTGCAGGTGTTGCCCGCGGGCTCCTCGGTCGACCACAGGTCGCCGTTGTACGGCCGTCCCTTGGCCATCTCGTTCTGGGCGGCCGTCATGTCGGGGTCGTCGCCCTGGTGCTCCTCCATGGGGTCGTACTCCCGGCCCGCCTCCTTCTTGCTGTACATCCACTTCCACTGCTCGTCGCGCACGCCGTACACGGGAGGAACGAACAGTCCCTTGGCGCCCCAGCGTGAGCTGTGGTTGTAGACGACGTCCTGGTAGATCTTCAGGCCCTTGGCGTGCGCCTTGTTGATCAGATCCTGGTACGTGTAGCCCGGCGTCTCCAGCCGGGTGTCCACACGGTAGAAGTCCCAGCCGTGGTAGCCATGGAAGTCGTAGTCGGAGCGGTTCAGCACGACCGGGGTGATCCAGATCGCGGAGAAGCCGAGGGCCTTGATGTAGTCCAGCTTCTCGATGAGACCCTTGAAGTCGCCGCGGAACATCGGGTCGTCGTTCGCCGCGTTGCCGGACCGGATGTGCTGGCTTCCGCCCCTGTTGTTGGACGTGTCGCCGTCGTAGAACCGTGCCGTCATGACGAAGTAGATGGAGTCCTTGCGAGGATCGCCGCCGAGCGGAGTCCCCGGGGACGCCGGCGGCGGCCCGTCGCCCGTCTTCACCGAGACGGCACCGGTGTACGCGGACTTGTTGCCCGCGGCGTCCAGTGCTCGCACCTTGTACGTGTAGGACGTCTGGGGGTCCAGCCCGGAGTCCTTGTACGTCGTGCCGGACGTGGATCGGACGACCGGCGTCTCGTCGCCCTTGGCCCGGCTGATCTCGTAGCCGGTGACGCCCACCTTGTCGGTCGACGCCGTCCAGGTCAGCGTGACGTTCGTGCCCGACGCGGTCGCCGCCAGGCCCGTGGGCACGGTCGGCGGAGTCGTGTCCGGCGGCGGCTCGGCCCCACAGGGATCCGACGCCCCCGCGCTCA
>BCRI01000293.1 GCA_001552515.1 Sphaerimonospora mesophila NBRC 14179 = JCM 3151
TCTCTGTCAGACTCTTGTGGGACATGGGACGATCGAGTCCTTTTGATGCAAAGTAGGGCGAGACAGGACGATCGAGACAGTGACGATGACCCTCGCTGACCAGGCTGCCCGGACGGGGCAGGATGGGCAGGTGACCGAGAAACGGGTGAGCCGGCCGGCACGCCGGACGTTCACCGCGGCCTACAAGGCGCGGATCTTGGCGGCCTACGACGCCCTGCCCGAAGGCAGCCCCGAGCGGGGCGCCTTGATGCGCAGGGAAAGGCTGTATCACTCGCACATCGAACACTGGAGAAAGCAGCAGGAGAACGGGACGTTGGCCTCCTCGACGGGCAAACCACCGACAAAGGGCACCGAGTCGGAGGAGCTGGCCCGGTTGCGGGCCGAGAACAAGAAGCTCAAGTCCGAAGCGGCCAAGCTTGAGGCCAAGAACGAAAAGCTCACCAGCGAGCTCGGGAAGACGAAGACCGCGCTGGATATCGCGGGAAAAGCATTCGCGCTGCTGGACGACATCTCACGCAGCGCGGACTCCGACGAGAGCTGAATCGGGTCATCGACGAGCATTTCCCCGGCATGGAGACGGCCGTCGGCACGGTCAAGGCGTGCCAGATCCTCGGCAAGCCCCGCGCCAGCCTGTATCGGCAGCGGAATCCGAAGCCGCCCCGGCAGGGCCCGCGCCGGCCGTTTCATCACCCCGCGGAATTGTCCGAAGCCGAACGGGCGCAGGTGCTGGCGGTGCTGGACTCGCCCCGGTTCGCCGACAAGTCGGCGGGCCAGGTGTGGGCGATCCTGCTGGACGAGGGCACCTACCTGTGCTCACAAGCCACCATGTACCGGCTGTTGCGCGAGCGCGGCCAGTCCGGCGAGCGGCGCGCGCAGGCCACCCACCCGGCGAAGAAGAAACCGGAACTGGAGGCCGACGGGCCGAACCAGGTATGGAGCTGGGACATCACCAAACTGAAAGGCCCGGCACGCGGCGTCCACTACCTGCTCTACGTCATCCTTGACATCTTCTCCCGCAAGGTCATCTGGTGGGAGATCTGGCCGACCGAGAACGGCACCCTGGCCAAGGAGTTCATCGAACGCGCCATCGAAGCCAACAGGGGGATCGCACCGCAGGCGATTCACGCCGACAGGGGCACCTCGATGACGTCGAACACCGTCACCGGCCTGCTCGCGCACCTTGGGATCGACCAGTCGCATTCGCGGCCGCGCGTGTCCAACGACAACCCCTACTCCGAGGCGCAGTTCAAGACGCTTAAATATTGCCCGGCGTTCCCCGGAAGGTTCGGCTCGATCGAAGACGGCCGTATCTTCTGCGGCCAGTTCTTTGACTACTACAACCATGAGCATCGTCATTCGGGCATCGCCATGCACACCCCGGCATCCGTGCACGACGGCACCGCCGTCAAGATCCACGCCAAGCGGATCGCCACACTGAACGCCGCTTTCCTGGCCCACCCCGAGCGGTTCCGCGGCCGCCGCCCCTACCCGCCGTCGCTGCCCGCCCGAGTGTGGATCAACAAGCCACCCGCAACCCTTCAGACCGATACCTCACCACAAACCACAGAAGTAGCTTGATGTCTCATTCGGTTTGACAGGCACCG
>BCRI01000294.1 GCA_001552515.1 Sphaerimonospora mesophila NBRC 14179 = JCM 3151
GCGGTGCCGGACAGGGACGGAGCCTCGGACGCGGCCGGAGCCGTGACCTTGGCCAGGCGGGGAACGTACGGCACACCACCGCGTACGGCGACCTGCGGCTCGTCGGAGGCGACGACCTCGGGCAGCAGCCGGTGACCGTCGTCGTCCACGTCCACGAGCAGGAGCCTGCCGGGGTGCTCGGCCTGGGCGGAGCGGACCAGCCCCCAGATCGCGGCGGCGGCCGGGTCCTCCACCCACGCCCCGTCGCCGACGGCCACCGCGCCACGGGTGACCAGGACCAGACGGGAGTCGGCGAACCGGTCTTCGGCCAGCCACTCCTGCAGGAGGCGCAGCACGCGGTGCACGCCGTCGGTCGCGGCCCGCGCCAGGGAGTCGGTCTCCTCGCCGAAGCAGGGCGCGAGCACCACGTCGGGCCGTTCGGCGGCGAGGCCGGCCAGATCGGCGTGCCTCTCGACGTCGAGGTCCCAGTCGGGATCGCCCAGCACCGCCCAGCGCACGGGCGCGGGGGTGCGGGACGACCTCTCGGCGGGGTGCCATTCCACCCGGAAGAGCCCGCCCGCCTCCGCCGCGCCGCCCGTGAGGGCGCTGCCGGTAAGGGCGCTGGGGGCGACCGGGCGCAGGGCGAGGGACGCGACCGAGACGACGGGCGCTCCCGTCTCGTCGGCCGCCTCAACGGCCAGGGCGTCCGGTCCAGCGGGCCTCAGGCGGACGCGCAGGGTGCCCGCACCGGCCGCGTGCATGCGGACGCCGGACCACGAGAACGGCAGCAGCACCTCCTCGGTGCGTTCCGGAGCGGCCGCCCCGGCGGCGTGCAGGGCGGCGTCGAGCAGCGCGGGGTGCAGGCCGTACGGCGCCGCGTCCACTTGAGCGTCCTCGGCCGCGCCGACCTCGGCGTACACGGTGTCGCCGGAGCGCCACGCGGCCCGCAGACCCTGGAACGCGGGGCCGTAGTGGTAGCCGCGCGCGGCGAGCATGTCGTAGTAGGCGCCCACCTCGATCGGCTCGGCCCCGAGAGGCGGCCACTCCGTCCCCATGTCGGCGGCCGGGGTTTCGACGCGGGCGGCCAGCGTGCCCTCCGCGTGGCAGACCCAGGGTCCCTCGGTGTCCTCCGGCCGGGAGTGGATCGAGATCGGGCGGGTGCCGGACGGGGTGGCGGGTCCGACGGTCAGCTGTACGTGCACCCCGTCCCGATCGGGCAGGACGAGCGGCGCGTGGAGGGTGAGCTCCTCGATGTCGTCGCAGCCCACGCGGGCCCCGGCGTGGCGGGCGAGTTCCACGAACGCGGTGCCGGGCAGCAGGACGGTGTCCAGCA
Source organism: Sphaerimonospora mesophila NBRC 14179 = JCM 3151 (assembly GCA_001552515.1). GTDB lineage: Bacteria > Actinomycetota > Actinomycetes > Streptosporangiales > Streptosporangiaceae > Sphaerimonospora > Sphaerimonospora mesophila. The sequence continues at coordinate 1,313 of BCRI01000294.1, forward strand.
CGGCGTGGTCGACGATCCACGGCTGCGTGTCCCGGGACAGCCTGCCGGTGAGCAGCAGACCGTCGTCCTGTGCCAGGGAAACGGCCGCGCCCAGCAGCGGGTGCCCGGCCGAGGCGAGGCCGAGCGCGGCGGCGTCCGCACCACCTGCGGGCGGCAGCCAGTAGCGCCGGTGCCGGAACGGATAGGTGGGCAGGTCGGCGCGTACGGCGGACACGCCGTCGAACAGCT
>BCRI01000295.1 GCA_001552515.1 Sphaerimonospora mesophila NBRC 14179 = JCM 3151
CCTACGAGTTCGGCGGCAAGTACTACGCGTGGAAGTTCACCGACGCGGGTCGCCTGGGCGACAACGTCGGCGGGCAGGGCATCGCCTACAACCAGAAGCTGGGCAAGAACGTCTTCATGTTCGGCTACCCGAGCGGCTCGCACCCGGACGGCAACTACGCCTACTCCGGCAAGACCCTCAAGTGGTCGTACGGCAAGACCTTCGCCGCGCAGGCCCCGGCCGTCAAGGGCGAGGAGCTGCAGGGCATCAAGTCGTCCTTCACCGGCGAGGGCTCGCTCGGTTCGGCCTGGCTGCTCAACTACAAGAGCACCCGCCGGATCGGCTACCTGAACGGTGTGACCATCGGCGTGGCGGACCGCGACGGCAACAAGCGGATCGACACCAGCGTCTCCCCGTACTTCGACGGCGAGACCATCGGTGTCTACAACGCGGCCAAGAGCCTGTGGTCCGGCTCGATCGCCTAGTCTTCGCCCCCGCGAAGGCACGGTGATCGGCTGTCAGGGGTCCAAACCCTGACATCCCCCGGCTTCACCGGCACAGCTTCACCTGTTTCATCCCAGGGCCCGGCTTCCAGTCGGGCCCTGCGGCTTTTCCGAAACGCGGGACTTCCCGGCGACAGCTGGTGTGATTCACCTCACACCAGCCCATTTCGGTCCCGGTCGAATTCCCTTACCAATCGAAGAAAGAGCGCAGACGCGATCCCCTCAGCTGCGCCGATATTCACTGTTAACACTTGTCCAGGGATTTTGCCGCCTGTCATCTACATAACGGGGCCGTCTCGGCCGGGAAACGAGTCGAGTTCGCCGGAAACAGGGCCTCCCAAAAGGAAATCTCCACTGTATGGTGCGAACCATCCCTTTACTGACGTGAGGGACGCAATGGCGTCCCGCGACAGACCAAGGAGTTTTCCTGTGAAGCGCTCTTTCGCCTTCGGTGGCGTCGTCGCCGCCGCCGGCCTCCTGGCCGCGGGCCTGGCCGCCCCTGCTCAGGCCGCCGACGAGGTCGCCAAGGACATCCTGGCCGGCACCCCCTACGCCGCCAACCAGGTCGCCCAGTACTGGCTGGGCGAGGCCCGGGCCAACCTGATCCAGGCGACGCCGTACGCCGTGGAGACGCAGATCCCGGCGAAGCACGTGTCCAAGGGCGGGCCGACCGCCGACACCAAGCCGGGTGTCGTTCCGGCGATCGGCGATGAGAAGAAGGCCGCGTCGAAGTCGAAGAACGTCAACCTGCCCAAGACCACGGGCAAGGTGTTCTTCCTCGGCGCGGACAAGAAGCCGCACTGGTGCACCGCCACCTCGGTGCAGGCGCAGTACCGCAACCTGGTCGCCACGGCCGGCCACTGCGTGTACGACACCGAGTCCAACAAGGCGACGATGGACAAGTGGGTCTTCGTCCCCGGTTACTACCAGGGCAAGACCCCGTGGGGCATCTATGTGGGCAAGCAGGCCTTCACCCACTACGACTTCGACGTCTACGAGGACGGCGACCGCGACTACGCGTTCGTCACCGTCTACAACGGCG
>BCRI01000296.1 GCA_001552515.1 Sphaerimonospora mesophila NBRC 14179 = JCM 3151
CCCCCACTCCGACTCCCACGCCGACCCCGACCCCCACCCCGACTCCCACGCCCACGCCCACGCCGACCCCGACTCCCGGGACCGGCAACGGCTGCGTCGCCACCTACACGGTCACCAACTCCTGGAGCGGCGGCTTCCAGGGCGAGGTGTCGGTGCGCAACAACGGAAGCTCGACGATCGGCGGCTGGACGGTCAGCTGGACACAGCCGAGCGGCCAGACCATCACCCAGATCTGGAACGGCACGCTCAGTCAGTCCGGCAGCAATGTCTCGGTGAAGAACGTGAGCTACAACGGCAGCCTCGCGCCGAACGCGTCCACCTCGTTCGGCTTCCTGGCCAACGGGTCCAGCACCACGCCAAGCGTCTCCTGCTCGGCAGCCTGACCTGTCCTGGACAGGAGCTGTCCCACAGCTCCACCTGAGAATCCGGGGTGGCGCGTCGTCGCCGCCCCGGATCCTCCGGTTCACGCGCGCTGGGCGGACTGGAACAGGTCCCGGGCCGCCGCGCCGAAGTAGGGGCCGTACATGGTGCGGTGATCGTTGCTGTACTTGAAGCTGCTCACCGAGGTGAGCCGACCGCGGCCGGTGGCCGGGTCGAAGCCGCTGAGCCAGGGCCCGCCGCTGGCCCCCGCCGTGAGATCGCAGCGCAGGCCCTGATCCCGCGTCTGCCCCTGGGGATCCGCGTGGACCACACCCGCGCAGTAGAGCAGGTGCTCCCCGTTGTAGGGCGGATCGGCCGGAAAGCCGAACCCGTAGGTGCGCAGCCCCCTCCGGGCGTTGAAGCCGATCTCCTGACCCCCCACGGCGTCACCGAGATGGCGTCCGTTCGCCGTGGTCACCGCCACCATGCCCATGTCGTAGTCGTCGTTCCCACCGCGGGCCCACGGCCCCGCGACGAACATCCGGCGTGCGGTGTACGCGCCGTACGGACGCTGTCCGGCCCGATAGCCGGGGACGAACGTCCAGTTCTCCGCCCACGACCCCGCGCCGTCCTTCACGCAGTGCCCCGCCGTGACCACCACGTCCTTGTTCGCGCTGCGCACGGCACTGGCCGAGCAGACGAAGTCGACCCCGTCCATGGTCAGGAACACCCGGCCGGTGGTCCTCGTCACCGCGCCGCCCGCCGCCCATTTCGACCCGCTCGTCACGGCCAGCGACGCGCCGGGGCGGCGCGCCTGCCGGGCCTGCCGTACGGGCCGTGCCCCGGCGGGGGCGGCCTCCGGTGACCGGGACGGAGCCGGCGACGCCGTGGACGGGAGGATGCGAGCGGCCGCCATTCCCACCTGCTTGATCGTGGAGAGCACGTCGATGGGGATCGCGCGCGCCATCCGCTCCGGCGTCCAGTAGGAGTCCAGGGCCGTGGTGGCCACGTGCTCCACGACGTCGGAGGCCGGGCCGACCGGGACGGCCGGGACGGCGGAGCCGGGCCCGGAGGCCGCAGGGCCGGGGG
>BCRI01000297.1 GCA_001552515.1 Sphaerimonospora mesophila NBRC 14179 = JCM 3151
GTTTCCTGCTGCTACGGGAGACCGAAAGCGGCGGGGTGGAGGGGGAGTTCCGTCTGCCGCGGGAGGCCGCCGCCCGGCTACGGGCCCTGCTGGACGCCTACGCCAAACCAAAGGCCCAGGGAGATGACCGGCCGCTCCGTGTCCGCAACGCCGACACGCTGATCGCACTTTTGGAACAGCAGATCACCACCGAACTCCTGGTGTTGATCAACGCCGAATCCCTCCCCGACGACCCCACCCCCCACAACTCCGAACACGGCACCGCCCCCGGGCAATCCACCCACCACAGCACCACTCCCCGCGACGCTCCTCCCGGCGACGCCGCACCTGACGATGTCGCACCTGGCGATGTCGCGCCCGAAGACGGCACCTCCGAAGACGGCACCTCCGAGGGCGCCACGTCCGGTGACACCGTGCCTGATGACGCCACGCCCGGCAAGACCGCGCCCGACGACACTGCGCCTGAGGACACCATGCCCGGCGACGCAGTACCAGGTGACATCGCGCCCAGCGGCACCGTGCCTGATGGCACCATGTCCGACGACACTGTGCCTGGTGACATCGCGCCCGGTGATGCCACGCCTGACGGCACCATGCCCGACGGCACCGTGCCTGAGGACACCGCGCCTGGTGACGCTGGCCGGAGCGACGGCCCGGCGCGTGCGACCGGCAAAGGAACCGGCCCGGCAACCCGCGAGGACGCCGGTGACGACCTCGATCCTGATCACACTCCCGGCGCCGCTTCTGCGCCCGCGCCCGCCCCCGAATCCACTCCCGCTCCCGACGCCGCTTCCGAGCCTGCTCCCGGGTTCCTTCCCGGAGCTTTTCCGGGGGCCGGCCGCAGAGACGACCGAGGGGACGACCGGGGGGACGCGACTCCGGGCGGTGATCCCACCTGCGGCCAGGATCCTGAGTGGCCCACCGAGAACTCACGCGAAGACCGCACCCCCACCCGCCCGGCCACCACAGGTGACGACGAGCCCAGCCCCGCGACCGAGCCCAGCCCCGCGGCCGAGGCCAGCCCAGCGGTCGAGCTCGACGCTGCGGCCGGGACCGGAAGCACTGACGAGCCCGGAAGCATTGACGAGCCGGAGATCGAGAGCGGCTCGGGGACCCGCACCGGCATCCACAACCGGGCCGGTGAAGACGACCACACCGCGGACACCACCCCCACCGGTGCCGACCTCGGCACGCACCGAGCCATCCCCGCCGGTGCCGACCTCGGCACGCACCCAGCAGACCCCTCCACCGGCGACCCCAGCAGGGACGACCCCGGCAGGAGCGACCCCGGCAGGAGCGACCCTGGCAGCGGCAACCCCGGAGACCCCGGCAGGGGCGATCCCCGTGGGGGCGTGGACCCCGGGGGCGCGGCTTCCAGGAGCACCGGCTTTCGCTTCTGGAGCGTCGACGGCGGGTTCGGGGATAGCGGACCCGGGG
>BCRI01000299.1 GCA_001552515.1 Sphaerimonospora mesophila NBRC 14179 = JCM 3151
GGCGCTGCGCCGGCTCGCCGAGGCGGAGACCGGCGACCCGGCCCGGCGGGCGGAGCCGCCGGCGACGCCCGTCGAACGGGTGCTGGCCGGGCTGTGGGCCGAGCTGCTCGGCGTCGAGGTGGTCGGCCGCGACGACGGCTTCTTCGCACTCGGCGGCGACAGCCTGCTCGCCACCCGCCTGCTCGGCCGGATGCGGGCGGCCGGCCTGCACGGTGCCGACCTGCGCGCGCTGTTCGCGACCCCGAAGCTGAAGGACTTCGCCGCCGGGCTCACCCAGGGCGACCCGGGCGAGGCCGTCCGGTCGATCGTCGCCGACCCCGAGCACAGGTATGAGCCGTTCCCGCCCACCGACGTGCAGCGCGCCTACTGGATGGGCCGCTCGGCGGAGTTCACGCTCGGCTCGGTCGGCTCGCACTGGTACTGGGAGTTCGACGGCGCGGGCGTCGACCTCGACCGGCTGGAGCAGGCCTGGAACACGCTCGTGCGGCGGCACGAGATGCTCCGCGCCCACTTCGACGCCGACGGAAACCAGCGGATCATGCCCGAGGTGCCGCCCACCCGGATCCGGGTCACCGAGTCGGCCGACGGCGACGAATGCCTCGCCGAGCTCCGCGAGCGGCTCGCCCACCGCGTGCCCGATCCGACCCGCTGGCCGCTGGTCGCGATCGAGGCGGTGCGGTACGGCGGCGACCGCGTCCGCATCGGGTTCAGCTTCGACTACATCGTGCTCGACGCGCTGAGCATCGTGACGGTCTTCGCCGAGCTGTCGGCCCTCTACCGGGACCCGCTGGCCGAGCTGCCCTCGGTCGAGGTGTCCTTCCGCGACTACGTGCTGACGGCGGGCCCCGACGAGCGGGCCGTCGCCGCCGACCAGGCCTACTGGTCGGAGCGGCTGGCGGACCTGCCGCCCGCCCCCCAGCTGCCGCTGCGCGTCGACCCCGACCAGGTGATCAGGCCGCACTTCGTGCGCAGGGAGACCCGGATCTCGCCGGACGCCTGGCGGACGCTGCGCTCGCGCGCCCGCGAGCACGGCCTCACCCCGGCCTCGGTCCTGGCCACGGCCTTCGCCGAGGTGCTCTCCGCCTGGAGCGCGCGGCCCGACCTGACCCTCAACCTCACCCTCTTCGACCGCCGCGAGGTGCACCCGGACATCGATCACATCCTCGGCGACTTCACCTCCCTGCTGCTCGTCACGCACCGGCCCCAGGCGGGGGACGGCTGGCTCGACCTGGTCCGCCGCTTCCAGGAGCAGGTCTGGTCCGGGATGGAGCACAACGCCGTCTCGGCCATCTGGGTGCTGCGCGAGCTCGCCCGCCGCACCGGCCGGCCCGCCGTGTCCATGCCCGTCGTCTTCACCAGCGCCCTCGGCATCAGCGACGACCTGACGAACATGTCCCTGCCCTTCGGAGAGCAGATCTGGGGCATC
>BCRI01000300.1 GCA_001552515.1 Sphaerimonospora mesophila NBRC 14179 = JCM 3151
ACAACGTCCGATCACAGGTGCCGCGACTTCGGCGGTATGCTTGAGCCCCGCTACATTATCGGCGCGAAATCACTTGTGCGTAATAGCTCACTGGTCAAGTGATTTCGCCCCGCTACATTATCGGCGCGAAATCACTTGACCAGTGAGCTATTACGCACTCTTTCAAGGATGGCTGCTTCTAAGCCAACCTCCTGGTTGTCACTGCGACTCCACATCCTTTCCCACTCAGCACACGCTTAGGGGCCTTAGTCGACGATCTGGGCTGTTTCCCTCTCGACCACGGAGCTTATCCCCCGCAGTCTCACTGCCACGCTCAACTTACCGGCATTCGAAGTTTGGCTGACGTCAGTAACCTTGTCGGGCCCATCAGCCAACCAGAGCCCTACCTCCGGCAAGCACCACGCAACGCTGCACCTAAATGCATTTCGGGGAGAACCAGCTATCACGGAGTTTGATTGGCCTTTCACCCCTACACACAGATCATCCCCCAGGTTTTCAACCCTGGTGGGTTCGGGCCTCCACCCAGTCTTACCTGAGCTTCACCCTGCCCATGCGTAGATCACTCCGCTTCGGGTCCACAGCATGCGACTCAAACGCCCTATTCAGACTCGCTTTCGCTACGGCTCCCCCACCCGGGTTAACCTCGCCACACACCACGACTCGCAGGCTCATTCTTCAAAAGGCACGCAGTCACATCACGAACGGGAAAACCCGCTCACGCTCCCACGGCTTGTAGGCACACGGTTTCAGGTACTATTTCACAACCCCTCACCGGGGCGCTTTTCACCTTTCCCTCACGGTACTCGTCCACTATCGGTCATCAGGAAGTATTTAGGCTTACCAGGTGGTCCTGGCAGATTCACACAGGATTCCTCGAGCCCCGTGCTACTCGGGACAACCCCCAACAGTCGGCATGATTTCGCCTACCCGGCTCTCACGGTCTCCGGCCGCCCATCCCAGAACGTTCGACTACCACACCGATTTATCACTGCCTGAGGAGACGGCGGTCTCCCCCAGAGGCTCCCACAACCCCGCACACGCAACACCCGCCGGCTATCACACGCGCACGGTTTAGCCTCCTCCGCTTTCGCTCACCACTACTCACGGAATCACAATTGTTTTCTTCTCCTACGGGTACTGAGATGTTTCACTTCCCCGCGTCACCACCAACCGCCCTATACATTCAGACGGCGGCAACACCACATGACTGGTGCTAGGTTTCCCCATTCGGACATCCCCGGATCAACGTCTGGTTGGCGACTCCCCGAGGCTTAACGCAGCCTCCCACGTCCTTCATCGGCTCCTGATGCCAAGGCATCCACCGTGTGCCCTAAACAACTTGGCCACAAAAGATGCTCGCGTCCACTATGCAATTCACAAACAACAACCAGAAAAACCAGCCCACCCCACCACCAAACA
>BCRI01000301.1 GCA_001552515.1 Sphaerimonospora mesophila NBRC 14179 = JCM 3151
GGTGCTCCTGGAAGCCGCGCCCCCGGGGTCCACGCCCCCACGGGGATCGCCCCTGCCGGGGTCTCCAGGGTTGCCGCTGCCAGGGTAGCTCCTGCCGGGATCGCCTCCGCTGGGGTCGCTGGGGTCGCTCCTGCCGGGGTCGTCCCTGCCGGGATCGCCGGTGGCGGGGTCTGCTGGGTGCGCGCCGAGGTCGGCACCGGCGGGGATGGATCGGTTCGTGCCGAGGTCGGCACCGGTGGGAGTGGTGTCCGCGGTGTGGTCGTCTTCACCGGCCCGGTTGTGGATGCCGGTGCGGGTCCCCGAGCCGCTCTCGGTCTCCGGCTCCTCAGCGCTTCCGGGCTCGTCAACGCTTCCGGGCTCGTCAGTGCCTCCGGTCCCGGCCGCAGCGCCGAGCTCGACCGCTGGGCTGGCCTCGGTCGCGGGGCTGGGCTCGTCGTCACCTGTGGTGGCCGGGCGGATGGGGGTGCGGTCTTCGCGTGAGTTCTCGGTGGGCCACTCAGGACCCCGGCCGCCGCTGGGATCACCGCCTGGCGCCGCGTCCCCCCGGTCGTCCCCTCGGTCGTCTCTGCGGCCGGCCCCCGGAAAAGCTCCGGGAAGGAACCCGGGAACAGGATCGGAAGCGGCGTCGGGAACGGGAGTGGATTCGGGGGCGGGCGCGGGCGCAGAAGCGGCGCCGGGAGTGTGATCAGGATCGAGGTCGTCACCGGCGTCATCGCGGGTTGCCGGGCCGGTTCCTTTGCCGGTCGCACGCGCCGGGCCGTCGCTCCGGCCAGCGTCACCAGGCGCGGTGTCCTCAGGCACGGTGCCGTCGGGCCTGGTGACATCAGACACAGTGTCGTCGGGCATGGTGTCCTCAGGCACGGTGCCGCTGGGCGCGATGTCACCTGGTACTGCATCGCCGGGCCCGGTGTCCTCAGACGCAGTGTCGTCGAGAGGCGCAGTGTCGTCGGGCGCGGTCTTGCCGGGAGTGGCGTCATCAGGCACGGTGTCACCGGACGTGGCGCCTTCGGATGCGCCGTCTTCGGGCGCGACATCGCCAGGTGCGACATCGTCAGGTGCGGCGTCGCCGGGAGTGGTGTCGCGGGGAGTGGTGCTGTGGTGGGTGGATTGCCTGGCGGCGGTGCCGTGTTCGGAGTCGTGGGGGGTGGGGTCGTCGGGGAGGGATTCGGCGTTGATCAACACCAGGAGTTCGGTGGTGATCTGCTGTTCCAAAAGTGCGATCAGCGTGTCGGCGTTACGGACTCGAAGCGGCCGGTCATCTCCCTGGGCCTTGGGTTTGGCGTAGGCGTCCAGCAGGGTCCGTAGCCGGGCGGCGGCCTCCCGCGGCAGACGGAACTCCCCCTCCACTCCACCGCTTTCGGTCTCCCGTAGCAGTAGGAAGCGGGCGTCGTAGTCGGCGT
>BCRI01000302.1 GCA_001552515.1 Sphaerimonospora mesophila NBRC 14179 = JCM 3151
GGCTCAGTTCGCATTGGGATCGACACTGGGGGCGACCGTACGGTCACCGGGAAATGCCGAAGTCCCGGTTAAGGCTGACCGCGGTCAGTTGTAGGGGTTGTCGTACGTGCCGCTGCTCTTGGTACGCATCTGATAATTGTTACCGGGACCGAACCATCCTCCGGTCACGTCGAACCGGATGTTGCGGACAGTGCTACCGAAGTTCGCCTCTGTGTTGTACACGTACGTCTGCTGGCATCCCGCAACGGATGTCGTGCCGGTCTGGACCGGCCAGACCGTGCTCGTGCCATTGACGATGATCTTGAAGGAGGGTGCGGGGTAGGCGTGCTGCCAGCACAGGCGCAGCGAGTACCGGTACTTCGTGTTTCCGTTGTCGAACGCCAGGGTGCCGTCCAGGCGAGCCAGCTGTGTCGCGTTGCCGTCGTTGGAGACCAGCTGCACGTAGACCGGGTTGTCCGGGCCGTATGCGGCGTGCGCCGGGGTGAGCGGCAGGAGCGTGGTGGCCAGCGCGGAAATGGCGATGGCGGTCGACGTCGTCAGGCGACGTACTTTCGAGCGTACGGCCAAGTCACACCTCATCCGTTTTGGGACTTTTGAGCACCCAGAGGTTATTTTTGGCGCGACGAACCTGTCTAGCACGGGGATTAATGGGCCCAATACGGCCCGGTCTTATATAAGGGAAGGGAACGTCTTTTGGGCATGCCGCGTGCGGCTACCAGGGCAGAGAAGACGAACCGTAGATCCAAATCCCGGCGTGGTCGGCTGAAAATTTCAGGAAGTGCGAGGCCCGCCGCGTCAACCCCGATCCGCACCGCGCAGAAGACGCAGCGATCCGATCTCCGAGGCGTTCTTCATAAGCTCGACGTTCGCCCAGGCGAGCACATGTCCCAGGGTGAGTGATCCGTCGGCGAACCAGCCGCTTCGTGTGGTGGAATCCAGCTCCGCCCGGCTCAGCGACTTCAGTGCATCGGCCCACTGATCGCGACATTCGTTCAGCCATATGGTGGCCGATTTCACATCTCCGGGCCACGGTGTCATCGATGCGGCCTCCGACCAATCGAATTCAGCGGTCGCCGCATCGGAATGCTCGAAGCATTGCTTATAAGCAGTGCTCCACCAGAGGCCGATGTGCCACATCACCCACCCGATGGTCGGCACCGGGATCGGTTCCGGCTCAGGGACGGCCCAGTCGGCCGCCCACGTCCCGTCCGTCTTCCGACGGACGTTCCAGCAGTTCGACACCGGCTCCCACAAGGCTTCCTCATCGGTCACCTGCTCCAGGTGCAGAGACAGCAGCGACCAGGACACATTCAGCTGCCAGCGGAGCCGGTCGAGTTCGGACATGCCGAAACCCTAGTGCCGCGACCGCCGATCTTTG
>BCRI01000303.1 GCA_001552515.1 Sphaerimonospora mesophila NBRC 14179 = JCM 3151
CCGCCCCGGCTTCGGTGGAGACCTCAGGGGTTGATTCCAACGGTCTCGTTGGGCTGGTGTTGAGCGTAGTAGAGAGCTTCGTACTCCTCCGGCGGGACGTTGCCGATTGAGGAGTGCAGGCGGGTCGAGTTGAACCACTCGACCCATTCGGCGGTGGCCAGTTCCACCTCGGCCAGGCTGCGCCAGGGCCCGCGGGGTTTGATCAATTCGGTTTTGTACAGGCCGATCTGCGATTCCATCAGCGCGTTGTCCAGCGCATCGCCCACCGTCCCGATGGACGCGTCGATGCCGGCGGTCATCAGGTGGGCGGTGAAGCGGAAACAGGTGTACTGACTACCGGCATCCGAGTGATGTACGAGTCCGGGCCCGGCGGGGCGTCCGGCGCGGTCGCGCCGCCACAACGCCATGTCCAGGGCGTCCAGCACCAGGCCGGCGCGCTTGGACAGCGAGGCCGACCAGCCGACGATCGCGCGGGAGTAGACGTCGACGACGAAGGCGACGTAGACGATCCCGCACCAGGCGTGAACGTAGGTGAAGTCCGCGACCCAGACCGTGTTCGGCCGGAGTGCGCTGAAGTCCCGCTTGACCAGGTCCGCCGCCCGCTGATGGCCAGGATCGGCCAGGGTGGTACGGATCTTCTTGCCGCGGCGGGCCCCGTGCAGACCCAGGGCCCGCATCCGCCGCTCCACCGTGCACCGGGCGACCTGGTGACCCTCGCGCAGCAGTTGCCGCCAGACCTTGCGAACGCCGTAGACGCCATAGTTATCGGCGTGGATCCGCCTGATATGACCATCCAGTTCGGCATCGCGGATCGAGCGAGCCGAGGGCGGACGCGCCTTGGCAGCGTAGTAGGTGCTGGGAGAGATCGACAGGCCATGCTCGCTCAGCACACGGCAGATCGGCTCGACACCGAACACCTCGCGGTGTTCGTCGATGAAGGTCACGAGTGCGTGTGTGGCCGGTCGAGCTCGGCCGCGAAGAAAGCCGAGGCGGCCTTCAGGATCTCATTCGCCCGGCGCAGCTCGGCGTTCTCCCGCCGCAGCCGCTTCAGCTCGGCTGATTCATCGCTGGTCGTGCCCGGCCGGGTGCCTTCATCGATCTGGGATTGGCGGACCCACTTGCGCAGCGTCTCGGCGGTGCCGATGCCGAGCTTGGCGGCGACCGCGTTGATCGCGGCCCACTCGGTCGGGTAGTCCGGGCGGACCTCAGCGACCATGCGCACCGCGCGCTTACGCAGCTCTGCGGGGTAGGGGGACTTGGCTGCCATGACTCGATCCTCTCAAGAGAACGAGCCTCCATCGAAGCCGGAGCGCTTC
>BCRI01000304.1 GCA_001552515.1 Sphaerimonospora mesophila NBRC 14179 = JCM 3151
GGGTCGATGCGACCTCGGCGAACGCATCGAGCATGGGCTCCATGCGAGGCGAGTGGAACGCATGACTCACCCGCAACCGCCGCGTCCGCCGCCCAAGAGCGGCGAAATGATCCGCGATCCGGACCACCTCGTCTTCGTCCCCGGACACCACCAGCGAACCCGGCCCGTTGAACGCCGCGATCGACACCCGCCCACCCAGCAACGGCAGCACCTCGGCCTCATCGGCCTGGACCGCGACCATCGCCCCACCGGCCGGAAGGTCCTGCATCAACCGTCCCCGCGCCGCCACCAACGTGCACGCATCAGACAGCGACAACACCCCGGCCACATGCGCGGCCGCCAGCTCCCCGATCGAATGCCCGACCAGCACGTCCGGGCGTACGCCCCACGACTCGACCAGCCGATACAACGCCACCTGAACCGCGAACAACCCCGCCTGGGTGTAGACCGTCCGATCCAGCAGACCGCCACCTTCGGCGATCACCTCACGCAACCGGCGATCCAAATGTCCATCGAGCTGCGCGCACACCTCGTCGAAGACCCGGGAGAAAACCGGGAACCGGGCCGCCAGCTCCAGCCCCATCCCGGCCCGCTGACTCCCCTGCCCCGAGAACAGGAACGCCACCCTGCCCCTGACCGGGGTGCCCCGGACGACACCGGGAGGGGTGTCGCCCCGGGACAGGGCGGTGAGTGCCGCGACGAGCTCGTGCCGGTCGGCGCCGACCACGGCGGCGCGGTGGGACAGGGTCGCGCGCGTGGTGGCCAGGGAGTGGGCCACGTCCCGCACATCGGCGTCGCCTACGGTGGTTGCCAGGCGGGCGGCCTGCTCGCGCAGCGCGTCCTCGCTTCTGGCCGACAGCGTCCAGACCACGGGGCCCTCGGCGTCCACGCCACGGTCCCGCTCCTGCTCCTCCTCGGCCGATGCCTGTTCCAGGATGACGTGCGCGTTGGTGCCGGAGATGCCGAACGACGACACCCCGCACCGCCGCACCCGCCCGGCCTCCGGCCACTCACGGCCCTCGGTCACCAGCTCCAGGACACCCGACGACCAGTCCACATGCGGCGACGGCGCATCCACATGCAACGACGGCGGCACCACCCCGTGCCGCATCGCCTCGACCATCTTGATCACACCGGCCACACCCGCGGCCGCCTGCGCATGCCCGATGTTCGACTTCACCGACCCCAGCAGCAGCGGACGCTCCCGCCCTGGGCCGTACGCACCGACCAACGCCCCCGCCTCGATCGGATCACCCAGCGTCGTCCCGGTCCCGTGGGCTTCGATCACATCCACGTCAGCGGGCGACAA
>BCRI01000305.1 GCA_001552515.1 Sphaerimonospora mesophila NBRC 14179 = JCM 3151
AAAACCACCCGGGGACCCCTCTACAGGGACACCCGAGGCGCCGCCCTCAAAAGCATCCGAAGCATCACCCGGGGAACCGCCCGGGACACCGCTCGGAGCATCACCCGGAGGGCCGACCGTCGCAGCACCGGAAGGATCACCTGAGGAGTCACCCGGAGAACCGTCCACGGGACCGCTTGAAGCACCAGCTGCGGGGCCGTCCAGGACACCGCCTGGAGCACCACCCGAGACGCCACCCCTAAAAGCGCCCGAAGCATCACCTGCGGGGCCGGCCGTAGAACCATACGGAGCATCACCCGAGCTGCCGCCTCCGGAAGCGCCCGGAGCATCATCGGAGAAGCCATTCGAGGAGCCACCCAAGGAGCCACCGGAAGGGACATCCGCAGTCTCCGGGACACGCCACCGGCGGGCGTCATCATCGTCACGGTCGTCGATGCACGACTGGGGAACGTCGGCCGTACGAGCCGCACCAGCGGACACAGAAGCGATCACACCGCCGCTACGCGCGTCGCCTTCACGTTCACCTGGGCGCACACCGTTCCCGGGCACGCCGCTCCGAGGCACACTGCTCCCGGCCACTCCGTCTGACAATGCGACATCCGAGGGCGGGCCGGGAACGGTGGCAAGCCAGTCAGGCCAGCCAGACCACGACGCGCTACCTCCCCGACCACCGGATGAACTGGCGACCGCACGCGCCGACGCCTCGGCCCGCACCGCAGCCCACCACTCAGGACCCAGCAACGACCGTCCCCCGGAACGCGCAGGACCCGGATCGAACAATCCGAGCGGCTGGGTCAGCTCTGCCGGCTCCACGCGTCCCCCTTCCCGACTTCTCGCGAGTCACTGCTGCATCGAAAATCTGTACCAATAATCTCATGGAAACTCACGAATAGCAACGCGTCTCAGCGGCCAACACGAAATTACATACGAGCTATAGAGACATTTATCGTGAAGGCCCGAGATGTCGGAAAAGTAATCGGCGTCGCCGGAAGTACGTCGCCGGAAGTACGTCGCCGAAAGTACGTCGCCGAAAGTACGTCGCCGAAAGTACGAGGTCAGGCGTTCATCCGGCTCAACGAGGAAAACGAGGGAAGCGCGAAGATTACGAAACATGTGCCGCGAAGGCAGCAGCCGCCGCTGTTCGCGCACCACTCGTCAGGGGGCTTCTTCATCCTGATGGCTGGGATGGCAGGCCGGCGGAGAGCAGTACCTCCGTGGAGCCCACAGGAGATTACGGCGAAATGATCCACCGTCTGCGACCGACCCGCGGGGCCGTGGACAG
>BCRI01000306.1 GCA_001552515.1 Sphaerimonospora mesophila NBRC 14179 = JCM 3151
GAAGGTTCGACCAGTCGCCCGCGCCGGCGGGCCGGCCCGTCAGTTCGTACAGGTGAGTCCAGGAGATCTGCAGTTCGACGATCCCACCCCGGCGCCTGTCACGGGCCGGGGGCACATCCATGGCCGGGCGGGCGTCTGCTGCCGGGTGGGCCTGACCGGCTGAGGAGGTGACCGGTCGCGCGCGGTGGCGGGTGATCCCGGCATGCAACAGCCGGCCGTCGTCGCCGCACACGGCAAACCGCCACTCCCCCGGCAGCATCCGGGCCACGATCCAACGGGCCAGGTCCGCATGCACGAACCCCCAGCCGGGCACGTGAGCGGGATGCTCATCACGTCCCAGCAGAGTCATCACCCCGACACGGATCTCACCGAGCGTCCACCCCCGGCCCGCCCGCGCCGGCTCCTTCCCGGCCGGATCGGCCCCCGCGGTGAGTCCGGCCCTGCCCAGCGCGCCCCGGCCGTGACCCCTGCTGCCACCGCGACCGTCACGATCAGCGCCATCACCGTCAAGGCGGCCCCCCATACCGTCCCCACCATCACCATGGCGCTCATCGCCGGCACCAGGACCAGAACCGGGAAGGCGATCACCGCCAGCACCAGGACCGGCACCAGAACCGGGACCAGCACCGGAATCGGAGCAGGAATCAGGACAAGCACCAGGACCGGCATCAGCACCAGAATCAGCGCCAGGACCGCGATCAGGTCCGGAAACAGGGCCACGACCGGCACCGGCACCAGGACTAGGACCACAGTCGGGACCGGGACCAGCGTCAGGGCCGGGACCGGTGTCAGGCCCGCAAGAAGGGCCAGGCCCGGAATCGGGACCGACGTCCGGGCCGGAATCGGGGCCACGACCGGGAACGGGAACAGCTCCAAGATCAGGATCGGCATCAGGGCCGGGACCGGAATCGGGTCCGGGGTCGGCATCAGGACCAGGACCGGCATCAGGACCAGGACCGGCATCAGGACCAGGACCGGCATCAGGACCAGGACCGGCATCAGCACCAGAATCAGCGCCAGGACCGCGATCAGGTCCGGAAACAGGGCCACGACCGGCACCGGGGCCGGGGTCAGAATCGGGGCCACGATCGGGAACGGGAACAGCATCAAGATCAGGACCGGAATTAGGGCCGGGACCGGAATCGGGTCCGGGGTCGGGACCTGGACCGGGGTCGGAATCGGGGTCGGGGTCGATGAAGGGATGCGCGAGGACGTGAACGATGATCTCTTCATCGCTCAACCTCTCAAACGAGCCGTCCAGCGATCCCAGG
>BCRI01000307.1 GCA_001552515.1 Sphaerimonospora mesophila NBRC 14179 = JCM 3151
CGCGGTCCTCCACGAGGTGGTGCGGAGGCACGTCGCGGTGGTCCTGGCCCATACGGCGGCCGACACGGTCGACCCCGATCGTCCGTTCAAGGACCTGGGCTTCGACTCGCTCTCCGGCGTCGAGCTGCGCAACCGGCTGCGCGACGACACCGGCCTGGATCTGCCCGCCGCCCTCGTCTTCGACTACCCCACGCCGGAGGCGCTCGTCGGCCACCTGCTCGAGTCGCTCCGACGCGACGTGCCGGGTGCGCCCGACCCGACCGGTGAGGCGCTCGACCGGCTGGAGGACAGCCTGGCGGAACCGCCCGATGAGGCGGAGCGCGACCGGATCGTCGTGCGGCTGCGTGCCCTGCTGTCGCGGCTGACACCGGAAAAGGAAGCCGATCTGGCCGCCGCAAGCGACGACGAACTCTTCGACCTCGTAGAAAACCTGGGGAGCTGACGACAGGATGCCGAACGCCAACGAGGAGAAGCTCCGCGAATACCTCAGGCGGGCGATCGCCGAGGCCCAGGACGCCCAGCGGCGGCTGCGCGAGCTCGAGGAGGCGGACCGCGAGCCGATCGCCATCGTCGGGATGTCCTGCCGGTTCCCGGGCGGGGTGTCGTCGCCGGAGGAGCTGTGGGACCTGGTCGCCGGGGGACGCGACGCGATCTCGGAGTTCCCCGCCGACCGCGGCTGGGATCTCGCCAAGCTCCACGACCCCGACGTCACCCGACCCGGCACCTCCTCCACCCGCTTCGGCTGCTTCCTGCACGACGCGGCCGATTTCGACGCGGACTTCTTCGGGATCTCGCCGCGTGAGGCGCTGGCCATGAATCCCCAGCAGCGGCTGCTGCTGGAGACGTCGTGGGAGGCGTTCGAACGGGCCGGCATCGACCCGACCTCGCTGCGCGGCAGCCGTACGGGCGTCTTCGCGGGGCTGATGTACCACGACTACCACTCCCGGCTGCACGAGGTGCCCGAGGAGGTGGAGGGCTTCATCGGCAACGGCAACGCCGGGAGCATCGCGACCGGGCGGGTCGCCTACACCTTCGGTCTGGAGGGGCCCGCCGTCACCGTCGACACCGCATGCTCGTCCTCGCTCGTCGCGCTTCACCTCGCCATCCAGTCGCTGCGCCGCCGGGAGTGCACGCTCGCCCTGGTCGGCGGCGTGACCGTGATGGCCTCACCCAACACCTTCGTGGAGTTCAGTCGGCAGCGGGGGCTGGCGCCGGATGGGCGGTGCAAGTCGTTCTCGGCCTCTGCTGACGGCACGGGC
>BCRI01000308.1 GCA_001552515.1 Sphaerimonospora mesophila NBRC 14179 = JCM 3151
CCCGCCGTCGACGCTCCAGAAGCGGAAGCCTGTGCTCCTGGAAGTCGCACCCCCGGGGTCCACACCCCCACGGGGATCGCCTCCGCTGGGATCGTCCCTGCTGGGATCGCCGGTGGTGGGGTCTGCTGGGTGCGTGCCGAGGTCGGCACCGGTGGGAATGGTGTCCGCGGTGTGCTCGTCTTCACCGGCCCGGTTGTGGATGCCGGTGCGGGTCCCCGAGCCGCTCTCGGTCTCCGGCTCGTCAACGCTTCCGGGCTCGTCAGTGCCTCCGGTCCCGGCCGCAGCGCCGAGCTCGACCGCTGGGCTGGCCTCGGCTGCGGGGCTGGGCTCGTCGTCACCGGTGGTGGCCGGGCGGATGAGGGTGCGGCCTTCGCGCGAGTTCTCGGCGGGCCACCCAGGACCCTGGCCGCAGGTGGGATCATCGCCCGGAGTCGCGTCCCCTTTGTCGTCCCCTCGGTCGTCTCTGTGACCGGCCCCGGGAAAGGCTCCGGGAAGGAACCCGGGAGCAGGCTCGGAAGCGGCGTCGGGAACGGGAGCGGATTCGGGGGCGGGCGCGGGCGCAGAAGCGGTGCCGGAAGTGTGATCAGGATCGAGGTCGTCACCGGCGTCCTCGCGGCTTTCCGGGCAGGTTCCTTTGCCGGTCGCAAGCGCCGGGCCGTCGCTCCAGACGTCGTCACCAGGCGCGACGTCACCAGGCACGGTGCCGCCGGGCGTGGCATCACCGGGCGCGATGTCACCAGTCACAGTGTCGTCGGACATGGTGACATCAGGCACGGTGCCGCTGGGCGCGATGCCACCTGGTACTGCATCGCCGGGCACGGTGTCCTCAGGCGCAGTGTCGTCGGGCGCGGTCTTGCCGGGAGTGACGTCGTCAGACGCGGTGCCGCCGGGCGTGGCGTCATCAGGCGCAGTGTCACCGGACGTGGTGCCTTCGGATGCGCCGTCTTCGGGCGCGACATCGCCAGGTGCGGCGTCGCGGGGAGTGGTGCTGTGGTGGGTGGATTGCCCGGGGGCGGTGCCGTGTTCGGAATTGTGGGGGGTGGGGTCGTCGGGGAGGGATTCGGCGTTGATCAACACCAGGAGTTCGGTGGTGATCTGCTGTTCCAGCAGTGCGATCAGCGTGTCGGCGTTGCGGACTCGAAGCGGCCGGTCATCTCCTTGGGCCTTTGGTTTGGCGTAGGCGTCCAGCAGGGCCCGTAGCCGGGCGGCGGCCTCCCGCGGCAGACGGAACTCCCCCTCCACCCCGCCGCTTT
>BCRI01000309.1 GCA_001552515.1 Sphaerimonospora mesophila NBRC 14179 = JCM 3151
CCGTCACCTGGGGTTTTCGGTGCGGCAATCCGAAGAGGACCCTGGATACGGGTTCGTCGCTCGGGGGTCGGTTACGCTCCATCTCACTGAGTGGCACGAGCACGATCCTGCCCGCACTGCTGCTGTCGTTTACCTCTATGTCTCAGACGCCGATGTCCTGTACGCCGAATGGGTCGCAGCAGACGTCACTGGCCGCCTCGGAGAGCCGCAGGACACTCCATACGGACTCAGAGAGTTCGGCTACGTCGACCCTGACGGAACACTGCATCGCGTCGGCTCGCCATGCCCTGGTCTGATCACGTAAGTGGACCCCCACGCTGCGGAGTTACACCAAATCTCGGAGCAGGCTGACAACTGAAGGCGTGTCCGGTCGGGCGGTGGCGCCTCTGGTCCGTACGGGCGGCTTGGGTGTGCTGGTGCAGTGTACGGCGGGCGGCCCGAGCGCGGCCCGCTGATCGGTGGCCCTGGCTCTCGGCATCCGCCAGGGCGAGGCGCTCGGCCTCCGCTGGTCCTTCGTCGACCTCTATACCGGCGTGATCAAAGCCTGCCGACCATATGGCGTCCGGCCACGCAGTGGCGATCACAGGGCTGTATCTGTGCGGCGGCATGACCATGGGAGGACCGCGAGGTACGGGCGGCTTGGCCTGCGGAAATAGGAGGCGGCAGTCAGGACGCCCATGTCAGGATGGTCGATCTTCACCCGATCTGAAAGGAACTGAGTGACCATGCCTAGCGCCATCACTTTGATCCGCGCCGCCTCTCTGTCCGACGTCGCCGAGTATGCTTATGCAGCCACGGCGCCTGCCGAGTCACGGCTCATCTTCCTCGCCGGAGCGTGTCCCCTGAACGAGGGCGGCTCGACCGCAGCGATTGGGAGCTACGCAGGCCAAGCGGCGAAAGCCGTCGAGAACATGCAGGCGGCTCTCACTGCCTCTGGCGCATCATTGCAGGACGTCATCAGCACAAGGGTTCTCGTCGCGTCCACCCGGCGGGAGGATTTGGTGGCAGCCTGGAAGGTAGTCCGGGACTCGTTCGGTGACCATGACGTTCCGAGCACCTTGATGGGAGTCACCGTGCTTGGTTACGACGACCAGCTCGTTGAGATCGAAGCCGTCGCCGCCGTGCTTGATTCCTGAGCAGTAAGGCCGCGTCTGGGCGGCGGCGTGACCATGAGCGGGCCGCATGGCCCGAGCGGCATGGCCGGCATACGGTGACGGCCCGGAGTCCTGCCCGCGCGCCGGGACCGGCCCC
>BCRI01000310.1 GCA_001552515.1 Sphaerimonospora mesophila NBRC 14179 = JCM 3151
ATGGCCCGCTCCGGCGTACGGCCGCTCTCGACCGAGCACGCGCTCAAGCTGTTCGACACGGCTCTCACGGTCGACGAACCCGTGCAGGTGCCCATCCACCTCGACCTGACCGCCTTCCGCGGTGGGCGTGCCCCCGTCCCCGCGCTGCTACGCGGCCTGGTCAGAGCCCCGGCCGCCCGCGCCGTCGCACGTTCCGCGCCCACGTCCGACAGCTCGTACGCGCGGCGGCTCGCCGAGATGCCGGAAGCCGACCGCGATCACGCGCTTCTCGACCTGGTGCGCGGCCACGCGGCGGCCGTCCTCGGCCACGCGACCCCGGACGCCGTCGCGGCCGACCGCCCGTTCAAGGAACTCGGCTTCGACTCGCTCACGGGGGTCGAGTTCCGCAACCGGCTGGGCGAGGCGATCGGACTCCGCCTGCCCGCGACGCTCACCTTCGATCACCCCACCCCCGCCGTGCTCGCCGCACACCTGGGCCGCGAACTGCTCGGGCAGCCCAGGGCGCTGCCGGTGTCCCCCGCCCCGGCCCGTACGGCCGTCGCCGACGATCCCGTCGTGATCGTGGGGATGGCGTGCCGGTTCCCGGGTGGGGTGTCGTCGCCGGAGGGGTTGTGGGATCTGGTGGTGTCGGGGCGGGACGCGGTGGGGGTGTTTCCGTCTGATCGGGGTTGGGATCTGGGGGCGTTGTTCGACGATGATCCTGGGCGGGCGGGGCGGTCGTATGCGCGTGAGGGGGGTTTCCTGTACGACGCTGCGTCGTTTGATGCCGGATTTTTCGGGATTTCGCCGCGTGAGGCGTTGGCGATGGATCCGCAGCAGCGGTTGTTGTTGGAGTCGTCGTGGGAGGCGTTCGAGCGGGCGGGGATCGATCCGGCCTCGGTGCGCGGCACCGACACCGGCGTCTTCATCGGCGGCATGTACCAGGAGTACGGTCCGCGTTACGACCAGACGGTGAAGGGTGCGGACGGCTATCTGCTGACCGGTGGCGCCGCCAGCGTGATGTCCGGACGGTTGGCGTACTCGTTCGGTCTGGAGGGGCCGGCCGTCACCGTCGACACCGCGTGCTCGTCCTCGCTTGTGGCCCTGCATCTGGCGGGGCAGTCGCTGCGCCGCGGCGAGTGCTCGATGGCCCTGGTCGGCGGGGTGACCGTGATGGCCTCACCCGGCGTCTTCGTGGAGTTCAGCCGGCAGCGGGGGCTGGCCGCCGATGGGCGGTGCAAGTCGTTCTCGACCTCTGCTGACGGCACGGGG
>BCRI01000311.1 GCA_001552515.1 Sphaerimonospora mesophila NBRC 14179 = JCM 3151
TGGGAGCGCGCCGGATTCGGGGCGCTCGACACCGAGGCCGCGCTGGATCTGTTCGACCACGCCCTTGCGAGCCCGGAACCGGCCGTGCTGCCGCTCCGCCTCGACCTGGCCGCCGCCCGCGCTCACGCCGAGCCGCCGTCGCCGCTGCTCCGCGGTCCCGCCCGCCCCGCGCGCCGGGACCACCAGGGCCACCGGGAGAGCCTGCGGCGGCGCCTCGCCGGAATGGCCGCGGCCGAACGCGAACGCGTCCTCCTGGACCTGGTCCGCACCCACGCCGCCGCCGCCCTCGGTCACTCCTCTCCCGGCGAGGTCGACCCTGACCGCGCCTTCCGAGACCTGGGCTTCGACTCGCTCACCGCGGTCGAGCTGCGCAACCGGTTGAACGCGGCGACCGGGCTCCGCCTGCCGGCCACGCTGGTCTTCGACTACCCCGCGCCGACGTCGCTCGCCGCCCACCTGCTGGCCGAGCTGTCCGGCTCGCTCCCCGCCCGGGCGGTGGCCCGGGTGCGTACGGAGCACACCGACGATCCCGTCGTGATCGTGGGGATGGCGTGCCGGTTCCCGGGTGGGGTGTCGTCGCCGGAGGGGTTGTGGGATCTGGTGGTGTCGGGGCGGGACGCGGTGGGGGCGTTTCCGTCTGATCGGGGTTGGGATCTGGGGGCGTTGTTCGACGATGATCCTGGGCGGGCGGGGCGGTCGTATGCGCGTGAGGGGGGTTTCCTGTACGACGCTGCGTCGTTTGATGCCGGGTTTTTCGGGATTTCGCCGCGTGAGGCGTTGGCGATGGATCCGCAGCAGCGGTTGTTGTTGGAGTCGTCGTGGGAGGCGTTCGAGCGGGCGGGGATCGATCCGGTGTCGGTGCGCGGCACCGACACCGGCGTCTTCGTCGGCATGATGTACCACGACTATTCGGCCCGGCTGCACACCACCCCGGCCGAGTTGGAAGGCCACATCGGCATCGGCAACTCCGGCAGCGTGGCCTCCGGCCGCCTGGCCTACACCTTCGGTCTGGAGGGGCCCGCCGTCACCGTCGACACCGCGTGCTCGTCCGCGCTCGTGGCCCTGCACCTGGCCGTACGGTCGCTGCGCTCGGGCGAGTGCTCGCTCGCGCTGGCCGGCGGTGTCGCGGTCATGGCCAAGCCGGACGCGTTCATCCAGTTCAGCCGGCAGCGGGGGCTGGCGCCGGATGGGCGGTGCAAGTCGTTCTCGGCCTCGGCTGACGGCACGGGC
>BCRI01000312.1 GCA_001552515.1 Sphaerimonospora mesophila NBRC 14179 = JCM 3151
GGGAGTTCGCCCAGCGGATGATGGACGCCGAGGTCGAGCAGATCTGCGGGGCCGGCTACGGAGAGGTGTCCGACCAGCGGGTCAACACCCGCAACGGCTACCGCACACGCCCGTGGGACACCCGGGCCGGGTCGATCGAGCTGGCGGTGCCGCGGCTGCGGTCCGGCTCTTACTTCCCCGACTTCCTGCTGGACAAGCGGCGCCGGGCCGAGCGGGCGCTGACCAGCGTGGTGGCCACCTCCTACCTGCTGGGCGTATCGACGCGGCGGGTGGAAAAGCTCGCCGAGGCGATGGGCATCACCAGCTTGTCGAAGTCGCAGGTCTCCGCGATGGCCGCCGAGCTGGACGGCATGGTCGAGCAGTTCCGGTCCCGCCCGCTGGACGGCGGCCCCTACACCTTCGTGTGGATCGACGCCCTCACCCAGAAGGTCCGCGAGGGCGGGCGGACGGTCAGCGTCCACGCCCTGGTCGCCACCGGCGTCAACGCCGACGGCCACCGCGAGATCCTCGGCCTGGACGTCACCTCATCCGAAGACGGTGCCGGCTGGCTGGCTTTCCTGCGCGGCCTGGTCGCCCGCGGACTGTCCGGCGTTGAGCTGGTGGTCTCCGACTGCCACTCCGGGCTGCGGGACGCGATCGCCGCCACACTGCCGGGCGCGTCCTGGCAGAGGTGCCGCACCCACTACGCCCGCAACTTGCTCTGCCGCGTTCCGAAGTCGGCACAGCCGTGGGTGGCGACGATGCTGCGGACCGTGTTCGAGCAGCCGGACGCCGCCTCGGTCTATGCCCAGCACCGCCATGTCGTGGAGGCGCTGGAGGCCAAGTACCCGGCCGCCGCCGAGCACCTGGACCAGGCCAGGGACGACATTCTGGCGTTCACCGCGTTCCCCAAGGCGGTGTGGCGGCAGGTGTGGTCCAACAACCCCCAAGAGCGGCTGAACAAGGAGATCCGCCGCCGGACCGACGTGGTCGGCATCTTCCCCAACCGGGAGGCGATCACCCGGCTGGTCGGCGCGGTCCTGGCCGAACAGAACGACGAGTGGACCGAACAGCGCCGGTACATGGGACGGGAGATCCTGGCCGAGTGCAGGAAGAAGACCAACTCCGAGAACGAGACAAACGGTGCTAAAGTGAATATTGAGGCGATTGCCTCTTAAAAGTCCACCGGGTTACGAGTGGCCTCTCAAACACCACCTCTCCGGGCGTGG
>BCRI01000313.1 GCA_001552515.1 Sphaerimonospora mesophila NBRC 14179 = JCM 3151
AGAGCGGCGGGGTGGAGGGGGAGTTCCGTCTGCCGCGGGAGGCCGCCGCCCGGCTACGGGCCCTGCTGGACGCCTACGCCAAACCAAAGGCCCAGGGAGATGACCGGCCGCTTCGAGTCCGTAACGCCGACACGCTGATCGCACTGCTGGAACAGCAGATCACCACCGAACTCCTGGTGTTGATCAACGCCGAATCCCTCCCCGACGACCCCACCCCCCACGATTCCGAACACGGCGCCGCCCCCGGGGAGTCCACCCACCACAGCACCACTCCCAGCGACGCCACTCCCGGCGACGCCGCACCTGGCGATGTCGCGCCCGAAGACAGCGCATCCGAAGGCACCACGTCCGTCGACGCAATGCCTGGTGACATCGAGTCTGGTGACGCCGTCCGGAGCGACGGCCCGGCGCTTGCGACCGGGAAAGGGACCGGCCCGGGAACCCGTGAGGATGCCGGTGACGACCTCGATCCTGATCACGCTCCCGGCGCCGCTTCCGTGCCCGCTCCCGCTCCCGACACCGCTTCCGAGCCTGCTCCTGGATTCCTTCCCGGAGCCTTTCCCGGGGCCGACCACAGAGACGACCGGGGGGACGCGGCTCCGGGCGGTGATCCCACCTGCGGCCAGGATCCTGAGTGGCCCACCGAGAACTCACGCGAAGACCGCACCCTCATCCGCCCGGCCACCACAGGTGACGACGAGCCCAGCCCCGCGACCGAGCCCAGCCCAGCGGTCGAGCTCGACGCTGCGGCCGGGACCGGAGGCACTGACGAGCCCGGAAGCATTGACGAGCCGGAGATCGAGAGCGGCTCGGGGGCCCGCACCGGCATCCACAACCGGGCCGGTGAAGACGACCACACCGCGGACACCACTCCCACCGGTGCCGACCTCGGCACGCACCGAGCCATCCCCGCCGGTGCCGACCTCGGCACGCACCGAGCCATCCCCGCCGGTGCCGACCTCGGCACGCACCCAGCAGACCCCTCCACCGGCGATCCCGGCAGGGACGACCCCGGCAGGAGCGACCCCGGCGACCCCAGCGGAGGCGATCCCGGCAGGAGCGATCCTGGCAGCGGCAACCCTGGAGATCCCGGCAGGGGCGATCCCCGTGGGGGCGTGGACCCCGGGGGTGCGACTTCCAGGAGCACCGGCTTCCGCTTCTGGAGCGTCGACGGCGGCTTCGGGGACAGCGGACCCGAGG
>BCRI01000314.1 GCA_001552515.1 Sphaerimonospora mesophila NBRC 14179 = JCM 3151
TCCTGGTATATCACCCCCAGGGCTTCTTTGAGGGCATGGGGAATCTGTGGCGTGCCCAGGGCCGCCGGGCCCGGCTGGAGTTCAAGCACTTCCGGCGGCATGTCATGACGCAGGTCCTGCTGCACCCCGAGGAGGTCGAGGGCTGGCGGGGCGAGATCCGCGACAGCCGAGTCGTCAAGGACCAGGAGGCCGCCCTGCGCGAAGAGGAGGAGTACGAGGGACGCTTGGCGCGCAGCGTTTCAACCGAGCCCGAAGCGCGCGCAGAAGCCGGAACGGCGGCGGAACGGTAGGGAATCGGGAGCGGCGTCGTCGGGAGTGGCATCCGGAGCAGTTGTGGCACCGGTGTCGGCGATGGATAGCGGACCGTCAGGTTCAGGTGCGGCGGCGATAGGCCCGCTTACCGAGGCGGAGGCGTGTGGCCGGTCGGCCAGCGGGTGCCCAGTCCTCGCCACAAGATCATCGGTCACCTCCCCCGCTGAATCCGGAAGCCGGATTCAGCCCGCAATTTGCGGCAATGGGACAGCTATGACGGGAATTTGGAGAGATGATCTGGCACTGCTCGCGCTGCGCCTCGGCGTGGGCAGTGTCCTGTTCGCCCACGGCGCGCAGAAGCTGTTCGGCTGGTTCGGTGGCAGCGGCTTGGCGGGCGCCACCGAGAACATGGAGAAGATGGGCTTCACCCCCGGCCGGCCCAATGCCCTCGCGGCGGGACTCGGTGAGGCTGGCGGGGGCACGCTGCTCGCTCTCGGGCTCGCCACGCCGCTCGCCGGTGCGGCGGCCTCCGCCACCATGGCCACCGCGGTTTCGGTGCACGCTCCCTCTGGTTTTTTCGCCTACGCTGACGGCTTCGAACTCCCCGGTGTGCTCGGGTGCGCCTCCGCCGCGTTGGCCCTGGCCGGACCGGGCCGGTTCTCCCTCGATCATCTGATCGGCCACTCGCTCAATCGGACCTGGATGGTCCCGCTCGCCCTGGCAGCGGGCGCGGTCGGCGCCATCACCGTTATCCGGCGCCGGTTGACGGCCGGGGAGAAGCGGCCCGAAGAGGAGCTTTAGCAGAACGCAATCCATACGGCGGTCGGAGGCTCTTCAACATACGCTCGGTTCATCGCCGATGGGCGGGTAATGGAGATCGAAGGCGGGCCGTTCCGACCTGATCGGTGGGATCGAGACGAAGTTGCGGCGCGGGGGCGGGCA
>BCRI01000315.1 GCA_001552515.1 Sphaerimonospora mesophila NBRC 14179 = JCM 3151
GGACGCGTTCGTCGCCGTGAACGGACCGGTCTGGGACCGGCTCGACGAGCTGGTGCGGTGGCGCCGGAGTCTGGACGGCGCCGAGGTCGACGAGCTGATCGAGCTCTATCAGCTGGCGACCACGCACCTGTCCATCGTCCGCTCGGGATCGGCCGATCCGATCCTCGTGGGCCGGCTTTCGTCGCTGGTCGCGCGGGCCCGCTCGGCGGTCACCGGGGCGCACAGCCCGGCCTGGCGGGAGCTCGTCCGGTTCTTCACGGTGTCGTTCCCCGTGGTGGCCTACCGGGCGGGCCGGTGGTGGTTCGGCGCGGCGCTCGGGTCGCTGGCCGTCGCATATGTGCTCGCCGTGTGGGTTGTGAAGGACCCCTCGGTACAGACCGTCGTCGGGACTCCCGAGGAGATCAGGCAGCTCGTCGAGCACGATTTCGCCGACTACTACTCCGAGCATCCGGCCGCCTCGTTCGCCGGTCAGGTCTGGGTGAACAACGCCTGGGTGTCGCTGCAGGTCATCGTCTCGGCGATCCTGCTGGGGCTGCCGATTCCGTGGATTCTCTGGCAGAACGCCGCGAACCTGGGAATCGTCAGCGGGCTGATGCACGCCAACGACAAGGCCGACGTGTTCTGGGGACTGATCCTGCCGCACGGCATGCTGGAGCTGACCGCGGTCTTCCTCGCGGCGGGGGTCGGCATGCGGCTCGGCTGGACGGTGATCGACCCTGGGCCAAGGCGCCGCGCGGAGGTGCTGGCCGAGCAGGGCCGGGCCGTGATGAGCGTCGCCCTGGGGCTGATCGCCGTGCTGCTGATCTCCGGACTGATCGAGGCCGGGGTCACCCCGTCGGGTCTGCCCACCTGGGCCCGCATCGCGATCGGCGCGCTGGCCGAAGTGCTCTTCCTCACCTACGTGATCGTCTTCGGACGCCGTGCCGTACGCGCGGACGAGACCGGCGACATCGAGGACGCCCCGGATCTGGCCCCGACAGCCTGACGACACCACACGGCGACGAATTTAGGTAGCCCGAAATTCCGATATTTGAGTCAGCCGCATTCTGACCAATTTTCCGGCGATGTCAGACCGCGTCCTGACCGAAAAATTCCAATTTCTTTCACAGGGCTGACAAAGCTGACAATTGGGTTATACGATCGCCTCTCGTGACTGAAGCCGATCTTGCGGGT
>BCRI01000316.1 GCA_001552515.1 Sphaerimonospora mesophila NBRC 14179 = JCM 3151
CCTCGGGTCCGCTGTCCCCGAAGCCGCCGTCGACGCTCCAGAAGCGGAAGCCTGTGCCCCTGGAAGCCGCACCCCCGGGGTCCACGCCCCCACGGGGATCGCCTCCGCTGGGGTCGCCGGGGTTGCCGCTGCCAGGGGCGCTCCTGCCGGGGTCGTCCCTGCTGGGGTCGCCGGTGACGGGGTCTGCTGGGTGCGTGCCGAGGTCGGCACCGGTGGGAGTGGTGTTCGCGGTGTGGTCGTCTTCACCGGCCTGGTTGTGGATGCCGGTGCGGGTCCCCGAGCCGCTCTCGGTCTCCGGCTCGTCAATGCTTCCGGGCTCGTCAGTGCCTCCGGTCCCGGCCGCAGCGCCGAGTTCGACCGCTGGGCTGGCCGCGGTCGCGGGGCTGGGCTCGTCGTCACCGGTGGTGGCCGGGCGGATGGGGGTGCGGTGTTCGCGTGAGTTCTTGGTGGGCCACTCGGGACCCTGGCCGCAGGTGGGATCACCGCCTGGCGTCGCGTCCCCTTGGTCGTCTCTGCGGCCGGCCCCCGGAAAAGCTCCGGGAAGGAATCCGGGAGCAGGCTCGGAAGCGGCGTCGGGAGTGTGATCAGGATCGAGGTCGTCACCGGCATCCTCGCGGGTTTCCGGGCCGGTCCCTTTGCCGGTCGCAAGCGCCGGGCCGTCGCTCCGGACGGCGTCACCGGGCGCGGTGTCCTCAGGCGCAGTGACGTCGTCAGATGCGGTGCCGCCGGGCGTGGCGTCATCAGGCTCGGTGTCACCGGACGTGGTGCATTCGGATGCGCTGTCTTCGGGCGCGACATCGTCAGGTGCGGCGTCGCCGGGAGTGGTGTCGCGGGGAGTGGTGCTGTGGTGGGTGGACTCCCCGGGGGCGGCGCCGTGTTCGGCATCGTGGGGGGTGGGGTCGTCGGGGAGGGATTCAGCGTTGATCAACACCAGGAGTTCGGTGGTGATCTGCTGCTCCAAAAGTGCGATCAGCGTGTCGGCGTTACGGACTCGAAGCGGCCGGTCATCTCCCTGGGCCTTTGATTTGGCGTAGGCGTCCAGCAGGGTCCGTAGCCGGGCGGCGGCCTCCCGCGGCAGACGGAACTCCCCCTCCACTCCACCGCTTTCGGTTTCCCGTAGCAGCAGGAAGCGGGCGTCGTAGTCGGCGGCGGCGTCGTTGATCTCCCCA
>BCRI01000317.1 GCA_001552515.1 Sphaerimonospora mesophila NBRC 14179 = JCM 3151
GGAGGTTCGACCAGTCGTCCGCGCCGGCGGGCCGGCGCGTCAGTTCGTACAGGTGAGTCCAGGAGATCTGCAGTTCGACGATCCCACCCCGGCGCCTGTCACGGGCCGGGGGCACATCCCTGGCCGGGCGGGCGTCTGCTGCCGGGCGGGCCTGACCCGCTGAGGAGGTGACCGGTCGCGCGCGGTGGCGGGTGATCCCGGCATGCAACAGCCGGCCGTCGTCACTGCACACCGCAAACCGCCACTCCCCCGGCAGCATCCGGGCCACGATCCAACGGGCCAGGTCCGCATGCACGAACCCCCAGCCGGGCACGTGAGCGGGATGCTCATCACGCCCCAGCAGAGTCATCACCCCGACACGGATCTCACCGAGCGCCCACCCCCGGCCCGCCCGCGCCGGCTCCTCCCCGGCCGGATCGGCCCCCGCGGTGAGTCCGGCCCTGCCCAGCGCGCCCCGGCCGTGACCCCTGCTGCCACCGCGACCGTCACGATCAGCGCCATCACCGTCAAGGCCGCCCCCCATACCGTCCCCACCATCACCATGACGCTCATCGCCGGCACCAGGACCAGAACCGGGAAGGCGATCACCGCCAGCACCAGAACCGGGACCAGCACCGGAATCGGAGCAGGAATCAGGACAAGCACCAGGGCCGGCATCAGCGCCAGGACCGCGATCAGGTCCGGAAACAGGGCCACGACCGGCACCGGCACCAGGACTAGGACCACAGTCGGGACCGGGACCAGCGTCAGGGCCGGGACCGGTGTCAGGCCCGAAAGAAGGGCCAGGCCCGGAATCGGGACCGACGTCCGGGCCGGAATCGAGGCCACGATCGGGAACGGGAACAGCATCAAGATCAGGACCGGCATCAGGACCGCGGCCAGGGCCACGACCGGCACCGGCACCGGGGCCGGGGTCGGAATCGGGGCCACGATCGGGAACGGGAACAGCTCCAAGACCAGGACCGGCATCAGGACCGGGACCGGAATCGGGTCCGGGGTCGGGTCCGGGGTCGGAATCGGGGTCGGGGTCGGAATCGGGGTCGGGACCGGAATCGGGGTCGATGAAGGGATGCGCGAGGACGTGAACGATGATCTCTTCATCGCTCAACCTCTCAAACGAGCCGTCCAGCGATCCCAAG
>BCRI01000318.1 GCA_001552515.1 Sphaerimonospora mesophila NBRC 14179 = JCM 3151
CATTCGCTGCTCGCTTCCGTGACGTGTGCGGATGGGTTGAAGTCGACGCCGAACAGGGCGTCGTAGTCCGGCAGCGCCCGCAGCATGACGCCATGGCCATCGCTGTGATAGCGGGTCGCCGCCTGACGGCTGTTCCGCTCGGCAGCCAACGCCTGGCGCATCTGGGCGGCGGTGGTGGCATGGGCCGGGTCGGTGACCACACCGTGCTTGGCCCACGAGCGGGCGTGGCGGGCCACGACCTGCCCGTCGCAGACCACCGTCACCTCGCAAGGAGAGGCGGTGACCTCGACGAACCGGCCGATGACACGCGGATCGACCGAGTAGTCCACCGTGTCGACGCGGACGTAATAGTCGCGGCCCAGCCGGACGCGGTGATGCAGGCCGACCTGCGGGGCGATCGGCGGCAACGGCAGCATTGAGCGGTAGTCGACCTCCAGCAGGTCCACCGGGCGGCCCTGGATCGAGCGCACGGTGCGGGCGTTGGCCCCGGTCAGCCACTCGGCCAGCTGCTCGTTGAAATCCGCCGGTGAGGCGAAGGTCCGCCCTGGCAGGAACGAGGTCTCCAAGAACCCGTTGTGGCGCTCAACCAGGCCCTTGTACTCCGGATCCCGCGGCGGCGCCAGCTTGATCTGGGTGGCCAGGGTGCCGGCGAACGCCGCCGCCGGCACGCTGACCCGCCCGCTGCCACCGATCGCGGACTCCCGGTCCCACAGCAGCGTCTTGGTCACCCGGCCGATCTGGCCGATCAGCGTCCACATGCCCGACAAGATGTCCCCGGCCTGCCGGGACGGGATCATGGTGGCGGTCATGAACCGGGAAAACGCCAACGTCATCACCAGCACCGGCAGCATCCGCTGCTGCCCCGGCGCGACCGGGATCCTCGGCGCGGGAAACCACAGGTCGCACTGGGTGAGCTGACCGGGCTGGTAGGTCACCCGGTCCACCGGGTCAATGCCGACGTACTCGGGCCGGATACGCGCCAGCAGTTTCTTCAACGGCCCGTCCGAGTACGGCCAGCCGATCCGCTGCGCGATCACCGGCACCGGCATCCTCGGCCAGTCCCGCAGCAGCGCCCGGATCTGCCCCTCGTAGGCATCTGCGACCGACCCGCGCCGGGCCCGCTCGTACTTCGGCGGCC
>BCRI01000319.1 GCA_001552515.1 Sphaerimonospora mesophila NBRC 14179 = JCM 3151
TGTATTGACCACGAGCGTTGTTGACAGTTCCGCTTGATCAACAGGAAGACCTCCGGTGTGGTGGAGGTGTCTACGCTCCACACCACACACGGAGGTCTTCGTGTCCCACCGTAATGCCCGGCTGACCGTTCACGGCAGACGACTTCTGGTCCAACGCGTCCTGGCCGGGCGACCCGTCGCGCACGTGGCGGCAGAGATGGGCATCTCTCGCCCCACCGCCTATAAATGGATCCGGCGCTGGCGTGAGCAGGGCGAGACGGGACTGCGCGACCGGCCCAGCCGGCCGCACACCACCCCTCACCGCACCCCCGCAGTCATCGAGGCACAGGTCCGCCGACTCCGGACCACCCGCAAGCTCGGCCCCGCCCGTATCGGACCGATCCTCGGCCTGGCCCCCTCCACCGTGCATCGCATCCTGACCCGCCACGGCCTCAACCGACTGGCCCATCTCGACCGGACCACCGGCCAGGTCATCCGCCGCTACGAACGCGACCGCCCCGGCGAACTGATCCACGTCGACGTCAAGAAGCTCGGCCGCATCCCCGCCGGCGGCGGCTGGCGTGTCCACGGCCGGGCCGCCTGCCCCGACCGCAGCCGCACCACCGGCTTCGACTACATCCACTCCGCCGTCGACGACCACACCCGCCTGGCCTACAGCGAAGTCCACCCCGACGAGAAAGCAGACACCTGCGCCGCCTTCCTCCGCCGGGCAGCCTCCTTCTTCGCCACCATGGGCATTCCCCGCATCGAACGCGTACTGACCGACAACGCTTGGAGCTACCGCAAAGCCATCGCCTGGCGGCAGGCACTGGCCGACCTCGGCGCCACAGGCAAACGCACCCGTGCCTACCGGCCCCAGACCAACGGTAAGGTCGAACGCTTCAACCGCACTCTCTTGGAGGAGTGGGCCTACCTGCGCCCCTACGCCAGCAACGACCAACGCACCGAAGCCCTGAGGGACTTCCTGCATCAGTACAACTACCATCGCTGCCACACCGCACTCGGAGGCCGGCCACCGATCAGCCGTGTCAACAACCCTGC
>BCRI01000320.1 GCA_001552515.1 Sphaerimonospora mesophila NBRC 14179 = JCM 3151
TCAGCCGCTACTGTACTTGTGCAGACAAGTGGAAAAGTGATTGGGCGGTTGGCATGAGCATGGACTTCGCCCCTCCGAAGTACGCCCAGGTGATGACGGCGATCCAGCAGCGTATCCGGGACGGGGAGTACGCACCGGGCACCATGTTGCCCTCAGAGACGCAACTGGTGCGCGAGTTCGGCGTGGGCCGTACCACTGTGGTCCGGGCGTTGCAGACCCTTGCCATGCAAGGGTGGATCGAACGCGAGCACGGCCGCGGCTCCTTCGTCAAAGGACGGCCCGAGACCCCTGCGGATCGGGTACGGCCCGGCCTGAGTGCAGCCGAACAGGGCGAGAGCGCCGAGTCGATCGTGGGTGTGGAGCGGGTGCCGGTGCCCCGCCATATCGCCCACCTGCTTGGCGTCGACGAGCGGACCCCCGTGATCGCCCGCATGCGCCTGGCCAAGCAGGGGGAGCGGGTCTCGGCGGTGGAGACCTTCTGGTTTCCGCTGGAGGTCGCCCTCGGTACCGACCTGGACAAGCCCGATCCGCTGCGGCACGGGGTACGTCAGCATCTTCAGGCCGTCAAGCATCTGCGGTTCGACCACGTCACCGAACGCCTGGCCGCCCGAAAGCCGACCAAGGAGGAGGCCGACCTCCTCGGCTCGGCTGCCCCTGTGCTTGGGGTGCTGGCCACCGTGCATGATGCGGCCGGTTCGGTGCTCCTGGCGCTGAGCCTGACCCTGCCGGGTGAGCTGCATGAGCTGGAAGACGTGTACCCGGTGAGCTGACAGCCTTTCCCGCTCGAATTCCGCTTGGTTACTTGTGCGGACGAGTGGGGAAGGCTTACCATCAACTCAGTCGGACAAGTGGACGACCGCCCAATGTGTCGTCCTGGAAGGAAAGGAGATTCGTCATGGCTCTTCAGGGACCCATTCCGATCAGTTTCGGGCTGCTGTTCCCGCACGGCTGCTACGTCGTGGGCGAGGTGCAGGCCGCCAAGGACTTCGACGCCAAGCGGGACACGCAGGCC
>BCRI01000321.1 GCA_001552515.1 Sphaerimonospora mesophila NBRC 14179 = JCM 3151
GACCCGACGTCGGTGCGCGGCAGCCGTACCGGCGTCTTCACCGGCGCAATCGCGCAGGACTACGCCGCACCGCTCTACGACGCGCCGGAGGGATTCGAAGGGCATCTGCTGACCGGCACGACGGCGAGCGTGGTGTCCGGCCGGGTGGCCTACGCCCTGGGTCTGGAGGGGCCCGCCGTGACCGTGGACACGGCGTGTTCTTCGTCGCTGGTCGCGCTGCACCAGGCGGTGGGTGCGCTGCGCGCCGGCGAGTGCTCCATGGCCCTGGTCGGCGGCGTCACGGTGATGCCCAACCCCGGAATGTTCATCGAGTTCAGCCGGCAGCGGGGGCTGGCGCCCGATGGGCGGTGCAAGTCGTTCGCCGCAGCCGCGGATGGTACGGCCTGGGCCGAGGGCGTGGGCGTGCTGGTGGTGGAGCGGTTGTCGGATGCGCGTCGCCATGGGCATCGGGTGTTGGCGGTGGTGCGTGGCAGTGCGGTGAATCAGGACGGTGCGTCGAATGGTTTGACGGCGCCGAATGGTCCGTCGCAGGAGCGGGTGATCGGTCAGGCGCTGGCCAACGCTGGGCTGTCGCCGGTGGACGTGGACGTGGTCGAGGCGCACGGCACGGGGACCACGCTCGGCGACCCCATCGAAGCCGAGGCCCTGATCAACGCGTACGGCCGGGGCCGGGAGCATCCGCTGCTGCTGGGCTCGCTCAAGTCGAACATCGGGCACAGCCAGGCGGCCGCGGGAGTCGGCGGCGTCATCAAGATGGTCGAGGCGATGCGGCACGGGGTGGCGCCGAAGACGTTGCATGTGGATGCGCCGTCGCCGCACGTGGACTGGTCGTCGGGGTCGGTGGAGCTGCTGACCGAGGCGCGGGAGTGGCCGGAGACCGGTCGTCCGCGCCGGGCCGCGGTCTCCTCCTTCGGCATCAGTGGCACCAACGCGCATGTGGTGATCGAGCAGGCCCCCGCCGAGCCCGAGACCGAGACCGCGCCCGATCCAGAGCGC
>BCRI01000322.1 GCA_001552515.1 Sphaerimonospora mesophila NBRC 14179 = JCM 3151
GCTCCTCCAGCGCGCGGTGGACCCAGAGCACGTCGTCGAACAGCAACTGGTCCTTGTTGGTGGGGGTGAGCCGCTTCAGCGCCGGCTCGGGCATGTGGACCAGGACCTGCCGCAGCCTGCCGACCTCAGAACCGACATAGAACGACGTCGTTTTCTGCATGTCCCCCAAAATAGGTCAGGAATCCAGTCAGAAGGACTCGACGGCGCGACGCGCCTCCGCGTCCAGCACTCCCCAGTTGATGAACTCCTCGGTCAGCTCGACCGGCGACTTGTCGTATATCACCGCGAGCGAACGCAGGTCCTCCTGGCGGATGGACAGCACCTTGCCGTTGTAGTCTCCGCGCTGGCTCTGGATGGTGGCCGCGTAGCGCGCGAGCGGACCGGCCTTGTCCTTGGGCAGCTGAGCCAGCCGCTCCAGGTCGATGACAAGCTTCGGCGCGGGCGCCAGCGGGCTCGGCGCGGCCCCGCCGGGCAGCAGCTCCGACACCGGCACCCCGTAGAAATCGGCGAGTTCGGCCAGCTTCTGCACGGTCACGGCGCGGTCGCCCCGCTCATAGGAGCCCACGACGACCGCCTTCCACCGGCCGCGGGACTTCTCCTCGACACCATGCAGGGACAGGCCCTGCTGCGTACGGATCGCGCGCAGGCGTGCGCCCAGCGACTTGGCATAGTCAGACGGCATCGTCAGCCCCCGGCTTTCTATGTCTGTTCTCACTTGATTGTGCGTCCTTGTCCTAAGCGTTCCGAACACCGGGGCTGGCGCCCGGCCAGGCACCTTCGGTGACCGCTGCGTCGGGTTTTACCCAGGAAGGTCGCGAGTTGTGGTTACGGACAGTGACGGTAAAGCTGTCACTCCGAAAGGTCAAGCAGATTGGAAAAAAGAACGTAAAGAGTGCCCCGCGCGGTCGCCCGGCCGATCCACGCCCCCGCCTCTACGCCCCCACGCCCCCG
>BCRI01000323.1 GCA_001552515.1 Sphaerimonospora mesophila NBRC 14179 = JCM 3151
GCGGTACATGCCAGCGAAGGCCATGGAACGCATCGGCGATGAACTCCTTCTGCTGTTCGAGATCGTGCCAGTCGCAGTCCAGCCGTGGTGAGGCGAACATCGCGAAGACATCTGCCCGGTCTGGATCGTGCTGGTCGGCGGAGACACTGATCATCCGTCCGGGCACGTTGTACAGCTGGGGCGTGGCATCCACCGCCGGCGAGTTGGGCAGTTGCCAACCGGCCACGTAGTAGCCGAGGTGCCGCACATAGCGCTGCTCAGGCCCGAACGCGATGCGGCGCACACCCGAGTGCAGCCCGTCGGCGCCGATCACCATGTCGTACGTGCGCGTACCGTGGCGGCTGAACTCCACCTCGATGCTGTCGGCGGTCTCCGCGGCGTCGGCGATCACGTCGCCGAACAGGTATTCGGTGCGCTCGACGCTGCGCTCGTACAGCACCCGGGACAGATCGCGGCGGAGTATCTCGATCTCACCTCCGGCGAACTCGGCGGGCAACTCGAAGATCTGGCGGTCGTGCTCGTTCACCCAGCACATCGCGCCGCCGTGGGTCTGCAGCGCGCGCAATTCCTCCAGGACGCCCATCTTCGACAGCACACCCAGGTGGGTGGGGCCACGGAAGTCAACCGCGAAGCCGGAGGTGCGCAGCTCGGGCGCGATCTCCACGACGGTGGTGTCGGCCCCATACCGGGATAGCCAGTACGCCAGGGCGGGGCCTGCGATGCCGGCACCGGAGATCAGGACTCGCAGGCCGGGCAGCACGGACTTGATCATGATCATGCTCCCTTCAAGCTTAACTGTGTCCAATGGATACAGATTACAATAGACGCAGTTAAATGTTCGTCGCAAGGGAG
The DNA here is from genome assembly GCA_001552515.1 of Sphaerimonospora mesophila NBRC 14179 = JCM 3151. Lineage (GTDB taxonomy): Bacteria > Actinomycetota > Actinomycetes > Streptosporangiales > Streptosporangiaceae > Sphaerimonospora > Sphaerimonospora mesophila. Next base: position 853 of record BCRI01000323.1, read on the forward strand.
TGCCAATGGCGGCCGAGACGACGGCGATCACGCTGCTGTGGGGACAGCGGACCGCGCCGAAACGCGGGCCGAAGCCGACGCTGAGCTTGGACACGA
>BCRI01000324.1 GCA_001552515.1 Sphaerimonospora mesophila NBRC 14179 = JCM 3151
TAGAGCCTGTCTGACAATTCGGCCTGGCGGAGCCAGAGCATCAGGCACCCGATGGTGACGCCGGCGAGGTAGCGGCTGGCGAGCTTGTCGAAGCGAGTGGCGATCGCCCGCCACTGCTTGAGCTTGCCGAAACAGCGTTCGACCAGGTTGCGCTGCTTGTAGATCTCGGCGTCGAAGGCGTGGGGGCGGCCACCCCGGCTGCCCTTGCGCTTGCGGTTGGCGATCTGGTCCCTGCGCTCGGGAATGACGGCCTTGATACCGCGCGAACGCAGGTGAGCACGGATCTTCCGGGAGGAGTAGCCCTTGTCGCCGATCAGGCGATCCGGGCGGGTGCGCGGCCGTCCCGGCCCGCGTCGAGGGAGGCGCAGCTTGGCCAGCACCGCCTCGAACGCGCTGCAGTCGACCACGTTGCCCGCGGTCAGATGCAGGGCCATGGGCAGGCCGCGGGCCTCGGTGATCAGGTGGAGCTTGGTGGTCAGTCCTCCGCGGGACCGGCCAAGCGCCTGCCGCCTTTGCGACTGCTTCGTATCGATCGTCCCGCCGTCGTCCCCTTTTTACGGGCGCCGGCCGCGTGCTGGTGAGCCCGGGCGATGGTCGAGTCGATGCTGAAGGTCCACTCCACCCGGCCGACCGAGTCGTCCCTGACCTGCATCTCCTCCAGCAACCGGTCCCAGGTGCCGTCCTGGTCCCAGCGCTTGAACCGCTCGTAACAGGTCTGCCAGGGGCCGTACCGCTCGGGGATGTCCCGCCATGGCGCGCCTGTGCGCAGCCGCCACAAGATGCCGTCGATGACCTGCCGGTGATCGCGCCACGGACGGCCTTTGCCGTCCGTGGCGGGCAGTAACGGCTCGATCCGTTGCCAGGCCTTATCGGTCAGCTCACCACGTCTCACCACGAACGATCATTCAATCGCACCAGCCGTGATCATTTGTCAGACAGGCTC
>BCRI01000325.1 GCA_001552515.1 Sphaerimonospora mesophila NBRC 14179 = JCM 3151
CTGCGGGGCCGTCCAGGACACCGCTGGGAGCATCACCCGAGACGCCACCCCTAAAAGCGCCCGGAGCATCACCCGAGCTGCCGCCTCCGGAAGCGCCCGGAGCATCATCGGAAAAGCCATTCGAGGAGCCACTGAAGGAGCCACCGGAAGGGACATCCGCAGCCTCCCGGACACGCCGAAGAGCATCGTGATCACGGCCATCGATGCGCGCCTGGGGAACGTCGGCCGTACGAGCCGCACCAGCGGACACAGGAGCGCTCACGCCGCCGCTGCGCGTGTCGCCTTCACGTTCTCCTGGGCGCACACCGTTCCCGGGCACGCCGCTCCGAGACACGCCGCTCCCGACCACTCCGTCTGAGAATGCGGCATCCGAGGGCGGGCCGGGGACGGTGGCAAGCCAGTCGGGCCAATCGCACCACAGCGCGGTGCTCACCGATCCGCCCCGAGCACGGGCGGCAGCACGGGCCTGTGCCTCAGCCTTCACCGCGGCCCACCACCGCGGACCCAGCATGGGCTCGGCATGGGAAAGCGAAAGAGACGGATCGAGCCGATCCGCAGGCTGCGTCTGCCACGCCGTCGGCTTCATCGATCCCTCCTCCGACTCCATCATTCGAACGCCTGTCGTAATTCTTTCATGGACAACTCAGGAATAGCAACAGCTCGATCCACGAATTTCAAAGAAATTACGAGAAGTAAATGCCCTACCGCACCATATCTGCCCGATGTCGCAAGAGTCGCATTCACCCCATCACCGGATGATCAAAATCAGACAACACTGTCGCACTAATTCCATTTAGCCCCAAACGCCCAAATTGGCCATATCCTGAAATAGGCCAACTTGTTGTAGGCACTGAAGCAACTCCTCTTTCCATAGTCGGCAGAACAACTACGATGGCCGCAGTCAAGGGGGCCGGTGACGCACTGGCGCGCCACGAGGGCT
>BCRI01000326.1 GCA_001552515.1 Sphaerimonospora mesophila NBRC 14179 = JCM 3151
CCGCCGACTACGACGCCCGCTTCCTGCTGCTACGGGAGACCGAAAGCGGCGGGGTGGAGGGGGAGTTCCGCCTGCCCCGGGAGGCCGCCGCCCGGCTACGGACCCTGCTGGACGCCTACGCCAAACCAAAGGCCCAAGGAGATGACCGGCCGCTTCGAGTCCGTAACGCCGACACGCTGATCGCACTGCTGGAACAGCAGATCACCACCGAACTCCTGGTGTTGATCAACGCCGAATCCCTCCCCGACGACCCCACCCCCCACAACTCCGAACACGACACCGCCCCCGGGCAACCCACCCACCACAGCACCACTCCCCGCGACACCACGCCCGGCGACGCCACGCCCGGCGACGCCACTCCCGGCGACGCCGCACCTGACGATGTCGCGCCCGAAGACAGCGCATCCGAAGACAGCGCATCCGAAGGCACCACGTCCAGTAACACCGAGCCTGATGACGCCACGCCCGGCAGCACCGCGTCTGACGACGTCACTCCCGGCAAGACCGCGCCCGACGACACCGTGCCTGGTGATACCACGCCCGACGGCACCATGGCTGGTGACACCGTGCCCGACAGCACCGTGCCTGATGTCACCGAGGGCACCATGCCCGAGGGCACCATGCCTGAGGACACCGCGCCCGGTGACGCTGGCCGGAGCGACGGCCCGGCACATGCGACCGGCAAAGGAACCGGCCCGGCAACCCGCGATGACGCCGGTGACGACCTCGATCCTGATCACACTCCCGGCGCCGCTTCTGCGCCCGCTCCCGCCCCCGAATCCACTCCCGCTCCCGAGCCTGCTCCCGGGGTCCTTCCCGGGGCCGACCGCAGAGACGACCCCGGCAGAGGTGACCTCGGCGACCCCGGCGGAGGCGATCCCGGACGCGGCGATCCCCGTGGGGGCGTGGACCCCGGGGGTGCGACTTCCAGGAGCACA
>BCRI01000327.1 GCA_001552515.1 Sphaerimonospora mesophila NBRC 14179 = JCM 3151
TCCAGTGACACTTCGCGATCTTCGCGGTTGGGGTGGCATGAGAACGGCCATCACGTGATCATTCGGAGTTTGTGAAGACATCTGAAGATCGCGTGATGGCCGTGGCCGACAGCGTAGACCCTGACCGCTGGATCGTCACCCTCAACGAGCTGATGACACGGATCGCGCACCGGTTCGGCCGAGTAGAGCCACGTCGCGCCGCGAATGCCTACGTCCGGGGCCTGCTGTCGGACGTCGAGCGGAAGAACTGCTGGAACCTGGCCGAGCACGCCGGGCTGAGCGGCCCGCAGACCATGCAACGCCTGCTGCGCAGCGCACGCTGGGACGCCGAAGCCGTACGCGACGATGTGCGCGGCTACGTGAGCGAACACCTCGGCGGCAACGGTGTCCTGATCGTCGACGAGACCGGCTTCCTCAAGAAGGGCTGCCGATCGGCCGGGGTACAACGCCAGTACACCGGTACGGCCGGCCGGATCGAAAACAGTCAGGTCGGCGTGTTCTTGGCCTATGCCACCCCACGCGGGCGGGCATTGATCGATCGCCGTCTTTACCTGCCCGAGCGCTCCTGGCTGGCCGACCAGGGCCGCTGCCGTTCGGCGGGTGTCCCGGACGAGATCGCCTTTGCCACCAAACCCGCCCTGGCCGCGCAGATGATCGCCGCGGCGTTGGACGCCGGGATCGACGCGCCCTGGGTGACCGGTGATGAGGTCTACGGCCAAGACCCGCGCCTGCGTGCACTGCTGGAAGCGCGGCAGACCGGGTATGTGCTCGTGATCGCGGGCACGGCCCGGGTCCGGTGCGAGGGCGTCGACTGGCAGGCCGCCCAGATCGCCGCGCACGTCCCCGACGACCACTGGCACCACTACAGCGCCGGGCACGGCGCCAAGGGGCACCGCTGGTACGCCTGGGCCTGGACCCGCA
>BCRI01000328.1 GCA_001552515.1 Sphaerimonospora mesophila NBRC 14179 = JCM 3151
ACCTGCTCCACCACGGCTTCGTGGACTACATGCGCGACTACCAGCTCGTGATCCACGCGGCCTCCGACCCCCGAGCCGGAATCGCACCGGCGACGCTGCGCTACCTGTTCCGCTACTGCGTGCGGGCCGACTGCACCACAATCATGCCGGCCGGCATCTGGCGAGAGTCTCTTGATGACCGGCTCATCACCTACGAAACCGGCATCGACCTCGCCGGATTCGTCTGGGGAGTCAAATGGCAGCTGCTCTACCCCGGGGCCACGCTCATCGCCGACTCACCAACCGCCCGGGACTGGGCTGCAGCAATCGGCATCGACTTCCACGAAGTACGGATCCAAACCAACGTTCACGACCTGACCCTGGTCTTCTCCGACCTGCAGATCGAAGAACTCCCGTCGTGAAAGGCCGCTCCTGCCCAGAGTGTCCTTCCGCGGGCGATGAGATCGTCCTTTCCAGCTCGTAGTGGCGGCTTGGTACTGGTCAGGTCGGTGTCGGGAGCGCCTGCAGCCCGTGATCGCGGTCACACGCCGCTCGCCCCAGGGCCGGCGCCGGCCATGCAGCCGTAGCCGGCGGCCGCCACGGACCAGTCGAGCGGCGACCGCGAACAGGCGCAGCCGCAGGCGTTTGGGTTCGTAGCGGCGAGCGGGATCGCCGTGCAGGGCGAGCATCTGCACCCACGCCGGTAACTCGCAGGCAAGTGTGACGCCTGGTTCTGCGAGCGGGGTGTCGATGACGAAGCAGGTGAAGCGGTGCCCGTCGATGTCGGTGAAGCGCGACTGCGCGCCCGGGTCTGGCCGCTCCTCGCACACGATGACCCGCATCCCCTTGGGCCAGGAGGAAAGGTCGAGCAGGCCGGTCAGCTCGACGACCCAGGTGAGCGTGTCGCCATCACGC
>BCRI01000329.1 GCA_001552515.1 Sphaerimonospora mesophila NBRC 14179 = JCM 3151
CTGCGAATTAGGCGAAATGTCGGCTCTCGGGCTTGACGTATCGCCGCTGACGGGTGATGCTGCCAGCAACGTGGAACGTAGAGCGAAAGCGGAGTGGACAGGTGTATGCCCATCGGCTACACTGCCCCTTTGCGCTGCCCTTTGACGACCGCTTCGCTGAGTGACTCCGTAAACTCCTTGATTCTGGTCGTCTGGCGTGCGTGTAGTCAGTCCGCGAGCCCTCGGAAGGACATCTGTTGGCAGCCTCGCGCAACGCCTCCGCCGTTCCCGCCGGTCCCCGTACCGTGTCGTTCGCACGTATCGAGGAACCGCTTGAAGTTCCCGACCTTCTCGCTCTGCAGACCGAGTCGTTCGACTGGCTGATCGGCAACGAGAAATGGAAGGCCCGGGTCGAGGCAGCTCGCCAGGCCGGTCGCAAGGACGTTCCCACCCAATCAGGTCTCGAAGAGATCTTCGAGGAGATCAGTCCCATCGAGGACTTCTCCGGAAACATGTCCTTGTCGTTCCGCGACCATCGGTTCGAGCCGCCCAAGCACTCCGTGGACGAGTGCAAAGACAAGGACATGACCTACTCCGCCTCACTCTTCGTCACGGCGGAGTTCATCAATAACGAGACCGGTGAGATCAAGAGCCAGACGGTGTTCATGGGCGACTTCCCGCTCATGACCTCCAAGGGCACGTTCATCATCAACGGCACCGAGCGTGTCGTGGTCTCTCAGCTCGTGCGTTCGCCGGGTGTCTACTTCGACCGCACGGTCGACAAGACCTCCGACAAGGACCTGTTCGGCTGCAAGGTGATCCCGTCCCGGGGCGCGTGGCTCGAGTTCGAGATCGACAAGCGCGACAGCGTCGGTGTGCGTA
>BCRI01000330.1 GCA_001552515.1 Sphaerimonospora mesophila NBRC 14179 = JCM 3151
CTGGGGGAGGGGGTGGCCACGGGGACGCTGGAGACGGCGGCCGCCGGGCTGGGGGACATGGCTCCGGCCGGTTCCCCGGGCTCCGCCGGTCCTGCGCCGGAGCAGCCGGCCACGCCGAGGAGCACCAGGGCGAGAACCGGTGCTGCGGCGCGGGTGGCGGCATGGGCGAGCGCGCTTCGAACGATCCCGTCCACGCCACCCCCCATATCCGCTCCACATGCTATGGCTTGGTCACGAATCATGCCGTGTTCGGGCCGTCGCCCACCGCCACCGCTTTTTTTCGCCGCCGCTCCGCCGTTTTTCGCCGCCGTGCCGTACGGCCCGGGCGGACACTCCCGGCCGTGGGCCGGACGTGCGACCCGAGCGGGTCCGCCGTTCGCGTACCCTTTACAGACGTGGCAGTCATCGATCCAGCCGAAGAGATCAACGAGCTTACCGGCACCCTGAAGGGCATACAGGACGTGCTCGACCTCGACGCGATGCGCAAGCAGATCGTCGAGTTGGAGGAGCAGGCTGCCGCGCCCGACCTGTGGAACGACCCGGAGCAGGCCCAGCGCGTCACCAGCAGGCTGTCGCACCTGCAGGGCGAGGTCAACCGGGTCTCCGACCTCGCCCGCCGCCTGGAGGACCTGCCGGTCCTGTTCGAGCTGGCGGCCGAGGAGGGCGATGAGGACGCGCTGGCCGAGGCCGGCCGGGAGCTGAGCGCGCTGAAGTCCGACATAGGGGCCCTGGAGGTGCGCACGCTGCTGTCCGGGGAGTACGACTCCCGCGAGGCGCTGGTCACCATCAACTCACAGGCCGGCGGGGTCGACGCCGCCGACTGGGCGCAGATGCTGCTCCGGATGTACCTGCGG
>BCRI01000331.1 GCA_001552515.1 Sphaerimonospora mesophila NBRC 14179 = JCM 3151
GTACTAGGGCATTTTGTTCGGGATCACCGTACGGCAGGCCCTCGGCGATGCCACGAGGAGGGGCGATCATGAAAGACGGACTGAAGGTGGCCCTGGCCGTCCTCGCCGGCTACTACCTTGGGCGGCGCCGCAAGCTGGGCCTGGTGGCCGTGCTGGCGCTAATCATTTTGGCGAACCGGCTGCGCGGGGAGGGGACGGCGGGCGGCCTCCTGCAACAGGGCGTCAAGGTCCTCGGCGGCGCATCTCCCGAGCTGGGAAAGATCACTGAACGGGTCCGCGGCGACCTGCTGGACATCGGCAAGGCGGCCGTGGTGGCCGCGACCAGCAAGCAGATCGACGCGCTGAGCGACAAGCTGCACGAGCGCGCCGAGGCCCTCCGCCATCCCAAGGTCCCCACGGGGCGGCCCGCTCCGGAGACCGCCGAGCCCGCGGCAGAAGAGGGCTACGCGGAAGAGGAGGGCTTCGAGGAGGAGCCGTACGAAGAGGAGGAGCCCGAGGAGATCGCAGCCGAGCAACGGCCGAAGCCGCGCGTCCAGCGCCCGTCGCGGCCGGTCTTCCGGCGGAGGTGAGGCCCGATGACCGAGCAGTTGAGGAAGACGACCACCCTGGCGACGGGGGTGCGGAAGATCGGGACCGAGAAGACCGGGACCGGGAAGACGGGAGCCGGACTGACAGGAGCCGGGCGGACGGCGGTTCCCGAGATGCCGACCCGCAGGCTCGGCCGGGAGGTGCAGAACCTGGCGACGGCGGTGGCCGAGCGGGCGCTCTCGTCGATCACCGACAGGGTCGACGGTATGGCCGGTCGGCTGACCGACTACGTCGAGCACGGCGAGTCCGG
>BCRI01000332.1 GCA_001552515.1 Sphaerimonospora mesophila NBRC 14179 = JCM 3151
GCCAGGTATCGCAGCCGGCTGCGGACGCCGAGCAGGTCGCCGACGCCGTCGCCGTTGCCGTCGGCGAAGCTGCGCACGTACACCTGGTAGATCACCGCGTCCCGCCACCAGCGGGTGGCCGTCGTCCGCGCCGATGGGTGCAGGGCGACTTCGGTCATGTGTATCCCCCGATTCTCATGGTGATGTCATGCCTTCGCGGCCCCGGCGGTGAGGCCGGTGACCAGATGGCGCTGGACGAGCAGGAAGACGACGGCCGCCGGGATGGCGATCAGCACCGACGACGCCGTGAGCAGGCCCCACTCCGCCTTGTGCTGCCCGACGAACTGGCTGAGGCCGACGGCGAGCGTGTACTTGTCGTCGCCGGTCATGAACGCGGTCGCGTACGCGACCTCCGCCCAGGCGGTGAGGAACGAGTAGAAGGCGGCCACGGCCAGCCCCGGTTTGGCCAGCGGCAGGATGAGCCGCCAGAACGCGCCGAACGGCGTCAGCCCGTCCACCAGTCCCGCCTCGTCGATCGACACCGGCACGGTGTTGAAGTAACCCCGCATCATCCAGGCGCAGAACGGGATGGTCGAGGTGAGGTATGCGATGACGAGCGACGGAAGCCGGTTGATCAGCCCGAGCCCGGCCAGCAGGTTGTAGATCGGCACGATCAGGATGGCCACCGGGAACATCTGGGTGACCAGCAGCATCCACATGATCGACCGGTGGCCGGGAAACCGGAAGCGGCTCACGGCGTAGCCCGTGGTGGCCGACAGCAGCACGCCGATCACCGCGGTGAGCAGCGAGACGGCGATCGCGTTGGCGGCCCAGGTGAGGAACTTGGTGTCCCC
>BCRI01000333.1 GCA_001552515.1 Sphaerimonospora mesophila NBRC 14179 = JCM 3151
AAAATTGACCCCTTGGTGGTTGGTCAGTCGCGGCTGGCGCGGTTCTCCTTGGCCAGCAACTCGCGGCGTTGCCGGGTGCGGTAGGAATCGCCGGTGAGGGTGAGGACCTCGGCGTGGTGAACGAGCCGGTCGATCATCGCTGCGGCTACGACGTCGTCGGAGAACGTCTCACCCCACCGGCCGAAGGGCAGGTTCGAGGTGACCATAATCGAGCCCTGCTCGTAGCGGGACGCCACCAGCTGGAAGAACAGGTTGGCCGCGTCCTGGTCGAACGGGATGTAGCCCACCTCATCGACGATGATCAGCTTGTAACGGCGGATCTTCTTCAGCTCGGTCTCCAACTGCCCCGCGTGATGCGCCGCCGACAGCCGGGCGATCCAGTTGCTGGCGGTGTCGAACAGCACCGAGTAGCCGGTTTGGCAGGCCTTGACCCCCAGGCCGATGGCCAGGTGGGTCTTGCCGATCCCGGGCGGTCCCAGCAGGATCACGTTCTCGGCCTTGGCGACGAACGTGGCGGTGGCCAGGTGAGCGAGCACGTCGCGGCGCAGCGAGGGCAGATGGTCGAGGTTGAAGTCCTCCAACGTCTTCACCTGGGGGAAGTGGGCGGTGCGGATGCGCATGACGGTGCCCTTGGATTCCCGGTCGGCGACTTGGCGCTGCAGCAGCGCGGCCAGGTACTCCTCATGCGACCAGTTCTCATCCCGGGCTTGGGCAGCCAGATCTTCCCAGAACGCACCGATGGTGGGCGTCTTCAGCACCCGGGTGAGGTAAGCGATCATCGACGGCAGCCCGTCTTTCGGCGTCGCGGCCTGGGAAGTCGCCGTGGTGGTGGT
>BCRI01000334.1 GCA_001552515.1 Sphaerimonospora mesophila NBRC 14179 = JCM 3151
GGCGCCCTGCGCCAGGCCATGATCGACCACATCAACGGGGTCATGGCCCACTACAAGGGCAAGATCCCCTACTGGGACGTCGTCAACGAGGCCTACGAAGACGGCAACTCCGGCGCCCGGCGCAACTCCAACCTCCAGCAGACCGGCAACGACTGGATCGAGGTCGCCTTCCGCACCGCGCGGGCCGCCGACCCGGCCGCCAAGCTCTGCTACAACGACTACAACATCGACAACTGGACCTGGGCCAAGACCCAGGGCGTCTACAACATGGTCCGCGACTTCAAGCAGCGCGGAGTCCCGATCGACTGCGTCGGTTTCCAGGGCCACTTCAACAACCAGAGCGCCTACAACCCCAACTTCCGCACCACGTTGCAGAGCTTCGCCGCCCTCGGCGTCGACGTGGCCATCACCGAGCTGGACGTCCAGGGCGCCTCGCCCACCACCTACGCCAACATCGTCAACGACTGCCTGGCCGTGCCGCGCTGCGTGGGAATCACCGTGTGGGGCGTCCGCGACAGCGACTCCTGGCGCTCCGAGCAGACCCCGCTGCTGTTCGACGGCAACGGCAACAAGAAGCCGGCCTACACCTCGGTGCTGAACGCACTCAACGCAGCCAACCCCAACCCCAACCCCACCCCGACCCCGACCCCGACCCCGACTCCGACCGTCACTCCGACGCCGGGTGGTGGCGGTTCCGGGCTGATCAGGGGCGTCGGCTCGGGCCGCTGTGTTGACGTGCCCAACTACAGCACGGCCGACGGCACCCAGCTGCAGCTGTGGGACTGCCACGGTGGCAAC
>BCRI01000335.1 GCA_001552515.1 Sphaerimonospora mesophila NBRC 14179 = JCM 3151
ACCTGGGTGTCGATGGGCCAGGACGGCAAGGAGGAGCGGATCGCCGCCTTCGGCGCCTACCAGGTGAACGCGAAGCTGCTGGAGTTGGCCGCGCCGGACGCGATCGTGCTGCACTGCCTGCCCGCCTACCGGGAGATGGAGATCACCGCCGAGGTGATCGACGGCCCGCGCAGCGTTGTGTGGGACGAGGCGGAGAACCGGCTGCACGCGCAGAAGGCCCTGCTCCACTGGCTCGTCACGGGCGGTGCGGAGGCGACATGACCATCCCGCTCACCAAGGCGGCGCGGCACGCGCGCATCGTCGAGCTGCTGACCAGGCACAAGGTCCGTTCCCAGCCTGAGCTGGCCCGGCTGCTCGCCGAGGGGGGCGTGGAGGTCACGCAGGCCACGCTCTCCCGGGATCTCGACGAGCTCGGCGCGTTGAAGCTGCGGGCGGACGACGGCACGCTGGTCTACGCGCTGCCCGGCGAGGGCGGCGGGCGGATCCCGCGCTACCGGACCGGTGAGCCCGACGGGTCGGCGGAGAATCCGGACGCCCGGCTGCGCAGGATCGCCGAGGAGCTTCTGGTGTCGGCGGAGGCCTCGGCCAACCTGGTGATCCTCCGTACGCCTCCGGGGGCGGCGCAGTTCCTCGCCTCGGCCATCGACCACGCCGGCTGGGGGTCTATCCTCGGCACGGTGGCCGGCGACGACACGATCCTCGTGATCAGCCGGGATCCCGTGGGGGGCGAGGCCCTGGCCAGGTCGCTGCTCAAGCTGGCCGACCCCGCCACCCCCCGCCACCCCCCGCC
>BCRI01000336.1 GCA_001552515.1 Sphaerimonospora mesophila NBRC 14179 = JCM 3151
TGAGGAAGTGGAAGTTGAACGCCTGGTGCAGCTCGTCGGGGCGGACGTAGTCGGCGAGCCGCCGCGGGGTCGGCGCCCACGCCTCGGCCACGCCGATCCGCTCGCCGTCGTAGGAGTCGAGGATGCGCCGCCAGGAGCGGTGGATCTCGTGCACGCCGTCCTGGTCGAAGTACGGCACCACCTCGGTGCCGATCATCCGCACCTGGCCGGCGTGGCCGACGTCCGGCAGTCCGGGCGCCTTGACCATGCCGTGCGCCACGTCGATCCGGAAGCCGTCCACGCCGAGGTCGAGCCAGAACCGCAGCACATCGGCGAACTCCTCGTGCACCTCGGGGTGCTCCCAGTTGAGGTCGGGCTGCTGGGGGGCGAACAGGTGGAGGTACCACTGCCCGTCGGCCACCCGGGTCCAGGCCGGGCCGCCGAAGATCGACTCCCAGTCGTTGGGCGGCAGTTCCCCGGTCGTGCCCCTGCCGTGCCGGAAGATGTAGCGCTCCCGCTCGGGGGAGCCGGGGCCGGCCGCCAGCGCCGCGAGGAACCAGGGGTGCTCGTCGGAGGTGTGGTTCGGCACGACGTCCACGATGATCTTCAGGCCGTGCCGGTGGGCGTCGTCGATCAACGCCCGGGCGTCGGCCAGCGATCCGAAGATCGGGTCGACGTCGCGGTAGTCGGCCACGTCGTAGCCGAAGTCGGCCATCGGCGAGGGGTAGAACGGCGTCAGCCAGATCGCGTCCACGCCCAGATCC
>BCRI01000337.1 GCA_001552515.1 Sphaerimonospora mesophila NBRC 14179 = JCM 3151
GGGATTCACCCCCGTGCTGTGCACTCGGACCGTGGGTGGCATTTCCGAGGCGGACTACGTCGATCTGCTGCTGCAGCAGCAGGTCTCCGGCGTGGTGTTCGCCGGCGGGCTCTACACGCAGGCCGGGGTCGTGCACGAGCACTACCTCGGGCTGATCGACCGCCGCCTGCCTACCGTCCTGGTCAACGCCGCAGCCGACCACTGGGATTTCCCGCGTGTCTCGTGTGACGACGCGATCGTGGTCAAGGAGGCGCTGAACCATCTGCGGACCCTCGGGCACGAGCGGATAGGCCTGATCGTCGGCCCGGCCGATCATATGCCCTCTGCGCGCAAGTTGGAGGCGTTCCGGGCATTGGGCGGTGAGCTGGTGGAGCACACCATGCACTCGCTGGAGGGCGGTCACGCGGCGGCGCTGAAGTTGGTTCGGCAGAGGGTCACCGGTCTCATCTGCGGCAGCGACCCCCTGGCCCTGGGCGCGATCAGGGCCGCCCGGAGAGAGGGGCTGCGCGTGCCGCAGGATGTCTCGGTCATCGGTTACGACGACTCGGCGCTGATGAACTGCGTCGACCCGCCGCTCACGACGGTCCGGCAGCCCATCGAGGCGATGGGCCGCGCGGCGGTGGAGCTGCTGGTCAACCAGATCGAGGGGGTGGCCGTGACCACGGGGGAACTGCTCTTCGAGCCGGAGCTCGTGGTCCGCTCCTCCACCGCCCGTGTGCGCACGCCCTAGCTGTATTGACCC
>BCRI01000338.1 GCA_001552515.1 Sphaerimonospora mesophila NBRC 14179 = JCM 3151
ACCAGAGTGATCAACGCACTCTTGACCGACTCCCGATCACGCGCGTCCGTACGCACGATCGGGATATGCGCCCCCAACGTCATCGCCTCCCGAATCTCCTCCTCACCATGCGGAAACCGCCCATCGAACCCATTGATCCCCACCACGAACGGCAACCGCGCCTCCTCGAAATAATCCACCGCCGGAAAACTGTCGGCCAGCCGCCGCGTATCCACCAGCACCACCGCACCGATCGCCCCCCGCACCAGGTCATCCCACATGAACCAGAACCGATGCTGACCTGGCGTCCCGAACAAATACAAGATCAAATCACGATCCAGCGACACCCGCCCGAAATCCATCGCCACCGTCGTCGTCGTCTTATGCGGAACCAACCCCACATCGTCCACCCCCGCCGACGCATCGGTCATCACCGCCTCCGTCGTCAACGGCATGATCTCCGACACCGCCCCCACGAACGTCGTCTTCCCCACACCGAAACCACCCGCAACGACGATCTTCGTCGACGTCAGCCCCCGACCGGAACCGGCCACATCTCTAGAGCCTGCGAAGTCCACTGAGCACCCTCTCCAGCAAAGTCACATCCGGCTTGCCCGCATCCAGCTGCGGCTGATGCACCTGCACCAAACCCTCAGCCGCCATGTCCGCGATCACCACACGCACCACACCCAGCGGAATCCGCAACAACGCCGACACCTCCGCCACCGACCGCACCTGAC
>BCRI01000339.1 GCA_001552515.1 Sphaerimonospora mesophila NBRC 14179 = JCM 3151
CGGATTTGTCAGGCCGGTCTGGAGTGGGTGACCGAGCGATGCGAGTCGGCGAACGTCCGACGCTCGCGTCGCCGTCGCGATATCAGCCGCTGACGAAATCTTGGCGGATGGGTCAGGACGCCAATGGCTCGACCCATCCGCCAAGATCCTTTCCATAACGGCGGCAGCTACGTGCCCCCTTGCAGTTCCGAGGTCGCTAATTCTCACCTGAGCGATGGAGGCCCGTGCGGACGCCCCGGAAGGCTTGCGCTTGCAGAAGTCGCGGCCTCTCGTAGGGACGATGAGGACCCTGGGCCACGTGATCGTGACGCTGCGGGTGAAGGCGTTGCGACCCCTCGTAGGGACGATGAGGACGGCGGGGGCCTCGGTGAGGGCCTGGCCGCCGCGATGTTGCGACCCCTCGTAGGGACGATGAGGACTAGAGCAGGAACAGTTCGATGAGGACGACCAGGGCCGGTTGCGACCCCTCGTAGGGACGATGAGGACGTGCTCGGCACCGACGGCGACTGGCACGGCATGTTGCGACCCCTCGTAGGGACGATGAGGACGGCGGGACTACAGCGTGCACGGCCTGGTGCTGGCGTTGCGACCCCTCGTAGGGACGATGAGGACAGGGCAGCAGGACGACAGGCAGGGAGGGCGGGGATGGTTGCGACCCCTCGTAGGGACGATGAGGACCGCTGGATCTCCGCCGAACCACTGCTGGGGCCAATGC
>BCRI01000340.1 GCA_001552515.1 Sphaerimonospora mesophila NBRC 14179 = JCM 3151
TTGAGCGGCGTGTTGGCCTGCGCCATGACGAAGCGATCTTCTTCGTCGGCGGTGAGATAGTCGATCTGGTCCGTGACCCGGCCATCCACGATCTTGCGGTACGGCGTCTCGACGAAGCCGAACGAGTTGAGCCGGGCGAAGGTGGCCAGTGAACCGATCAGGCCGATGTTCGGGCCTTCCGGCGTCTCGATCGGGCACATCCGGCCGTAGTGCGACGGGTGCACGTCGCGGACCTCGAAACCCGCGCGCTCACGGGACAGACCACCCGGGCCCAGCGCGTTCAGCCGCCGCTTGTGCGTCAGGCCGGCCAGCGGGTTGGTCTGGTCCAGGAACTGCGACAGCTGCGACGTGCCGAAGAACTCCCTGATCGACGCGGTGACCGGACGGACGTTGATCAGCGTCTGCGGCGTTATCGCCTCGACGTCCTGGGTGGTCATCCGCTCGCGGACGACCCGCTCCATCCGGGCCAGGCCCAGCCGGACCTGGTTCTGGATGAGCTCGCCCACGCTGCGCAGACGCCGGTTGCCGAAGTGGTCGATGTCGTCGGTCTCGACGACGACCTCGCGGCCGTCGACGCCCTGCATCGTCTCCTCACCCGCGTGCAGCCGTACGAGGTACTCGACCGTGGCGACGATGTCCTCTTCTGTGAGGGTGCCGACCGTGATGTCGGTGTCCAGCCCCAGCTTCTTGTTGACC
>BCRI01000341.1 GCA_001552515.1 Sphaerimonospora mesophila NBRC 14179 = JCM 3151
AGTTCAGGAGCGTGTTGGCCTGCGCCACCACGTGCCTGTCCTCCTCGTCCGCGGTCAGGTAGTCGATCTCATCGGTGACCTTGCCGTCGATGACCCGGCGGTACGGCGTCTCGACGAAGCCGAACGAGTTGACCCGGCCGAAGGACGAAAGCGAACCGATCAGGCCGATGTTCGGGCCTTCCGGCGTCTCGATCGGGCACATCCGGCCGTAGTGCGACGGGTGCACGTCGCGAACCTCGAAACCCGCGCGCTCACGGGACAGACCACCGGGACCGAGGGCGGAAAGACGCCGCTTGTGCGTCAGGCCGGCCAGCGGGTTGGTCTGGTCCATGAACTGCGACAGCTGCGACGTGCCGAAGAACTCCCTGATCGACGCGGTGACCGGGCGGACGTTGATCAGCGTCTGCGGCGTTATCGCCTCGACGTCCTGGGTGGTCATCCGCTCGCGGACGACCCGCTCCATCCGGGCCAGACCCAGCCGGACCTGGTTCTGGATGAGCTCGCCCACCGTACGCAGACGCCGGTTGCCGAAGTGGTCGATGTCGTCGGTCTCGACGATGACCGAACCGTTCTCGCCCATCGTCTCCTCGCCGGCGTGCAGCCGTACGAGGTATTCGATGGTCGCGACGATGTCGTCCTCGGTCAGCGTGCCCTGCATGATCTCCGCGTCGACCCCGAGCTTCTTGTTGAGC
>BCRI01000342.1 GCA_001552515.1 Sphaerimonospora mesophila NBRC 14179 = JCM 3151
AACGGCCACCTCAACGGCCAGGTGACCATCGACACCGGCCGCTCCGGCAGCTCCTACACCCTGGTCGACCCCAACCGGCCCGGCCTGCAGTGCGGCGGGCAGAACGGCGCCGCCTACACCAAGAGCACCGACACCTGGGGCAACGGCTCGGGCACCGACCTGGAGACCGCCTGCGTCGACGCGATGTACGCCGCGCAGAAGGAATGGAACATGCTCCGCGACTGGCTGGGCCGCAACGGCCACAGCGGCACGGGCCGTTCCTTCCCCATGCGAGTCGGCCTCAACGCGGTCAACGCCTACTGGTACGGCTCCTACACCGCCTTCGGCTACAACCAGGCCCGCACCAAGCAGCTGACCTCGATGGACGTCGTCGGCCACGAACTCGGCCACGCCATCTTCCAGTACTCCGGCTCCGGCAACGGCAGCGGCAACGAGGAAGGCGGCCTGAACGAGTCCACCGGCGACATCTTCGGCGCGCTGACCGAGCACTACGCCAACAACCCCGTCGACCCGCCGGACTACCTGGTCGGCGAGGCGATCAACCTCGCCGGCAGCGGCCCGATCCGCAACATGTACAACCCCGGCGCACTGGGCCACCCCAACTGCTACAGCTCGGCGATCCCCAGGACCGAGGTGCACGCGGCGGCCGGCCCGCAGAACCACTGGTTCTACCTGCTGGCCGAGGGCAGCAA
>BCRI01000343.1 GCA_001552515.1 Sphaerimonospora mesophila NBRC 14179 = JCM 3151
GGGCCGGTGCCGGTGGTGGTGTCGGCGCGTGATGAGGGTGCGTTGCGTGCGTTGGCGGCGGGTCTGGTGCCGGTGGCCGAGGAGCATGGGGTGGCTTCGGTGGCGGCGGGGTTGGCCTCGCGGGCGGTGTTCGAGCACCGGGCCGTGGTGGTGGACGGTGTGGCGGGGTTGCGTGCTCTGGCGGGGGGTGGTGAGTCGCCGGGTCTGGTGCGGGGGGTCGCTTCCCAGGTCGCGCGTCCGGTGTTGGTGTTTCCGGGTCAGGGGTCGCAGTGGGCGGGGATGGGTGCGCGGCTTCTTGCGGAGTGTCCGGTGTTCGCCGAGCGGGTGGCCGAGTGCGCGGGGGCGCTTGGGCGGTTTGTGGATGTCGATGTGGTGGGGGTGTTGCGGTCGGGGGTGGTGCCGGAGCGGGCCGAGGTGGTTCAGCCGGTGCTGTGGGCGGTGATGGTCGGTCTGGCCGAGACGTGGCGGTGGCTGGGGGTGGAGCCTGCCGCGGTGATCGGGCATTCGCAGGGGGAGATCGCTGCTGCGGTGGTGTCGGGGGCGTTGTCGCTGGCCGATGGTGCGGCGGTGGTGGCGTTGCGCAGTCGGGCGTTGGGGGCTCTGTCGGGGTCGGGGGCGATGGCCTCGATCGCGGCTCCGGCCGAGCAGGTGGACGATCTTCTGAGCCGTTAT
>BCRI01000344.1 GCA_001552515.1 Sphaerimonospora mesophila NBRC 14179 = JCM 3151
TGCCTGGGCATGCCGCGCCCCAGTGTTCGGAAAGCGTAAAGCCCCTGATAGAAGTGGTCTTGTCTAGAGATCAACTTCATAATCAGAGGCTTCACGTGCCCACCAGTGTCACATACTCGGCGACCCTCCAGGTGCGCCGGGAGACCGTACTGTTCCTGGCCGCCCTGCTTCATGCCGAGCGCCGCCGCCGAGGTACCCGCCGCGGCCGCCGCGCACTCGGCTGCCATGCCCAGGCCGTCCTCATCCTGCGCTGGTTCCTGGACGGCACCAGAATCAGGCAACTGGCGATCGATCACGGCATCGGCCGCAAGACCGTCTACCGCTACCTCCATGAGGGCATCGACCTTCTGGCCGCGCACACTCCCGACCTGGACACCGTCTTGGACACGGCCGCGCGTACGGGTCTGACGCACATCAACCTCGACGGCATCCTCATCGCCACCGACCGCGTCGCCACCCCCGGCCCCAACGGCGCCGACCTGTGGTGGTCGGGAAAGCACAAGCACCACGGCGGCAACGTGCAGGTCATCTCCGCCCCGGACGGCTGGCCGCTGTGGGTCTCCGACGTCCGCCCCGGCCGCGAGCACGACATGACCTGCGCCCGCCGCCACGGCATCATCACCGCCCTCGCCGCCATCCGCACCGACCTGCCGG
>BCRI01000345.1 GCA_001552515.1 Sphaerimonospora mesophila NBRC 14179 = JCM 3151
GTCGAGCAGAGCCTGCGGGTCACCGCCCATGACCATGCGCCCGGCCCTCCTGAGCAGCAGCATCACCCGGATCTGCCGGACGATCGAGCTTCCCGGAATCCGCCATCGCACGTTTCTACCACCACCGATTACGAAGCTTCCGCAGGGCCGAATCCGAAGGGAATTCCGACCTGTCCTCAACCGTGGTTCTTGCCGGAGCTGATTTCGATTGTCGTCGACCACGCGGTAGACGGCCTGAAATAGGGGACAGGCATCGGCCGCGCGCCATCTTCGCCGCGATCAGTTCATCTCGCCTGCACGATATTCCGGCACTCCGCCTACTGCCTAGAGTTCTGGAGCCGGACCTTGATGAGGTGGTGCCGCTTTCGACCCGGCCGAGCCCTGTCTGGTCGGCTGACTGAATCCGAATGGGACTGAACCCGTCGCGAGTGGGCCCGGCGGGCGGGAGCGGCCGGGTGCGTTCGGGGTCGCCGGACGGGCGGACGGATGACGGCCCGGCGGAGTCATATGACTCCGCCGGGCCGTCTCGCTCACACTCGTGACCAGCCGCGGAAGCCCGGAGCGGCGTGATCGACCGCGAGGTGAGCGGGTATCGGTGGACCCTCGCCGAGGTCGGTCGGCGGTGCCGGCGAGGGCCGTTCACCGTGGGGTCA
>BCRI01000346.1 GCA_001552515.1 Sphaerimonospora mesophila NBRC 14179 = JCM 3151
GGGGGTGGGCCCGGGCGTGGCGGCGTTGAGTGCGTTCAGGACCGAGGTGTAGGCGGGCTTCTTGTTGCCGTTGCCGTCGAAGAGCAGCGGGGTCTGGCTGGAGCGCCAGGAGTCGCTGTCGCGGACGCCCCACACGGTGATGCCGACGCAGCGCGGCACGGCCAGGCAGTCGTTGACGATGTTGGCGTAGGTGGTGGGCGAGGCGCCCTCCACGTCCAGCTCGGTGATCGCGACGTCGACGCCGAGGGCGGCGAAGCTCTGCAACGTGGTGCGGAAGTTGGGGTTGTAGGCGCTCTGGTTGTTGAAGTGGCCCTGGAAACCGACGCAGTCGATCGGCACGCCGCGCTGCTTGAAGTCGCGGACCATGTTGTAGACGCCCTGGGTCTTGGCCCAGGTCCAGTTGTCGATGTTGTAGTCGTTGTAGCAGAGCTTGGCGGCCGGATCGGCGGCCCGCGCGGTGCGGAAGGCGACCTCGATCCAGTCGTTGCCGGTGCGCTGGAGGTTGGAGTCGCGGCGGCCGCCGGAGTTGCCGTCGGCGTAGGCCTCGTTGACGACGTCCCAGTAGGGGATCTTGCCCTTGTAGTGGGCCATGACCCCGTTGATGTGGTCGATCATGGCCTGGCGCAGGGAACT
>BCRI01000347.1 GCA_001552515.1 Sphaerimonospora mesophila NBRC 14179 = JCM 3151
ACTGATCACCGGTGGTACGGGGACGTTGGGGCGGTTGGTGGCGCGTCATCTGGTGGTGGCGTATGGGGTGCGGGATGTGGTGTTGGTGTCGCGGGGTGGTGGTGGTGTGGGGGTGGTGGAGGAGTTGTCCGCGTTGGGGGCGCGGGTGCGGGTGGTTGCGGCTGATGTGGCCGATCGGGGGGCGATGGCGGCGTTGGTGGGGTCGTTGGGTGGGTTGTCGGTGGTGGTGCATGCGGCGGGGGTGGTGGAGGACGGTCTGGTCGGGGGGTTGGATGCGGGGCGGGTTGATCGGGTGCTGGCTGCGAAGGTGGCTGGTGGGGTGGTGCTGGATGAGGTGACGCGGGGGCGGGATCTGGCGGGTTTTGTGGTGTTTTCGTCGGCTGCGGGGGTGTTGGGGGGTCCGGGTCAGGGGGCGTATGCGGCGGGGAATGCGTTTGTGGATGCGTTGGTGTCGTGGCGGCGTGGTCGTGGGTTGCCGGGTGTGTCGTTGGGGTGGGGGTTGTGGGCGGAGCGTAGTGGGATCACCGGTGGGCTCGGCCAGGCCGACCTCGCCAGG
>BCRI01000348.1 GCA_001552515.1 Sphaerimonospora mesophila NBRC 14179 = JCM 3151
GGTTCTGTCGATCTTGCCGTTGTGGTTGAGCGGGAACGCCTCCAGCACCAGCACCCGGTCGGGCAGCATGTACGACGGCAGCCGCTCGCGCAGGAACTCCTCGACCCCCGACAGGTCGGCACCCGGCTCGGTGACCACGGCGGCGGCCAGTTTGCGGGTGGCCTGCCCGACCGCGATCACCACGGCGTCGCGCACTCCCGGGTGAGCGGTCAGCGCGGCCTCGATCTCTCCCAGCTCGATGCGATGCCCGCGGATCTTCACCTGGAAGTCGGCCCGGCCCAGGAACTCCAGCGTCCCGTCCGGCCAGTAACGCCCCAGATCACCGGTCCGATACCAGCGCACCCCGCCCGAGGTCACGAACCGCTCGGCGGTACGCTCCGGATCACCCCGATACCCCAGCGCCACCCCGGCGCCGCCGATCCACAGCTCGCCCGGCACCCAGTCGGGCCGGTCACGCCCACGCCCGTCCACCACCCGGAACATCTGGTTGCGCAGCGGCACGCCGTACGGAATCGACCGCCAGTGCGGCGGCACCTCCCGCACCTCG
>BCRI01000349.1 GCA_001552515.1 Sphaerimonospora mesophila NBRC 14179 = JCM 3151
CGGCGCCTCCGAGGTCACCGAGGCCGAGTACGCCAAGTACGCCACGGACGTGCGTGACCTCAAGAGCTACACCTTCAACACCAAGGCCGAGCTGGACGCCTTCCTGAAGGCGAACCCCAAGGCCTCCGACAAGTCCACGAAGAAGACCGAGACCACCTACGAGGTCGACAAGACCAAGGTCGTCGCCAAGGGCACCGAGCACTCGACCTTCACCGAGGGCGTGACGCTCGAGGAGTTCCTGAAGTTCAACGCGGGCAAGAAGATCGAGAAGGTCGGCGACTTCTTCACGCCGGCGGTGGGCACGGGCTACACCGACAGCATCATCACGAGGGATGAGTACAGGGCCACCGTCGGCTCCTCACTCATCCCCTTCTACATCACCAAGGACCACAAGGCCGTCTACTACACCACCGGCTTCGGGAATAACGTCAAGTACCACAAGCGGACCTTCTGGGTGAACTACGGCTTCAAGGCCATCACCAAGGAGATCTGGACGTACAAGGCGGAGCGCTACTTCGCGCTCGCGCTG
>BCRI01000350.1 GCA_001552515.1 Sphaerimonospora mesophila NBRC 14179 = JCM 3151
TGGTGGCGGCGGACCAGGTCGAGCCACGCACCGGCATCACGCCGCTGCCCCTCCTCGACCAACACCACACCACCCCCCACCCCCAACACCCCGAACACATCAAAAACCGACAAATCGAAATCAAGCGCCGACACCGCCAACACCCGATCCGACACCCCCACACCGAACCGCGAACACACATCCTCAACCGTGTTCACCGCCGCCCGATGCGACACCACCACACCCTTCGGCTCACCCGTCGACCCCGACGTGAAAATCACATACGCAGCCGACTCATCCGACACCCCCACCGGACCCGCCAACCCACCACCGCAGACCCACGCATCCGGAGCAACAACCGCCACACCCGCAGGAACCCCCACACCACCATCCGCACACACCACACCCCGCACCCCCGCACGCGACAAGATCCGCTCCCGCCGCACCACCGGCTGATCCACCCCCACCGGCACATACACCCCACCAACCGCCAACACCCCCAACACCGCCACCACCTGATCAGGCCCCTTCGGCAGCGACA